>JACRAB010000300.1 GCA_016213575.1 Actinomycetota bacterium
GAGGTGCAGGAGGACACGACCATCGACTCTTCGATCAAGGTCAGGGGTCACCGATCGCGTCCAGGAGGTCCGTGAGCAGGTCCACGTAGCCGGGCGGCGGCGCATCGCCCCGGGCGAGCATCCAGTGCATCCGGCTGATCCCGGTCAGCAGTGCCGTGACCCGGTAGCCGAGGAGCACCCGCTCCGGCGTCAGCCCCGGGTCGGTCCCGGCGAGGTAGGCCGCGACGGGCTCGTCGGCCTCGGCAGGCCGCTCCAACGAGAGCACCAGGAGCGCGAGGTCGGCCCCGACCGGGGCGGTACCCGTTGTCGCCCAGTCGATCGCGACGATGCCCCGGTCGGTCCTGACGAGGTTGCCCAGGCCGAGGTCCCCGTGCGTCAGCACCCGCGGGACGTCGTCCAGCCGGGCCAGGAGCGTCCACCGGTCCGTCCACGCCTTCTGCAGCAGGACGCCGAACCGGGCGTCGGCTGCCGACGTCAGGTCGAGGTCCGTCACCGCCAACCGCTGCGCGAGCGGATGGTCCGCCAGCCACGGCAGCGCCGGCGGCCCGACATGGGTCGGCGTCTGCCAGCGGGCCAGGGCCGCTGCCGCCTCGACGGGCGACGGTGCCGGGCCGGTGACGTCCTCGAGATGGACGACGTCCTCGCCGGCGCCGAAGCAGCGCGGGCTGAACAGGTGAGGCCCGGCGGGCAGCAGGCCCGACGCGTACGCGAGGGGCTCCCGGCGCCAGTGCGCCCAGTGGTCCGGCCGGACGGCGGCAGCGGCGTGCCGGCCGGTCGTGACGGGTCGCACCGTCTTGCGCACGAGGCTGAACGGCACGACCTCGCCGCCCCGCAGCACGCGCCCGCGGAAGCGGACCACGGACGCGGTCGCGGCCCCCGTCCCGCCGCCGAGCGGCTCCGCGACGACGTCGAGCAGGTCGCCGTCGCCGACGGCGGCGCGGACGACCTCCGGCGGCAGGACGTCGGCGGCGGGCACGCAGCGGACGCTACCCGCGCCCGCTGCAGCATCACACCCGCCGCAACACCCCGTTCGGCGCCCCGCCCGACCGCCCGCCGTCCGCCCCGTGCGCACCGTTCCGGCACCTGCGTCCGGCGGCTACGGTGCACCGCATGGGCGCAGCCGGGATCGGGCCGTGGGTGGTGCTCGTCGCGGCCACGGTCGTCGTGGCGCTCGTGGCGCTCGTCATCGGGTGGGCGATCCTGCGCGGGCGCGACCTCGGCGGGCCCGCGGACCGGGCGACGTTCGCGACGCTGCACACCGCGGGGCTGGCGGCGCCGCACCTGCGCGAGGGGCTCACCCCGACCGGGGCGAGCCGGGCCGCCAAGCACCTGCGGACGCTGCTCGGCACGTCGGCGGTCGCCCTCACCGACGCCGGGTCGACGCTCGCCTGGGACGGCGCCGGCAACCACCACGCCCCGCAGGCCTCCGTGCACGCGGCGGAGGTGCTGCGGACCGGGCGCAGCGTCGTCCTGGAGGGTCCGGAGGTCTTCTGCGGGTCGGTCGACTGCCCGATCCGGACGGCGGTCGTCTCGCCGGTGACGAGCGAGGACCGGGTCGTCGGGGCGCTCATCGCCTACGGGCCGGAGACGAACGCCGGGCTGGTCCGGGCGACCGACGAGGTGGCCCGCTGGGTGTCCGCCCAGGTCGAGCTCGCGGACCTCGACCAGTCCCGGTCGCGCGCCGCGGAGGCCGAGCTGCGGGCGCTGCGGGCGCAGATCAGCCCGCACTTCGTCTACAACTCGCTCGCCGCGATCGCGAGCTTCGTCCGCACCGACCCCGAGCGGGCCCGCGAGCTGCTCCTGGAGTTCGCCGACTTCACCCGGTACGCCTTCCGCCGCGGGGGCGAGTTCACGACGTTCTCCGACGAGCTGCGCAACATCGAGCGCTACCTCGTGCTCGAGCAGGCCCGGTTCGGCGACCGGCTCCAGGTGCAGCTCGTCGTCGCGCCCGAGGTGCTGCCGGTCGCCGTCCCTTTCCTCGCCGTCCAGCCGCTCGTCGAGAACGCCGTCCGGCACGGCCTCGAGGGCAAGACCGGCATCGGGCACGTGACCCTCGGCGCCCAGGACGCGGGGTCGGAGGCGCTCATCTGGGTCGAGGACGACGGCGTCGGCACCGACCCGGAGCTCGTCCGGCGGATCCTCGCCGGGGAGTCCGAGGCGGACTCCGTCGGCCTGGGCAACGTCGACGCCCGGCTGCGGCAGGTCTTCGGGGACGACTACGGCCTCGTCGTCGAGACCGCCCCGGGCGCCGGCACGAAGGTGAGCTTCCGGGTGCCCAAGTTCCACCCGGGCGTGCGCGCCGGATAGGCCTCACAATCACGGGATGAGCAAGGAGGTCACCGGGAGCGCGGTGCCGCAGCCCCCGCCGGGCGGCGGAAGCGCCGTCGACCTCGACGACCCGGCGGCCGCCGAGGAGCCGCGGCCGCCCCGCGGCCGGCTCCAGCGGTATGGCCCGACGGCCGCCTCCGTGCTCGCCGTCCTCGCGCTCGTCGGCGTCGGGCTCACCCAGAACGGCGGTACGGACGACGGCCCCGCTCCCCGGCCGACCTCGCCGGCCCCCTCGACGGCGGCCCCGACGGCGTCGGCGGACGACGCCTCCGACGTCACCGCCGAGCCGCCGGTCGACGCCGGGCTCTTCGCCCGGGTCCGGCCCGCGGGCCGCGAGGGCGGCGACCTCGACCACGTCCGGGCGACCGTCGAGCTGACGAACCGGGGCGGCGTCGCGCGCCGGGTCGTCGACGTCGACCTCGTCGGGCTCGGGACGGCCACGGTCGACACCCCGCCGGCCGCGCCGCTCGCGCCACAGACGTCCGTGACCCTCGCGGCGACGGTGAGCGCCGACTGCGAGGCCTCCGGCGTGCTCCCGGCGCGGGTGCGGGTCATCGAGCTCGACCGGCAGGGACGGCGGTTCACCGCGCTCGCGACCGTCGTCGACCGGGCCGCGCTCCTCGACGTCCTCGACCCGCTGTGCCCGCCGTCGCGCACCGGGCTGCACGTCGCCGTCGTCGTCGCCTCCGACGGCGGGGGCGGCGTCGCCACGGTCCGGGTCGTCAACCACGGCAACCTGTCGGCCCTCGTGACCCCGCGGTCGGCCCCGGACGCCGGCGGGCTCCGGCTCGTGTCGCAGCCGCCGCTGCCGTACGACCTCGGCCCCGGGCAGGCGGTCGTCGCGACGCTCGACCTCGCCGCCGCCGAGGACAGCGACGGCTGCCCCGCCGGCTCCGTGCGCGAGGCCGCCGCGGCGCTCTACCTCGAGGCCGAGACGCCGTACGTGTTCAGCGAGGTCACGGGGTTCCCGCTGGCGGCCGTGGAGGCCGCCGTCGAGCGCTGGAACGCGGCCCGCGGCTGCCCCGCCGCCGGCTGAGCCGCAGGTCCACCACCCCTGCCCCTTCAGAACCACGGGTGGTCCCCGTTAACCTCAGGCGCATGTCCGGTGCGACGACGCCTGCGGCACGCGCGGAGAGCTCTCCGCTGCGTGCCCTCGTCGTGGACGACGAGGCACCGGCGCGCGAGGAGCTCGCCTGGCTGCTCTCCCGGGACCCGCGGGTCGGCCCGATCCGGACGGCGACGAGCGGCGCCGAGGCGCTGCGGGCCCTGGACGCCGAGCCCGTCGACGTCATCTTCTGCGACATCAAGATGCCCGGCCTCGACGGTCTCGACCTGGCCCGGGTGCTCGCCCGGTTCTCCCAGCGCCCCCAGGTCGTCTTCGTCACCGCCTACGACCAGCACGCGATCGACGCCTTCGACCTGCGCGCGACCGACTACGTCATGAAGCCGGTGCGGCCCGAGCGGCTCGCCGAGGCGGTCAAGCGGGTCGTCGAGGCGATCGGCCCGGCCCCCGTCGAGGCGGACGCCGGCCCGGAGGACGAGACGATCGCCGTCGAGCTGGGCGGGGTCACCCGCTTCGTGCAGCGCTCCCAGGTGCGGTTCGTCGAGGCGCACGGCGACTACGCCCGGCTGCACACCGCGTCGAGCAGCCACCTCGTCCGGATCCCGCTGACGACGCTCGAGGAACGCTGGGCGGCCGCGGGCTTCGTCCGCATCCACCGCAGCACCCTCGTGGCCCTGCCCCACGTCGACGAGATCCGCATCGACGGCGGGCGGTGCGCCGTCCGGCTCGGTGACCGGGTGCTCCAGGTGAGCCGCCGGCACACCAAGGAGCTGCGCGACCGGCTCGTCCGGGCCGCGAGCCTGACCCGGGAGACGCGCTGACGGAGCCCCGGCCGGCAGGGCGCGGCGACCGGAAGGACAGGACGCCGCGCGTCCGGGTGACCAACCCGCGCATGGCCGCCGCGACCCGCCCGCCGAACCGGCCGCCGACCCGCGAGATCGACGAGCAGACCGACATCGGCGAGGTCTACATGCGCTCGCTGCTGCGGGCCCAGCTGCGGCGCGGGCTCACGGTGCTCGCGGTCGTCGCGGTATTCCTCGCGGCGCTGCCGGTGCTGTTCACCGTCGAGCCGCGGCTCGCGACCGTCCGGATCCTCACGGTCCCGCTCCCGTGGCTGCTCCTCGGGGTGACCGTCTACCCGCTCCTGCTCGCGGCGTCCTGGTGGCTCGTGCGCGCCGCCGAGCGCACGGAGCGGGACTTCGCCGAGCTCGTCGAGCGCGACTGACGGCCCGTGGTCTCCACCGACACCGCGGCCTGGCCCGCCGTCCTGTCCGTCATCCTCGTGGCAGTCGCGACCCTCGGGGTCGGTGCGGTGGGCCTGCGGCTGTCCCGGACGACGTCCGACTTCTACGTCGCGAGCCGGATGATCGGCCCGCGCTGGAACGCCTCGGCGATCTGCGGGGAGTACCTGTCGGCGGCGTCGTTCCTCGGGGTCGCCGGGCTCGTCCTCACCTTCGGCGTCGACATCCTCTGGTACCCCGTCGGCTACACCGCCGGCTACCTCGTGCTGCTCGCGCTCGTCGCCGCCCCGCTGCGCCGCTCGGGCGCCTACACGCTGCCCGACTTCGCGGAGATCCGGCTCGCGTCGCGGACCGTGCGCCGCCTCGCCTCGATGCTCGTCGTCGGCATCGGCTGGCTCTACCTGCTACCCCAGTTCCAGGGGGCCGGGCTGGCCCTGCGCACGGTCACGGGCGCGCCGCGCTGGGTCGGGGCGCTCGTCGTCGGCGTCGTCGTCATGCTCAACGTCGTCGCGGGCGGCATGCGCTCGGTGACGTTCGTCCAGGCGTTCCAGTTCTGGCTCAAGCTCACCGCGATCGCCGTCCCGGTGCTCATCCTCGCCGTCGCGTGGCAGTCGGACGGCGCCCCGGACCCGTCCCGGCCGCAGCCGCCGACGGTGCGGGAGACGACGACGGTCCGGGTGCCGGACACCGTCCGGCTACGGGTCGACGAGGCCGTGCCGGTGACGATGCGCGGCACCCTGGACGGCGTCCGCGTCGACGGGCCGGTCGTGCTCGGGGCCGGGCGGCGCGTCGTCGAGGGCGGCAGCGAGGTGACCCTGCCCGCGGGCTCGGTCGTGCCGCACGTCGAGAGCGTGCGGGCGGCGGACGGCGCGACCTGGTCCCAGCCGCTCGCCGGGGCCGGCGGCCGCGACCACCCGACGTACCGGCTCTACTCGCTCCTGCTCGCGCTCTTCTTCGGCACGATGGGCCTGCCGCACGTCCTCGTGCGCTTCTACACCAACCCGGACGGCCGCGCCGCGCGCCGGACGACGCTCGTCGTCATCGGGCTGCTCGGGGCGTTCTACGTCTTCACGCCGTTCTACGGCGCGATGGGCCGGATCTACGCCCTCGACCTGCTGCTCACCGGTCGCACGGACGCCGTCGTGCTCCTGCTGCCGAGCCGGATGCTCCCCGAGCCGTGGGCGACCGGGGTCTCGATGCTCCTCGTCGCGGGCGCGTTCGCCGCGTTCCTGTCGACGTCGAGCGGGCTCACCGTCTCGGTCGCCGGGGTGCTCTCGCAGGACCTGCTGCGCGGCAGGCTGCGGTCGACGGTCCGCGGCTTCCGGCTGGGCGCCGTCCTCGCCGTCGCCGTCCCGATCGTGCTCTCCTTCGCGACCCTGCGCACGAGCCTGGCCGACACCGTCGGGCTCGCGTTCGCGGTGGCCGCCTCGACCTTCTGCCCGCTGCTCGTCCTGGGGATCTGGTGGCGCGGGCTGACCAAGGCCGGCGCGGTCGCGGGCCTCGTCGTCGGCGGCTCGCTCGCGTCCGGCGCGGTGCTGTGGACGATCGTCGTCGGGGCCAGGTTCACCGACGCCGCGACGTCCGTCGGCTCCTCCCCCGGCCTGCTCGGGGCCCTGCTCGCGCAGCCCGCGGCCTGGACCGTGCCGACCGCGTTCGCCGTCATGGTCGGGGTGTCCCTGCTGACCCGGAGGACGGTGCCGAAGTCCGTCGGGCGCACCATGGTCCGGCTGCACACCCCGGAGCGGCTCGTGCTCGACCGGGGCCCCGCCCGCCGCGACCCCTGAGGCGCCGCCCGAGCACCGTTCGTGGTCGTTCGTGCGCACAGGCGAACCGTTGTGACGCGCACCACTCGGCGCGGGTGAGGTACCGCTCGTCGCAGACCGGTTCCCCGATCGCCGCGACGCCGGGACCGCCGGTCGCACGTCCGTGACGACCCCCTTCAGTCCCCGCTCCCGCCCGCACACAGTGAGCGTCATCACAAGCCGGTGTGCATCGGAGCACCCGGGTGACGAGAGGGAGGTCTCGTGTCCCAGACACCTGTAGGCCGCAGCAGCGGCACGTCGTACGAGGAGGTGCAGGCCAGTGAGGAGTTCGCGGTTCTCCGCAAGAACTTCCGCCGGTTCGTCTTCCCCGTGTCGGCGTTCTTCCTGACCTGGTACTTCGCCTATGTGCTCCTCGCCGCGTACGCCAGGGACTTCATGTCCATCAAGCTCGTCGGCAACATCAACGTCGGGCTCGTGCTCGGCCTGCTCCAGTTCGTCTCGACGTTCGCGATCACGATGATCTACGCCCGCTGGGCCGACCGTCAGTTCGACCCCGCGGCGGAGAGCCTCCGCGAGCACATCGAGAGCGGTGAGATCAAGTGAGCGCGGTGCGCCTGGCCGCGGACGCGGCGACGTCGGTCGGCAGCCCGGCCGTCAACATCTCGATCTTCGTCCTGTTCGTCGCGGTGACGCTCGTCATCGTCATCCGCGCCTCCCGCAACAACAAGTCGGCGGCGGACTACTACGCCGGCGGTCGCGCCTTCACCGGCCGGCAGAACGGCATCGCCATCGCGGGCGACTACCTGTCGGCCGCGTCGTTCCTCGGGATCGCGGGGGCCATCGCGGTCTCCGGCTACGACGGGTTCATGTACTCGATCGGCTTCCTCGTGGCCTGGCTGGTCGCCCTGCTCCTCGTCGCCGAACTGCTGCGCAACACCGGCAAGTTCACGATGGCCGACGTGCTGTCGTTCCGGCTGCGCCAGGGTCCGGTCCGGACCGCCGCGGCCATCTCGACCCTCGCGGTCTCGCTGTTCTACCTGCTCGCCCAGATGGCCGGTGCCGGTGGCCTGGTCAACCTGCTCCTCGGCGTCACGGGCACCGCGGGCCAGAACATCACCATCATGGTCGTCGGCGTCCTCATGATCGTCTACGTGCTCGTCGGCGGCATGAAGGGCACGACGTGGGTCCAGATCATCAAGGCGGTCCTGCTCATCACGGGCGCCGGCCTCATGACCGCGTGGGTGCTCGCCAAGTCGGGCGTCAACCTGTCGGCCCTGCTCGGTGACGCCGCGGCCGCCAACCCGAAGAAGGAGCCGCTCCCCGCGGACGCCGTCCTCAACCCGGGTCTGAAGTACGGGCTCTCGAACCTCACGAAGATCGACTTCATCTCGCTGTCGATGGCGCTCGTGCTCGGCACCGCCGGTCTGCCGCACGTCCTCATGCGGTTCTACACGGTGCCCTCGGCCAAGGAGGCCCGTCGCTCGGTCGTCTGGGCGATCTGGCTCATCGGCGGCTTCTACCTGTTCACGCTCGTCCTCGGCTACGGCGCGATGTGGCTCGTCGGCCCGAAGGCGATCCTCGCCGCTCCCGGCAAGGCGAACTCGGCCGCGCCGCTCCTGGCGTACGAGCTCGGCGGCACGCTCCTGCTCGGTGTCATCGCGGCGGTCGCCTTCGCGACGATCCTCGCGGTCGTCGCCGGCCTGACCATCACCGCGAGCGCCTCCTTCGCCCACGACGTGTACTCCAGCGTCATCAAGAAGGGCAAGGTCAGCGCGGACGACGAGGTGCGGGTGGCCCGGATCACCGCGGTCGTCATCGGCCTCGTCGCGATCGTCGGCGGCATCTACGCCAAGGACCAGAACATCGCCTTCCTCGTGGCCCTGGCCTTCGCGGTGGCGGCGTCGGCGAACCTGCCGACGATCCTGTACTCCCTGTTCTGGAAGGGCTTCACGACCCGCGGCGCGGTGTGGAGCATCTACGGCGGGCTCATCTCCTCCGTCGGCCTCATCGTCTTCTCGCCGGTCATGTCCGGCAAGGTCGACCCGGTGACGGGCCTCGGCCTGTCGATGATCACGAACACGAGCATCGACTTCAGCTGGTTCCCGCTCGAGAACCCGGGCATCGTCTCGATCCCGCTCTCGTTCTTCCTCGGCTGGCTCGGCAGCGTGACGAGCCGCGAGGAGACGAACCTCGAGAAGTACGCCGAGATGGAGGTCCGGTCCCTCACGGGTGCCGGTGCCGAGAAGGCCGTCTCGCACTGACGCAACGCCTCGCATGACCCGGTGGCCGGGTCGACCCCCTCCCGGGTCGACCCGGCCACCGCCGTTCTGCGGGCGGACGGCGGTCAGGCGCTGCGCTGGACCATGCCGAGGACGACGGCGATGCCGAGCACGGAGCGGGGCTTCCACGGGGTGCGCCACAGGCCGCCGTGGTTCGCGCCCTGCCAGACGACCTCGAGCGGGTGCGCGAGGTCGACGGCGGGGTTGGCCACCGCCGAGGGGTTGCGCAGGTCGTGGACGAGCAGCGCGGCCATGAGCGTGTTCGACGTCGACGGGTCGAAGACCTCGACGCCGAACCGGTGCGCCCCCGCGTACGCGGCGGCGAGCACCCGGTTGCGCATGACCGAGCGGGTCCGGGTCGCGGGCGCGACGTTGAGCGACACCAGGCGCCCCGAGGCCCTGGCCTGCACCGCCCGCCAGCGCTGGATCCGCTTGGCGAGCGCGTAGTTCGGGCCCTGCTGCGGCACGAGCGAGTCGTTGAGGCCGACCGGGGTGCCGTCGGGCAGGTCGACGACGCCGTCGTAGTTCGCGGTGAAGAGCCGGCCCGCGGAGCCGATCCGGCCCAGGCGCCCGAGGAGCGTGCGGTCGGCGTAGCGGCGGAGGGAGTCCTCGACGGCGTCGGCCGGCACGAGGAACGCGTCCGTCGGGGTCGCGAGGAACGCGAGCGAGACGTCGTCCCGGGCGGCGAGCAGGCCTGCGGTCACCGCGTCGACGGCGACGGACGCCCGGGTGTGCAGGGCGCCGTCCGCGTAGACGTAGTGCCCGAGCGTGAACGGCCCCTCGATCCGGGCGAGCCAGCCGAGGACGGCGGGCGCCTGCGTGAGCAGGTCGACCCCGGCGGCGTCCGCGACCTCGTCGTCGGAGGCCCCGGCGGGCAGCCAGCGCGAGACCGGGACGGAGAGCCGGCCGGGGGACGTCCGGGCCACCTCGAGGAGCCGGCGCCAGATCGCGGGCCGGGGCAGGTCGACGGCGACGACGTGGGCGCCCCAGCGCAGCAGCGAGACGAGCGGGCCCATCTCGGCGCCGGCGCCGAGGACGACGACGGTGAGGTCGCGGGCGTCCAGCCAGCCGGGTTCGGCGGCGACGGACCGGACGGCGTCCGCGAACGACGGCTCCACGGTGCCGGCGGCGAGCCAGGCGTCGAGCCGGTGCCCGAGGGCGTCCCCGGCGAGCCGGCCGCCGGCGTACGGCACCGACAGCCCGGCAGCCCCGGCGCCGTCCGCCGCCGGGACGCCACGCCCCTCGACGACGACCGTGTGGATCGAGGGCATCCGCTCCTCGTCGGCGACGCCGCCGGAGAGCGCGACGTCGAGCGGCAGGTCCTTGCCGCCGACGTCGACGACGAACCGGGCGTGCACCGAGTCCAGCCCCGCAGTGGCGATCTCGACCGGGCCGGCGCCCTCGAGCAGCGTGAGGTGCCGGAACGGGTCGAGGTACCCGGTCCGCCAGTCCGACAGTCCCTCGACCCGGGCCGCGAGGTCGGGGTCGTAGGTGCGGACGGCGTCCGCGAGCACGGCCTGCCCGGTCCGCGACGTCGAGCGGCGGCCGCCGTGGGCGGGGAAGACGACGCCCTCTGGGGCGGGCTGCTCGGTCACGGGCACATCCTGCCGTGACCTGCGGCGCAGCAGTACCCGGCGGCGGCACGACCGCACGTCGGCACCTGCCCGCGCGGCCCTGTGCACGCGGACGGGCCGCTGCTAGCGTCATGATCACCGCCGGGTCGCCCGGCGGCACGCGCCGGGGCGTGCACTTCCACGGGCGCGCGGACCGCCGTCCGAAGGAGTCGTCGTGACCCGCTCCTCCCGCCGCCTGCGGCTGTGCGTCGCCGTGTCCCTCGTCGTCCCGGCGACGGTGCTGTCCGTCAGCGTCACCGCGGCGGACGCCCGCATCGGCACGTGCGTCAGCCGCGTCCCGGGCCAGGACCGCCAGATCACCGGCAACGGCATCTACGACTGGGCCATCGGCGAACCGGGGCGCGGCGACGACGCCGGCGCCGTCCACCTCGTCGCGCCGCAGTTCCCGGGGTACCGCGACCTGCGCCTCGTGCAGGGAGCGCCGGTGCTGGCGGGCGGCGCCGCGGTCCCGGGCACCGCCGAGGCCGGCGACCGGTTCGGGGCGGCGACGGTGACCGGCGACTTCGACGGGGACGGCTGTCTCGACCTCGCGGTCGGCGCCCCGGGCGAGAACGGGGGCCGCGGTTCCGTCACCGTCCTGTTCAGCGGCTCGGACGCGCCGACCCCGAACCGGATCCACACCGAGAGCACGGTCACGGCCGAGACCGCCCGCCCCGGCGAGGGGTTCGGCGCGACCCTCGCCGTCGGCAACCTCGACGGCGACGAGCGGCCCGACCTCGTCATCGGCATCCCCGGCGAGCGGGTCACCGCGACCGGCAGCGGGCAGGGGGGCTTCGTCGTCGTGCACAGCGACCAGCTGGCCATCGGGGTGACCCGTCTGCCGCAGCGCATCGTCACCGCCGCCTCCGCGGGGGTGCCGGGCACCCCGGAGGACGGCGACCGCCTCGGCGCGTCCCTGGCGACGGGCGACTTCGACGGCGACGGGGACACCGACCTTGCGGTCGGCGTCCCCGGTGAGAACACCGGGCGGGGGGCGGTCGTCGCGTTCACCAACGCCGGCAACGGGATCGGCCTGCCCGCCGCCGCGAGGGCCTTCGACCAGGACAGCCCCGGTGTGCCGGGCCGTGCCGATGCCGGCGACCGATTCGGCGCCGCCCTCGCCGCCGGACAGCTGGGCTTCCCCGGCGCCTCCGTGGACGACCTGGCCGTCGGGGCCCCGGGGGAGAACGCGTCGGCCGGGTCGGTGACGTTCCTTCCCGGCGCCACGACGAGCGGGCTCACCGGGGCCGGCAGCACGGTCGTCGGCCAGGACACCGCCGGGGTCGTGGGCACCGCACGGGCCGGGGACCGGTTCGGCGCCGCACTCCTGGTCGCCCAGCTCGACGAGAAGTCCTTCGCGAACAGTGTCGCCATCGGCGCCCCGGGCGACGTCGTCTCCGGTCGCGCGGGCGCGGGGTCGGTGACCTTCCTCGCCGCGACCGGGGCCGGACCGGCGGTGGACCTCGACGTGACGACCGTCGCGCAGCTCACCCAGGACACGGCCGCCCGTCCGCGCGTCCCCGGCACCGCGGAGGCGGGCGACGGCTTCGGCTCGTCGCTCTCGTCCCACGGGGCGGCCGCCGACTGGGTGCTGCTCGTCGGTGTCCCCGGCGAGGACCTCGGCGGCGTCCGGGACGCGGGAGCGGCGTCCGTCTTCGACGGGGCCGTCGGCTTCGGCCTCAGAGACTCCGACGCGATCCTCCTCGAGGCGGACACCCCCGGCATCGTCGGCGTCCGGGACCCCGGCGGCCGGTTCGGGGCCGCACTCGACGGCTGACCGACGACGCACGCCGCCCGACGGGAACAGGACCTTGGACCCCCGGGGATCTTGAACGCTCCTGCGACGCTGGCATTCACCCGTCCGACCGAGTCCACCCGAGGTACGACGATGTCCCCAGCACCTCTCGTACGCCTGCCTGTCGTCATCCAGGGCGGCATGGGCGTCGGCGTGTCCTCCTGGCAGCTCGCGAACGCCGTCGCCCGGACCGGCCAGCTCGGCGTCGTGTCCGGCACCGCGCTCGACGTCGTCGTCGCCCGGCGGCTGCAGGACGGCGACCCGGGCGGCCACGTCCAGCGGGCGCTCGCCGACTTCCCGCTGCCCGACGTCGCCCGCCGCGTCGTGGACGCC
>JACRAB010000295.1 GCA_016213575.1 Actinomycetota bacterium
CCAGCCGCAACCGGCCGCCGGTCACCGCCGTGGCGCCGGCGATCGCGCGGCCGACCTCGGTCTGGCCGGCGCCGCGCAGCCCGACGAGGCCGACGACCTCGCCCTGCCGGACGGTGAGGTCCACCGGGCCGACGTCGCCGGCGAGGAGCCCGTCGAGCTCGAGCCGGACGGCGCTGCCGACCTCGCCGGGGCTCACCGCCCGCGTGCTGTGCCCGACGATGAGCTCGACGAGCCGGGCCGGCGGCACCTCGGCGACGGGGGCGTCGCCGACCTTGACCCCGTTGCGCATGACGACGACGGAGTCGGCGATGTCGTAGACCTCGTCGAGCCGGTGCGACACGTAGATCATCCCGACCCCACCGGCGGCGAGCTCCCGGACGACGTCGAAGAGCCGCTGGACGTCGGCCGCCGGCAGGCTCGCGGTCGGCTCGTCGAGGACGAGCAGGGCGGGCTCGGTGACGAGCGCGCGGGCGATCGCGACGAGCGCCTTCTCGGTGCGCGGCAGGTCGAACATCCGCGTCGACGGGTCGATCCCGCCGCCGACGAGCGCGAGCGCCTTCGTCGCCTGCGCGTCGACGGCGGCCCAGTCGACGAGCCCGCGCGAGCCGCCGCCGCGGCGCGGGAAGCCCAGCGAGAGGGCCATGTTCTCGCCGACCGTCATCCAGTCGACGAGGCCGAGGTCCTGGTGGATGAAGGAGATCCGGCCGCGGACGCCCGGGTCCTCGAGGTCCCGGCCCTCGAGGAGCACCCGGCCGCCGTCCTTCCTGTAGACGCCCGCGAGCATCTTGATGAGCGTCGACTTGCCCGCGCCGTTCTCGCCGAGGAGCGCGACGATCCGGCCGGCCTCGAGCGTGAACGACACGTCGTCGACGACCCGGTTGCCGTGGAAGGACTTCACGAGGCCCTGCACCTCGAGCAGGGCGCTCACGACGCGGCTCCCGCGACGAGGCCCGGGACGGCGGGCGTGCCCGGGACCGGCGTCGGTGCCGGCCGGCCGGCGAGCACCTCGGCGACGTTGCGCGCGGCGAGGTCGACCATCGCGGCCCGGGTCGCCTCGGTCGCGGAGCCGACGTGCGGCAGGACGACGAGCCGGGACTCGGCGAAGAGCCGGTCCGCGGGGTCGCTGCGCGGCTCGCGCTCCATGACGTCGAGCCCGGCCGAGTGGATCGTGCCGGCGGCGAGCGCCTCGAGGAGCGCGTCCTCGTCGACCACCCCGCCGCGGGCGGTGTTGACGAGCGTCGCGGTCGGCTTCATATGCGCCAGGAGGTCGCGGCCGACGAGGCCGCGGGTGCCCGGGGTGAGCGGGACGTGCACGCTGACGACGTCGCTCGTGGCGACGAGCTCGTCCATCGTCACGGCGCGGGAGAGCCCGCCGCCGTCCGGCCGCGCCGGGTCGACGTGGACGACGTCCATCGCGAAGCCCTGCGCCCGGCGGGCGACCGCCTGGCCGATCTGCCCGAAGCCGAGCAGCCCGAGCCGCGCGCCGTGGACGTCCATGCCGAGCAGGTCGCCCATCCGGAAGGTCCGCCAGTCGCCGGCGTGCAGCGTCTCGGCGGCGGCCCGGAGCCGCCGCCGGGCCATGAGGATCAACGCGAAGGCGAGGTCGGCGGTCGTCTCGGCGAGCACCGACGGGGTGTGGGTCGCGACGACGCCGCGGGCGGCGACCGCTTCGAGGTCGACGGAGTCGTAGCCCATCGACGCGAGCGCGACGACCCGCAGCTGCGGCCCGGCGGCGTCGAGCAGCGCGGCGTCGATCCGGTCGGTGCCCAGGGCGAGCAGCCCGGACGCGCCGGCGACGAGCCCGGCCAGCTCCTCGGCGGTCGGCGGGGTGTCGGTCGGCCAGGAGCGGACCTCGGCGGCGGCGGCCAGGCCCGCGACCGCTGTGCCGGGGAGGTCGCCCCGGCTCACGGCGACGAGCGGGCGCGGGCTCGCGGTGTCGGCCATGGTCATCATCCGTCCTTCGTCACGTCGTCGTGCGGTGCGTGGTCACCCGCAGGTCGCGCCTGCGCGTTCAGCCTGTGGGACATCGTTCGGGTCGCTGGATACAGCTGTCGCAGCGGGTCGATCGGGGAGCGGGGCTACAGCCGGGCGAGCGAGGAGAGCTGTCGTGCCAGGTCGGTGAGGTCGCGCACGAGCGCCTCCCGCAGGTCGGTGGTCATCCGGGCGGTGAGCAGGGTCGTGCTCACCGCGGTCGGTGGGTCGGACATGCCGGGGACGGCGACCCCGAGGCAGGTGACGCCCTCGGTGTTCTGCTCGTCGTCGACGGCGTAGCCGCGGGCCCGGGTGGCCGTGAGGTCGGCGCGCAGCGACTCCACGGTCCGGTGCGAGCGGGGCGTGAGGACCGGCATCTCGTCGACGAGACCGAGCCGGGCCTCCAGCTGGTCCTCGGGCAGGCTCGCGAGCATCGCCTTGCCGAGGGCCGTGACGACGGCCGGCAGCCGCCGTCCGACGTCGCTCGCCAGACGCACAGGCTGGGTGCCGTCGTGCCGGGCGAGGTACAGCACGTCCGGCCCGTCGAGGACGGCGAGCAGCACCGTCTCCTGGTGGCCGGTGGGGAGCCCGTCGGTGAGCCGGCGGAACTCCGCGACGAGGTCGGTCCCGGCGAGGAAGCCCTGACCGAGCTCGACGACCTTGTAGCCGAGGGCC
>JACRAB010000296.1 GCA_016213575.1 Actinomycetota bacterium
GGCCAGCTCGGCGTCGTGTCCGGCACCGCGCTCGACGTCGTCGTCGCCCGGCGGCTGCAGGACGGCGACCCGGGCGGCCACGTCCAGCGGGCGCTCGCCGACTTCCCGCTGCCCGACGTCGCCCGCCGCGTCGTGGACGCCTACCTGCGCCCCGAGGGCCGCGGCGGCGAGCCGTACCGGCCGGTCCCGCGGCTCGGCCTGCGCCCCGACCAGCACCGCGACGAGCTGAGCGTCGTCGGCAACTTCGTCGAGGTCTGGCTCGCCAAGGAGGGCCACAGCGGCCTCGTCGGGATCAACTTCCTGGAGAAGATCCAGATGGCGACCCCGGCCGCCGCCTACGGCGCGATGCTCGCCGGGATCGACGTCGTCCTCATGGGCGCCGGGATCCCGCGCGAGATCCCGCACCTGCTCGACGAGCTCGCCGAGCACCGGCCCGGCACCGTCACGGTCGACGTCGCGGGCGGCGAGTCGGGGCACGTCACGCTCGACCCGACGACGCTCGCGCCGCGCGACGCGCTGCCGCCGCTGCGCCGTCCGACCTTCCTCGCGATCGTGTCCTCGCACGTCCTGGCCCAGTACCTCAACCGCGAGGACTCCACCCGCCCCGACGGCTTCGTCGTCGAGGGCCCCGTCGCGGGCGGCCACAACGCCCCGCCGCGCGGCAAGCTCGTCCTCGACGAGACCGGGCAGCCGGTCGACGGCCCGCGGGACGACGCGACCCTCGAGGCGCTCGCGTCGATCGGGCTGCCGTTCTGGCTCGCGGGCGGCTACGGCGAGCCGGAGATGGTGAAGAAGGCCCTGGAGTCCGGTGCGGCCGGCGTCCAGGTCGGCACGCTCTTCGCGCTGTCCCGGGAGTCCGGGCTGCTCGACCCGCTCCGCGAGGAGCTCCTGCTCGCACTGCGGGCCGGCACGCTCGAGGTGCGCACCGAGGCCTCGGCGTCCCCGACCGGCTTCCCGTTCAAGGTCGCCCAGCTCTCCGGGACGCTCTCGGACGACGCCGAGTACGAGCGCCGGCCGCGGCTGTGCGACCTCGGGTACCTGCGCCAGCCGTACGCCCGGGCGAACGGGCAGGTCGGCTACCGCTGCCCCGCCGAGCCGGTCGACGTGTTCATCCGCAAGGGCGGCGACCCGGAGGGCACCGCGGGCGCCAAGTGCCTGTGCAACGCGCTCACCTCCGACGTCGGCCTCGGGCAGCACCGCAAGGACGGCTACGTCGAGGAGCCGATGGTCACCCTCGGCGCGGACCTCGCCGGCGCCCGGCGCCTGGACAACGAGCACTGGCTGCACGGCGGCAGCACCGAGGGCTGGACGGCGACCGAGGCCGTCGCCTGGCTGCTCCGCGAGGTGGCCGTCGCCCCGACCGACCCGAACCCGGTGGCCAGCGGGGTCTGAGCGGGGCCGTCCGGGTCGGGTCGCGGTCGCCCTACGACTGGTCCGGGATCTCGAACCGTCCGAGCTCGGACGGCGGGGCCGTGTCCGGCAGGGTCCGCGCGGCCAGCAACCGGGAGAGGTTCACCGCGTACCAGGGGTCGTGCTTCGCGACGCGCCCCGCCAGCACCGTGACCTGGTCCGCTGAGGGCAGCCGGGTCAGCGCCGGCACGGCGTCGTCGGAGAGCCGGGCCAGGTACGCGAGGTCGACCTTGCCGGTCGCCGCGTACCGGTCGACGTTCGCGGAGGCGGCGACCGCGTCGGGGCTCATGAGGTTCAGGCCGAGCAGCGCCCCGCCGGCAGCGAGGACGACGCCGCGCGCGACGAGGTCGACCCGCCGCACCGTCCACGCGAGCCCGCAGAGCACGAGGACCACCGCGAGCCACACCTCGAACGCCGCGACGTGCAGGCGCAGCACGGTCCAGCCGAAGTACTGCTCGTAGAGGGCCATCCGGCGCAGCGCCGACGCGACGACGACGAGCACGAGGACGACGAGACCGCCGCCGAGCAGGGCGAGCAGCCGCCGTCCGCTCGACCGGTCGGTGCCGGCCCGGCGGCCGGCCCAGGCGAGCAGGACGCCGGCGATGAGCGTGACGGCGACGAGCTGGCCGAAGCCCTGCCGGGCGCGCTCGGCGGCCGTCGTCCCGGTGCCGAGGAGGGCGTCGGGGCGGGCGGCGAACATCACGGTCGCCTGGACGGCGACGAAGACCGCGAGGACGACGTCGACGAGCACGAGCGGCACCGCCCACTCGACGGAGGAGCCGGCGCGGTACGGCACCCGCACGGCCTCCCACCGGGGCGGCGACGCGGCGAGGGTCGCGAGGGCGAGCGCGAACACCGCGCCGATGACGAGCAGGACGGCGCGGCCGGGCAGCGACTGCAGCTCCAGGCTCGGGGTGACCGCGTCGACGACGGCGGCGAACGCGGAGTCGGCGGAGGCGAGCAGGGCACCGACGACCCAGACGACGAGGAGGCCGAGGGCACCGCCGCGCAGCCACGGTCCCAGGCCCGCCGGCCGCTTCAGCGAGGCGAACCGGGAGCCGGCCCACAGCGCGCCGCGGACGCTCGCGACGGCCGTGGCCGGCCCGGTGAGGAGCACCGACGGCCAGGTCCGGCCGTCGGCGGCGGCGAGCAGCGCGAGCCCGAGCGCACCGACGACGCTGAGCGCGACGGTCGGCGCGGCGTCCCGGACCGCCGGCACCCAGGCGAGGGCCACGGCCAGAGCGGCGGTCGTCGTCCGGTAGGCGGAGCGCGGCCGGTCGTCGCTGCGGGCCGCGAGGACCGCGACCACGGTGAGCGCGACGGCGACGAGCCCGGACTGCAGCCCGAGCCGCGGCGCGTAGAACGTCGAGGCGACGAGCAGACCGACACCGAGGCAGGCGGCGAGCAGCGCCGCGGACGGCGGCGCGGCCGGCTTCGGCCAGTAGCGCTCGACGAGCGTGGGGCGGCGCGGGCCGATGAACCCCGGGGGCGTGCCGTAGGGCGCCGTGTAGCCGGGGTGCCCCGCCCAGGCGGCCTGCACGGCCTGGGGGTGCCCGGGCGGCGGGGGCGCGTACGTCGTGGCGGCGGCGGGCCCGGTCGGGGTCGCGGCCACGGTGGGCTTCGGGTCGGTGGTCGGGGTCTCGTCAGGCACGGGAGGTCTCCTGCCTCGTCGGGGCGTTCGGGGCGGTGCCGTTCGACGCCGCGGCCGGCGCCGCCGGCGCGGCCGGCAGCTCGGCGCGGATCCGGCAGCCGCGGGGTGAGGGGACGACGGCGATCCGGCCGCCGTGCAGCGCCACCGCCCAGCGGGCGATGGCCAGGCCGAGCCCGGTCCCGCCGCCGCCGGACCGGCCCGCGGGGGCACCGGCCGGCTCCGGCGTCGTGCCGTGCTCGAAGCGCTCGAAGACGGCGTCCCACTGGTCGCGCGGGATGCCGGGGCCGTCGTCGGTGACCTCGACGACGAGCCCGCCCGCGCCGTCGGACCGGCAGCGGACGTCGACCCGGCCGCCCTCGGTGGCGTGCCGGGCCGCGTTGTCGACGAGGTTGACGAGCACCTGGCGCAGCCGGGCCGGGTCGGCGTCCGCGGTGAGGTCCTCGGGGACGTCCACGAGCACGTCGCGACCGGGCCGGGCGATCCCGACCTCGTGCGCGACGTCGTCCGCGACCGCCCGGACGGCGACGGCCGTCCGGCGCAGCGGGGCGACGCCCGCGTCGGCCCGGGCGAGGTCGAGGAGGTCCGCGACGAGCGCGGCGAGCCGCTCGGTCTGGTCGAGGGCCTCGGTGAGCGCCGGCCCGTCGGGCTCGCGGACGCCGTCCACGAGGTTCTCGAGCTGGGCCCGCAGCGCGGCGACCGGGGTCTTCAGCTCGTGGGCGACGTTGGCGAGCAGGTCGCGGCGCTGCCGGTCGACCTTCGCGAGGTCGCGGGACATCGCAGTGAACGCGCGGGCGAGCTCGCCGACCTCGTCCCGGCTCGTCGTCCGGACCGGGGTCGCCGGCCGGCCGGCGGCCATCTCCCGCGCCGCGGAGGTCATCTGCCGCAACGGGGACGTCATGCCGTGCGCGAGCACCTGGGTCACGACGAGCCCGACCGCGACGGCGAACGCCATGCTCCACCGGCCCCGCCAGCCGAGGTAGTCGAACCCGATCCACGTCGTGAGCACGCCCGCGACGATGCTCGAGGCGACGAGCAGCCCGAGCTTGGCCTTGATGGAGCGCACCGGGTCGAGCGGGCGCAGGTCCAGCCTCACGAGTCCGACCTCATGCCCACGACGGTAGCCAGCCGCTGTGGACCTGCTGGTCGCTTCGTGTGGAGGAGCGGTGGAGGTGACCGGACGGCCGTGGCCCCCGACCAGGACAGGTCGTCGCTTGACATCCGCTCCCCACGGCCTACTTTGTGATGCAAAGTCGTTTGAAGGGGGCAGCTCGATGACCGACGACGCCACCCGCGGCCCGGACCCGGCCGCGATGCTCGCCGTCGCCGAGGAGCAGCAGGCCCGTGCCCTCCGGCTGCTCGAGCCGGACGGCGCCGTCATCTACGGGGCATGGGGCGTGGCGTGGCTCGTCGGACCGGGGCTGATGTGGCTCTCGAGGGCCCACGACGTGCTGCCGATCGGCGTGGCCGGCGCCGTCTTCGCGGCCTTGCTCCTCGGCGCCGGTGCGGTGACGGCCGTCCACGTCGGGCGCCGGACCCAAGGCGTGCAAGGCGTCTCGCAGCAGACCGGGGCCCTGCACGGCTGGTCGTGGTTCCTCGGCTTCGCGACGCTCACGGCGATCATGGCCGCCACCGCACGGGCGGGCGCGAGCGACGACCTGCTCGCCCTGCTCTGGACGGCACTGTCGTGCCTGGTCGTCGGCGTGCTCTACATGGCTGCCGGAGCTCTCTGGCGCGACCTCGTGCAGTACTCGATCGGCGTCTGGATCCTCGTGATCGGTGCGGCCGGGGCCCTGGCCGGCGTCCCCACGAACCAGCTCCTGATGTCCCTGGCCGGCGGCGGGGTGTTCCTCGGCGCCGCCGCTCTCAGCCGGCTCCGGCGCAGGGCATGACGAGCGGTCCCACCCTCAACGGGCTCGACCCGGTGATCCACGCGGAGTCCCGGCTGCGGATCACCGCCACCCTGGCAGCGGTCGACCGCGGTGACCGCCTGTCCTTCCCCCGTCTCCAGAAGCTCCTCGACATGACCGCGGGCAATCTCTCGACCCACCTGCGCAGGCTGGAGGACGCCGGCTACGTCGAGGTGACCAAGACCTTCGAGGGGCGCACCCCGGCCACCTACCTGGCCCTCACCGACCCCGGGCGGGTCGCCTTCGCGACCTACACGGCGGCGCTGCGCGCGCTGCTCCGACCGACAGACGGAGGATCCGCATGACCGACGACGTGGTGCTCGTGGAGCACGCGAGCCGCTCCTACGGTGCGGTGGTCGCCCTGGACGACGTGTCCCTGGGCGTGCCGGCCGGTCAGCTGCTCGGGCTGCTCGGCCCGAACGGCGCCGGCAAGTCGACGCTGCTCCAGCTCCTCGCCGGGCTGCGCCGTCCGTCGTCCGGCTCGGTCCGGGTGCTCGGCGGTGATCCCCGCTCGGCAGCGGCCCGGGCCCGTCTCGGGATGACCCCGCAGGAGACCGGCCTGCCCCCGACGCTGCGCGTGGGCGAGGTGGTGGGCTTCGTGGCCGATCACTTCCCCGACCCCGAACCGGCGGCCGAGCTGCTCTCGCGCTTCGGTCTGACCGGGCTCGAGCGGCGCCAGACCGGCGGGCTGTCAGGCGGGCAGAAGCGGCGGCTCGCCGTGGCACTCGCGTTCGTCGGCCGGCCGCGGCTGGTCCTGCTCGACGAGCCGACCACCGGTCTGGACGTCGAGTCCCGGCAGGCGCTGTGGGCCGCGGTCCGCTCCTTCCACGCCGACGGCGGCACGGTCGTGCTCACGTCGCACTACCTCGAGGAGGTCGAGGCCCTGGCCGAGCGCGTCGTGGTCATCGACCGGGGGTCGGTGCTCATCGACGGGTCGCTGGACGAGGTCCGCTCCCGGGTCGGCGTGCGGCGGGTTCGGTACACCCTCGACGGCCGCCAGGTCGAGCACCTGACCCCGGACGCCGACGCGTTCGTCCGCGCCCTGGTGCGGGACGACGTCCGGTTCGAGGGCCTCGAGGTGGCCGGGACCTCGCTCGAAGAAGCCTTCCTCTCCCTGACCGAGCGCGTGGAGGCGGCGGCATGAGCCAGCTGACGACGGTGCCGGGGGCCCGGCTGATGCTGCGGCACGCGCGGTACCAGTTCCTCGAGACGGTCCGGGTGCCGATCGCGGTGATCGGGACCGCGCTCTTCCCCGCGCTGTCGATGCTGTTCTTCGTCGTGCCGTCCGCCGACCTGGCCGCCGACCCGGTGGTCTCGACCGGCGCCACCGCCCAGCTCGCTGTGTTCTCGGTGATGAGCGTGTGCCTGTTCACCTACGGGGTCGGGGTCTCGGAGGACCGCGCGCTGCCCTGGGACGCCTACCTGCGCACGTTGCCCGCCGGCCCGGGCCCGCGGCTGGGCGGCCGCCTGCTCAACGGTCTCGCCTTCGCGGTGATCGGGCTGCTGCCGCTCGTCGCGATCGCGGTGTTCCTCACGGCGGCCACGATCACACCGGCCCGGCTCGGGCTGGCGCTCGCGGCGCTGCTCGCGGCGGCGCTGCCGTTCCTCGGGATCGGGATGGCCATCGGCTACTCGATGCCGGCGAAGGCCTCGCTCGCCGTCGCCCAGGTGCTGCTCTTCCCGCTGGCGTTCGCCGGCGGGCTGTTCCTGCCTCCGGAGACGTTCCCGGACTGGCTCGACACGCTGTCGACCTGGCTGCCGAGCCGGGCCGGACGTGAGCTCGTCGTCGGCGCAGCGACCGGGTCCACGGTCGGGGTGCTCCCGGTCGTCGTCCTCGCGGGCTGGGCCGCGCTCGCGGCGGGCCTCGCCGTCTGGGCCTACCGCTGCGACGAGGGCCGCCGGTTCCGCTGACCCGGTCTCCCCTAGGCTCCGGCGCGTGGAGACGGATCGGGTCATCGGACGAGTGGCGGTGCGGTTCGGGATCGAGGGGCAGGTGCGACCGCTCCCCGGAGAACGCACCTGGAACGCCCTCGTCGAGGACGCCGCGAGCGGGCGACGCGCCGTCGTCAAGGTGCACGCGCCCGGGGACGCCGACGACGTGGACCTCGAGAACGCCGCGCTCGAGCACCTGGCCGGCGGGCCGGCGGCGGGCCTCGTCCCGAAGGTCCTGCGGACCCCGGACGGCGCCGCGCGGGTCGACGTCGACGTCCCGACCGCCGGGGACGGGACGGCGACCAGGGTCGGCCGGGCCCTGTCCTGGTCCGAGGGCACGACCTGGACCGACGGCGCACCCGCCGACCCGGCGGGCCGTGCGGCTACCCTGCGCAGCCTCGGCCGGACCGTCGCCGTGGTCGACGCCGCACTGGCCCCGTTCGAGCACCCGCACCTGGACCGGACCCATCGCTGGAACCTGCTCACCGCGGCCGACCGGCTCGCCGACGCCGGCGCAGTGACCGACCCGGACCTGCGCGCCCTGGTCAGCGACGTCCTGACCGCGTTCGCCGCGGACACCCTGCCCCGGCTCGGAGCCCTTCCGCAGCAGGCGATCCACAACGACGCGAACGAGGGCAACGTCGTCCTCGGACCGGACGGCACCGTCACCGCGCTCGTCGACTTCGGCGACCTGTGCCGGGCGCCGCGGGTCTGCGGGCTCGGCGTGGCGCTCACCTACGCGATGGCGGACACCTTCTCCCGCAACGGCACTGCCTCCCGCAACGGCACTCCCTCCCGCAACGCATCCGGCGACCCGTGGCGCGCCGTCCTGCCGGTCGTCGAGGGGTACCACGCACAGGCGCCGCTCTCGGCCGCCGAGGTGGCGCTGCTCCAGGGGCTCGTCCGGGCCCGGCTCGCGACGAGCGTCGTCATGGCCGCGGTCCAGCACGCGGCCGACCCGGGCAACGAGTACCTGCTCGTGAGCCAGGCCGCCGTCCGGGCGCTGCTCGAGCGACTGTGCCGCAACGGGTCCGGCGACGACCCGCTGTCGACGTACCGGCTGCGCGAGGCGTGCGGCCTCGAGCCGGTGCCGCACGCGCGCGCCGTGCGGGCCCACCTCGCGCAGCTGCCCGCAGACGCCCTCGCGCCCGTGCTCGCGGCCCCGCTCGCCGGCCTCCCGCGCGGGCCGTACGACTGGTCCGCCGACACGGTCGACCCGGCCCGGGTCGGGATCGGCCCGTACCTCGAGGACCGGCACGTCTACACGACCGACCTCTTCGACACCGGCGAGACCGGGCCGGACGGACTGCCGGAGAAGCGGTCCGTGCACCTCGGCGTCGACCTGTTCGTGCCGGCGGGCACCCCGGTGCACGCCCCGCTCGACAGCGTCGTCGTCGCCCTCGCCGACAACGCGGCACCGCTCGACTACGGACCTGTCGTCGTCCTGGAGCACCGCACGCCGGCGACCGCCGAGCACCCGGACGGCGCCCCGTTCTTCACCCTCTACGGCCACCTGTCCCGCCCGTCCCTCCCGAAGCTCGTTCTGGGGCAACGGGTCCCGGCGGGGGCCGTCGTCGCCGAGGTCGGGGACCGGCACGAGAACGGCGGCTGGGCGCCGCACGTCCACCTCCAGCTCCTCACCGACCTGCTCGACCTCGGCGTCGACGTGCCCGGTGTCGCGCCGCGCGCGGAGCTCGCCGTCTGGGAGAGCCTGTCCCCGGACCCGAACCTCGTGCTCGCCGACCCGCAGGGCCTGCGCGGGGCCGCACCCCGGAGCGCGCCCGAGATCGCCCGCGAGCGCAGCCACCACCTCTCGCCCGCCCTGAGCCTGAGCTACCGCGAGCCGCTGCATATCGTCCGCGGCGAGGGCGCCCGCCTCTACGACACCGACGGCCGCGGCTGGCTCGACCTCGTGAACAACGTCGCGCACGTCGGGCACTGCCACCCGCGGGTCGTCGCCGCCGCGGCGGAGCAGCAGGCGCTGCTCAACACGAACACCCGCTACCTGCACGACGCCGTGACGACGTACGCCCGGCGGCTCGCCGCGACGATGCCCGACCCGCTGAGCGTCGTGTTCCTCGTGAACTCCGGCTCCGAGGCCAACGACCTCGCGCTGCGGCTGGCCTACGCGCACACCGGCGCCCGCGACGTCGTCGTGCTCGACCACGCCTACCACGGGCACCTGACGAGCATCATCGACATCAGCCCGTACAAGTTCGACGCCCCCGGCGGCCTCGGCAAGCCCGACCGCACCCACGTCGTCCCGATGCCGGACGCCTACCGCGGCGTCCACCGCGACGGGGACGACGCCGGGGTGCCCGCGTACCTGCGCGACCTCGACGGCCTGCTCGACGGGATCGCCGCGGCGGGACGGCGCCCGGCGGCGTTCTTCGCCGAGGCCATCCCGGGCACCGCCGGCCAGGTCGTGCTCGCCGAGGGCTTCCTCGCGGGGGCGTACGAGCGGGTCCGCGCCGCGGGCGGGATCTGCGTCGCCGACGAGGTGCAGACCGGCTTCGGCCGGGTGGGCACCGCCTGGTGGGCCTTCGAGGAGCACGGGGTCGTCCCCGACGTCGTGACCCTCGGCAAGCCGATCGGCAACGGGCACCCGATCGGCGCCGTCGTGACGACGCCGGAGGTGGCCCGCTCCTTCCTCACGGGGATGGAGTACTTCAACACCTTCGGCGGCAACCCGGTCTCGGCGCGGGTCGGGCAGGCCGTGCTCGACGTCGTCGTCGACGAGCGGCTGCGCGCGCACGCCGCCCGGCTCGGCGGCCGGCTGCTCGCCGACCTGCGCGCCGTCGGTGCCCGGCACCCGCTCGTCGGCGACGTCCGCGGTCGCGGCCTGTTCCTCGGCGTCGAGCTCGTCACCGACCGGCAGGCCCGCACCCCGGCCGGGGCCGCAGCGTCCGCGGTCGTCGAGGCGGTCAAGCGCCGCGGCGTCCTGCTGTCGAGCGACGGCCCGGACCACAACGTCCTGAAGATCAAGCCGCCGATGGTGCTCTCGGACGCGGACGGCGACCTGCTCGTCCGGGCCGTCGACGAGGCGCTCGGCGAGGTCGAGGCGGCACTGCCGGGCTGACGGAGGATCCGGGCCGCGGCGCTGGTGTAGAAACGCCCTGGTGCAGGCACACCGGACAGGACGACGGGGAGCGGCGATGCGCGGGCCAGGGGGAGTGCGCCGGTGCCTCGTCGTGGCGGCCGCCGTCGCGCTCACGACGGGCTGCACCGCCGGGTCGGGCGGGTCCGACGCCCGGTCGTCGTCCGCCTCCACGCCGTCCGCCTCCACGCCGACGCCGTCGGCCGCGGCCCCCGCGACGGGCGACGACTACGCCGCGGCCGTCCGCGCCGCCGACCCGGTCGCCTGGTGGCGGCTCGACGAGACGACCGGCCGGACGGCGGCCGACTCCGCCGGGGGCGGGTACGACGCACGCCTAGTCGGCGACGTCGTCACGGGCGAGCCAGGGGCGGTGGCCGGCGCGGGGACGTCGGTGCGGCTCGACGGCAGCGGCGCGCACGTCTATGTCGTCGACGCCGCGGACGAGCGGGCCGCCGGGCTCGCACCGCGCGAGGGGCTCACCGTCGAGCTCTGGTTCCGGGCCGCCCCGGGCGCCGGCACCGGGCGTGCGGTGCTCGCCCGCTGGCGCTGGTACGGCTGGGACCTGGCCGTCGACGCCGGCCGGGTCACCGCGAGCGTCTGGGAGCGCCCGGACGGCGGGCAGCCGGTGCAGAAGACGTTCGCCGGCCCGGACCTCGAGGACGGCTGGCACCACGTCGCCCTCAGCCGGGACGCGCGGAGCACCC
>JACRAB010000303.1 GCA_016213575.1 Actinomycetota bacterium
CCTCGCCACGCTCGGCGCACCCCCCGTCCACCTGCCCCAGGGCTGGGCCCGGGAGTGGGGCGCCCTCGCGCTCGCCGCCGTCGCCGAGGACGGCGACCCGCAGCCGTGGCTGTCGCACTGCCTCCCCCCGCTGTGGTCGACCGCCGAGGACGGCGGCGACATGGGCTGGTGGGTCCAGGCCGCCGCGACGCTGCTCGAGGCCGTGCTCGTGCACCGGCCCTCGCACTCGGCAGCACTGCGCGCGGCCCTGCTCCACGGCGAGCTCAGCTCGCGCCTCGCCGAGGCCGAGCACGAGGTGTGGCTCGACGCCCGCCGCCGCGAGATCACGGCCCTCGACCACGCCCGGGGCGTCAGCGAGGCGCTGCGCTCGGTCGACTCGCTCCAGGACCTCACGCGGTCCGTCGTCCACCACCTGCCGGGGCTCGGGATCCGCCGCTTCGGCATGGCGACCTTCGAGCCCGAGGCGGGTGCGCCGACGGCGTCCGCGCGGATCGTCGTCGCCTACCGCGGCAACCGGGTCGACGAGTCCGTGACCGGCCTGGTCTTCCGGTCCTCGGGGATGCTCCCGGCCGAGCTCTCCGGCGAGCTCGCGGGCGGCGTCCTCGTGCTGCAGCCCCTGCGGGTCGGCCGGTTCCAGCACGGGTTCATGCTCTACGACCAGCCGTTCTCGCACGCGGTCGCCGGGGACGCGCTGCGCCGGGACGTCTCGGCCTGCCTCGACGGGATGGCCCGCCGCCACGAGCTCGCCCAGGAGCAGGACGCCGTCCAGCAGGTCGTCGTCAGCCGCACCCGCCGGCTCACGGTCGAGGCGCTCACCCGGTCGACCGGCCGCACGTCGGCCGGTCTGTCGGCCGACCCGCTGACCGGGCTCGCGGACGCCGACGGGCTCAACGCGGCGATGACCGCGCTGTGGCTGCGGCACGAGCGCGAGGGCCGCCCGGTCGCCGTCCTCGTCGTCGACGTCGACGACCTCGCCGCCTACAACGAGGCCGCCGGCCAGGAGCAGGGCGACGTCGCGCTGCGCCGGGTCGCCGGCGTGCTCGCCCGGGCCGCCCAGCGCCCCGGGGACGTCGTCGCCCGCACCGGCGGCCAGCGGTTCGCGCTCATGCTCCCCGACACCGGCGAGGCCGGGGCCGCCGAGGTGGCCCGCCGGCTGCACCGGCTCGTCCACGAGGCGGGCATCGCGTTCCCCGGCCAGCAGGGCCGGGTGCTCACGGTGAGCACCGGCGTCGCCGCCCGGGTGCCGGACCTCGCCGTCGAGCCGTCCGAGGTGCTCGAGGCGGCCGACCACGCGCTCTACCTCGCCAAGGAGCTCGGCAAGGACCGCTGGGCGGTCGCCGACGCCGACGAGTCCGGGTGGCTGCTGGACGCCGTCCCGGAGCCGTTCGTCCCGCAGCCGCGCGCGACGGGTGCCGACCACGTGATCTGAGCCGCCGTCCGGCACCATGGAGCCCGTGCGCCGCCGGACCGGCAGGGCACGGCGCGACGGAGGGACGACGGTGGGCGGCAGCAGGAACTCCCGGGAGGACGCGGTCCTCGTGTGCGGCCTCGGCCGGTTCGGCGCCGCGACGGCGAACGCGCTCGCCCGCCTCGGCCACGAGGTGCTCGCCGTCGACCGCGACCCGCAGCTCGTGCAGGAGTGGTCGGGGCGGCTCACGCACGTCGTCGAGGCCGACACGACGAGCACCGAGGCGCTCGAGCAGCTCGGCTGCAGCGAGTTCGGCATCGCCGTCGTTTCGATCGGCACGTCGGTCGAGTCGAGCGTGCTCACCGCGGTGAACCTCGTCGACCTCGGCGTCAAGCAGATCTGGGCCAAGGCGCTCACCCCGACCCACGGCAAGATCCTCTCCCGGATCGGCGTGCACCACGTCGTCTACCCGGAGAAGGACGCCGGCACCCGGGTCGCCCACCTCGTCACCGGCAAGCTGCTCGACTACATCGAGTTCGACGACGGGTTCGCGATCGTCAAGATGCGTGCCCCGCGCGAGACCGAGGGCTTCACCCTCGCGGAGTCGCAGATCCGCAAGAAGTACGGCGTCACCGTGGTCGGCGTGAAGTCACCCGGCGAGGACTTCACCTACGCGGTGGCCGACACCCGCGTCGGCAGCCACGACGTCCTCATCGTCAGCGGGCACAGCGAGCTCATCGAGAAGTTCGCGGCGCGGCCGTAGCGCGGTGGCGGGCCGGGCCCGCGAGCCGGGCGATCAGGCCTGGCCGGAGGAGAGCTCGCGGGAGCGGTCCCGGGCGGCCTCCATCGCCGTGAGGAACGCCGCGCGGACCTTGTGGTCGTCGAGCTGGCGGAGCGCGGCCATCGTCGTCCCGGCCGGGCTCGAGACCTGCTCGCGGAGCACGGTCGGGTGCTCGCGGGTCTCCTTGAGCATCGTCGCGGCGCCGTAGACGGTCTGGACGACGAGCTCGGTGGACGTCGCGCGGGGCAGCCCGAGCAGGACGCCCGCCTCGATCATCGCCTCGACGACGTAGAAGATGTACGCCGGGCCCGAGCCGCTGATCGCGGTCACGGCGTCCTGGTGGTACTCGGGCAGCTGGACGACCTTGCCGGTCGCGGACAGCAGGGCCGAGGCCCGCGCGAGGTGCTCGGCGTCGCAGTGCGACCCCGGCGACACGGCGGCCATCCCCTCGTCGACGAGGGCGGGCGTGTTCGGCATGACCCGGACGACCGGGGTGCCCTCGCTGAGCCGCTCCTCGACGAACGCGGTCGTGATGCCGGCCGCGATGCAGACCACGAGCGCACCGGGGCGCAGGCTCTCGCGGATCTCGGCGAGCAGCCCTGCGATGTCCTGCGGCTTGACGACGAGCACGACCGTGTCGCTCAGCGTCGTCGCCTCGACGTTGTCGAGGACCTTGACCGAGTACTTGGCCCCGAGCTCGGCCGCCCGCTCGGGCCGCTTCTCGGTGATGACGACGTCCTGCGGGTCCCGCCCCGCCCGGAGCAGTCCCGCCAGCAACGTCTCACCCATGACCCCGGCACCGAGGATCGCGACCGTCTCCGCCATGGCCCCCAGCGTAGGTGCTCCCCGAACGCCCACCGCCATGCTTTGCTCTGCCCTCACCAGTGAGGGGGCGTACCGCAGAACGCACCAACGGGCCGCGAACGCGGCGTGTCGGTCGTCGGAGCGCTCTTGTGACGTCCGGCGGTACGGCGGTCTCAGCGGGTGGACGCCGGAGCGGTCCGGGTCCGGTCGCCGGACGTCACCCGGGGGCCCGGCCGCACCCCGGTAGGGTCGACACCCGTGACGGACGACGGAACCACCCCGGGCCGGGTGACGGCCGCGCCTCCGGGCGGGATCGCGCTCGCGGTCGCCAAGCGGGCCGCGGAGTACGCGCTGTGGGGGCGGGTCGCCGTCCAGCGACGGGTCGAGGCGCGCAGGTTCCCGGCGGGACGGCGGCGCCCGGCCCCGATGCCGCCGACCGACGTCCTGCGGAGCAACGCCGACTGGCAGGCGTCCGTCGCCGAGTGCAAGCGGCTGCGGCTGCCCCTGCACCACGACAAGCCGAAGAACTGGGACGCCCTCGGCGCCGTCGCCACCGTGCTCGACCGGGTCGGCACCGACGCCCGCGTCCTCGACGCCGGGAGCGCGCGCTACTCCTCGGTGCTGCCGTGGCTGCGGCTCTACGGCCTCACCGACCTCGTCGGCAACAACCTCGAGTTCGGGGACGACGTGCGCCGCGACGGCGTCGTCTTCCGCTACGGGGACATCACCGCCACCGACTTCCCCGACGGCCGGTTCGACGCCGTCACGTGCATGAGCGTCGTCGAGCACGGGGTCCCGCTCGAGCCGTTCCTCGCCGAGAGCGCCCGGATCCTGCGGCCCGGCGGCGTGCTCGTCGTCTCGACCGACTACGACCAGGACCCGCCGGACACCACCGGCATCACGATGTACGGCCAGCCGGTGCACATCTTCTCGCCGGCCGACCTGCGCGACCTCGTCGCGCTGGCCGACAAGCACGGTCTCGAGCTGCTCGGCGACCTCGCGCTGGAGCACGCCGAGCGGCCCGTGCACTGGGCGCGCACGGGGCTCGACTACACGTTCGTCCGGCTGAGCTTCGTCCGGCGCTGAGCCGGCACCCGCCCGGGCCGCCCCGGATCAGTCCGTCCGCCGCCGCAGCGTCGCCGCGCCGAGCCCGACGAGCACGAGCACGAAGCCGAGGATGATCGCGACGTCCTTCGCGACGTCCGCCCCGGCGCTCGCGTCCACCGTGATCGTCCGCATCGCGTCGACCGCGTACGACAGCGGCAGGACGTCGGACACCCAGTGCAGGACGTCGGGCAGCCGGTCCCGCGGCACGAGCAGGCCGCAGAGCAGGAACTGCGGCAGCACGAACGCCGGGAGGAACTGGACGGCCTGGAACTCGGTCGCCGCGAACGCCGAGAGGAACAGCCCGAGCGCCGTCCCGAGCAGGGCGTCGACGACCGCGACGACGATGAGCAGCCAGTCCTGGCCCGCGACGTCGAGCCCGAGCGCGTACACCGCGAAGGTCCCGGCGACGAGCGCCTGCACGGTCGCGAGCGCGCCGAACGCGATCGCGTAGCCGCCGACGAGGTCGGCCTTGGCCAGCGGCAGGGTGAGCAGCCGCTCGAGCGTGCCGGACTGCCGCTCGCGCAGGGTCGCGATGCTCGTCACGAGGAACATCACGAGGAACGGGAACATCCCGAGCAGCGGGGCACCGATCGAGTCGAAGACCGGGGTGTCCGCGTAGATCCACGCGAGCAGGCCCATGAGGACGCACGGGACGACGAGGAGCAGCGCGAGCGTGCGCCGGTCGTGCCGCACCTGGCGCAGCACCCGGCCCGCCGTCACGAGCATGAGGCGCGGGCTCACGAGGACACCTCCGAGGTCGTGGTGCCGCCGGCTGCGGCCCGGTCCCGGGCCTGGTCGACGAGCGCGAGGAAGGCCTGCTCGGCGTCCGCCGCCCCGGTCGAGGCGAGGACGCCGGCGAGGGTGTCGTCGGCGAGGAACTCGCCCTCGCGCATGAGCAGCAGCCGGTCGCAGCGGACCGCCTCGTCCATGACGTGGCTCGACACGAGCAGCGTCGCGCCGTCCGCGGCGAGCCGGCGGAAGATGACCCACAGGTCACGGCGCAGCACCGGGTCCAGCCCTACGGTCGGCTCGTCGAGGACGAGCACGTCCGGGGCCCCGACGAGGGCCGCGGCGAGCGAGACCCGGGAGAGTTGGCCGCCGGACAGGGCGCCGACGCTCGCGTCGACGTGCGAGCCGAGGTCGACCATGTCGACGACCCGGGCGACCTCGCGGGCGGTCCCGCTGCGCGGCGTCCCGACGACGGCCGCGAAGTACGCGAGGTTCTCCCGCACCGTGAGGTCGGTGTAGACGCTCGGCGCCTGGGTCAGGTAGCCGATGCGGTGCCGCAGCGGCTCGGTCCCGGCCGGCAGCCCGAGCACCTCGACGACGCCGCCCGCGACCTTCTGGACGCCGACGATGCTCCGCATGAGCGTCGACTTGCCGCAGCCGCTCGGGCCGAGCAGCCCGACGACCTGGCCGTGCGGCACCTCCAGGGACAGCCCCGGGATCACCGTGCGGCCGCCGCGGACGACGCGCAGGCCCTCGACGCGGATCGCCGGCTGACCCACCGGCGGGTTTTTCAGCATGTGATGAAAGTAGACCCGGCGGGGACGGCGCACAAGGGACGGACGGCGTCCCGCACGCCGCGCGGCTCACCCCCCCGCGAGGTACCGCTGGACCGTCGGCGCGAGGAACGGCACCAGGTCCTCGAGGTCGGCCGACGCGAGCGGCTCGACCCGGATGACGTAGCGCAGGAACGCGACGCCGAGCATCTGCGCGACGGCGAGCTCGACGCGCAGCTCGGCGTCGGCCCCGGGCAGCACGTCGGCGGCCCGCGCCAGGATCGCCCGGGTGACGAACTGCCGGATCATCGCCGCCGCCTGCTCGCTCGTCGCCGCCGACCGGACGAGCCCGAGCATCATCTCGCGCCCCGCCGGGGTGTCCCAGACGCCGAAGAAGAACCGGACGAGCCGCTCCCCGACACCGTCGATGCCCGGCCCGAAGACCACCGGGATGACGTCCGCGGGCCGCGCGGGGAACTGGAACGCCGCGATGAAGAGGTCTTCCTTGCCGTTCTCGAAGTAGTGGTGAACGAGCCGCGGGTCGACCCCGGCCGCACGGGCGATGCCGCGCAGCGTCGCGCCGTCGAAGCCGCGCGCCGCGAACTCGGTGCGGGCCGC
>JACRAB010000298.1 GCA_016213575.1 Actinomycetota bacterium
CCCGCTCGCTCACGTCGCCCGGCTGAGCCGCGCCGACCGCCACGTCGCCCGGTCGGGGGCCCGCGCACCCGGCAGGATGGGGTCATGAGCCTCTCGCCGCGTGAGCGTGCCGCCGTCGGACGCCTCGACGACGCCGACGTCGTCCCTGCCGGGCTGCGGGCCGCCGCCGGCTGGTCGTGGCGGATGCTCGTCGTCGGCGTCGCGATCTACTACCTGCTGCGCATCCTCGGCATCTTCGAGGTGCTCGTCGTCCCGGTGCTCGTGGCGCTGCTCGTCGTGGCCTTCCTCAAGCCGTTCGTCGACCTCGTCGCCGCCGGCCGCGGCCGCCCCGGCGTGCCCCGCGGGCTCGCGTCGATCGGCGCGATCATCCTGTCGCTGCTCGTCATCGCCGGGCTCATCACGCTCATCGGCCAGCAGGTCTCGACCGGCTTCCCGAGCCTGCAGAAGCAGGCGCTCAGCGGCTGGGAGGAGCTGCAGAAGTCGCTCGCCAGCGGCCCGCTGCACCTGACGAACAACCAGCTGTCCCAGTACATCGACCGGATCGTCGCCGAGATCCAGGCGAACAGCTCCCAGCTCGTCAGCGGCGCGCTGCAGGTCGGCTCGACGGCGGCGGACATCGGCACCGGCTTCTTCATCGTGCTCTTCAGCGCGTTCTTCATGCTGTCCGGCGGCGACCGGATCTGGGCCTGGGTCGTCCGGCTCTTCCCGCGCACGGCCCGGGCCCGGGTCAACGGCGCCGGTGTGCGGGCCTGGGCGACGCTGACGGCCTACGTGCGGGCCACGATGATCGTCGCGGTCGTCGACGGCGCCGGGGTCGGGATCGCCGCGGCGATCCTCGGGGTCCCGCTCGCGCTGCCGCTCGGCGTCCTGGTCTTCCTCGGTGCGTTCGTGCCGATCGTCGGTGCGTTCGTCACGGGCATCGTCGCCGTCCTCGTCGCGCTCGTCGCGAAGGGCCCGGTCGTCGCGCTCATCATGCTCGCCTCGGTCATCGCCGTGCAGCAGCTCGAGGCGCACGTGCTCCAGCCGTTCCTCATGGGCCGGGCCGTCTCCGTGCACCCGCTCGCGGTGATCCTCTCGATCGCCGCGGGCGTGCTCCTCGCGGGGATCGTCGGCGGGCTGTTCGCCGTCCCGCTCGCGGCCGTGGTCAACGTCGTCGCCTCGTACCTGTCGGGGTCGGACGACGAGGAGGACTCCAGACGCGACGCGGCGGACGGCGTCCTCGACGGGTTCGGCGGGAGCGCGGCGACCGGGCAGACCCCGGCGGAGGCCGCGCGGGACGCCGGCACCGCCGCCGACGAGGCCGGACCGCTCGCCGACGAGCCCGTCGAGGGCGCCCGCCGGGCCGCCGGGGAGCCCGGCCCGGAGGCCTGACACCGGCACCTCGGTGTGGTCCACGTCACATCGGCCTGTGTCTGGAAACCAGGAGCGCTCCCGGGACGACCTCTGCGCGTCGGACACCACCGAGCAGAGGGACACAGATCTCCATGGTTGCAAGGACAGCGCGGCGGCGCCCCGCCCGCGTCGGGGCCCGGGCGTTCGCCGCGGCCGCCGTCGTGGCGGTGGGGGCCTCCGCGGTCGTCGCCGTCGCCACGTCGACGTCGCAGGCGGCGCTCAACGGCAACGCCCTGTACGTCTCCCCGACCGGCAGCGCCGGCGCCGCGGGCACGGCGTCGGCCCCGACCACCCTCGCGTCGGCGATCTCGAAGATCACCCCGGGCGGCACGATCTACCTGCGCGGCGGCACGTACCGGCTCTCCTCGACGGTGACGATCCCCACGGGCAACAACGGCACGTCGTCCGCCCGCAAGGAGCTCGCCGCGTACCCGGGGGAGACCCCCGTCCTGAACTTCTCCGCCCAGAGCGAGGCCGCCTCGAACCGCGGCCTCGTGCTCAGCGGGAACTACTGGCACCTCTACGGTCTCGTCGTGGAGCGCGCCGGTGACAACGGCATCTACGTCTCCGGCAGCAACAACGTCGTCGAGCGCACCGTGACCCGCTTCAACCGCGACACGGGGCTGCAGATCGGGCGCGCGGCGTCCTCGACCCCGCGCTCGGGCTGGCCGGCGAACAACCTCGTCGTCACGTCGGAGTCCCACGACAACAAGGACGCGCTCGGCGAGAACGCCGACGGGTTCGCCGCCAAGCTCACGGTCGGCCCCGGCAACGTCTTCCGCTCCACGGTCGCCCACCACAACGTCGACGACGGCTGGGACCTGTTCGCGAAGCCGGACACCGGCCCGATCGACCCGGTGACGATCGAGGACTCGCTCGCCTACTCCAACGGCACGCTGTCCGACGGCACGCAGCTGGCGAACGGCGACCGCAACGGCTTCAAGCTCGGCGGCTCGAAGATCGCGGTGAACCACGTGATCCGGCGCAGCATCGCCTACCGCAACGGCCAGCACGGGTTCACCTGGAACAGCAACCCGGGCCGGATCACGGTGTCCGACAACGTGAGCATCGACAACACCGAGCGCAACTTCGCGTTCGACGGCGGCGTCTCGGTCTTCCGCAACGACACGTCGTGCCGCAGCACCGGCTCCACGGTCGACAAGACCTCGGGCGACGCCGACGCGTCGAACCAGTTCTGGAGCGGGAGGAACGGCTCGCGCTGCGCCACGTACACCGGCGCGATGGCGTGGTCGTTCAGCGGCAGCGGCCAGCTCGTCGTGAGCTTCGGCGGCACGCCGGTCGTCACGCCGAGGCCGACCCCGACGACCAGCTCCGCCGGTCCGACGGCGACGAGCACGGCGACCTCGACGAGCACGACGAAGCCGCCGACGACCACGACGACCACGACGAAGCCGCCGACCGCCACGACGACCACGTCGACGACCGCCGGCCCCGGCGGGACGTCGCTGTTCGCCGACGACTTCGCGGACGGCGACAGCAGCGGCTGGACGACGGGCGGCGGCACGTGGGCGGTCGGCGCCGGGGCCCTGGGCCAGTCGGCCGCCGGGACCACCGCGGCGGTCGCCGGGTCGGCCGCCTGGACGGCGACCGACGTCCGGGTGACCGCGACGAACAAGGGGGTCGCCGGTTCGGGCTCGGCGGTCTCGGTGCTCGCCCGGGCCCAGAGCGCGACGAGCTACTACGCGCTGGCCCTGCGCGACGCGAACGTCGTCGAGCTGCGCAAGGTGGTCGACGGCAAGAGCACGGTGCTCGCGTCGGCCCCGTTCAAGGCCGCGACGAACAAGGCCTTCGCGCTGCGGCTCGTGGTCAAGGGCACGACGCTCACCGGGTCCGTCGGCGGCACCCAGGTCGTCAGCGCCACGGACGCCACGGTCGCGGCCGGCCGGGTCGGCGTCGGCACGAACAACGCGACCGCGTCCTTCGACGATGTGACGGTCAACGTCGCGTAGCGGGTCCGTCGCCCTCCCGAGGCGACGGCACGAGCGGCCCGGATCCCGTCCCGAGGGGTCCGGGCCGCTCCGCGTTAGGGTGCCGGGCATGGATCTCACCGACGGCGCCCCGGCCTTCGACTGGCTCCCCGTCCCCGGCGCACCGGCCGCCTGCACCTGGGCGGACGGCGTCCTCACGGTCGCGGCCGGCCGGTTGACCGACTGGTTCGTCGACCCCTCGGGCGTGCACGTCGCGGCGGGCAACGCACCGATCCTGCTCGCCCCGCTCGGGACGACGGCCGAGGGGTCCGCGACCGGTCCGGCCCGCGGCTGCCTCGCGGCGACGGCCGCCATGGACGGCACGACGCAGTTCGACGCCGCGGCGCTCTACGTGTTCGTCAACGACCGGTCCTGGGCGAAGCTGGCCCTGGAGCGCAACCCGCTCGGCCAGGAGACGCTCGTCAGCGTCGTCACCGACGGCACCTCGGACGACTGCAACCACCGGGTCGCGGCCGGCCCGGTCCGGCTGCGGGGCTGCTCGGCGGGCGGCGGGGCCTTCGCCTTACACGTCGAGCAGCACGGCCGCTGGGACCTGCTGCGCCTGTTCGGCCTCGGCGACGCGAAGGCCGAGCCGGACTCGGTCCGGCTCGGCCTGTCGGCGCAGTCCCCGCTCGGCGAGGGCTGCACCGCGTCGTTCCGTGGGATCTCCTGGTCGGCCGACGTCCCGGCCGACCTGCGCGACGGGAGCTGACCGGCCCGCCGCGGGCCGCTCAGCCGCTGTAGGGCTTGGCGTCCTTGATGACGACCGGGATCTCGTTGCCGTTCGGCGCGGTGTAGGCGACCTTGTCGCCGATCTTCGCGCCGAGGATCGCCGAGCCGAGCGGGCTCTTCTCGCTGTAGACGTCGAGGTCGGTGTCACCGGCGACCTCGCGGCTGCCGAGGAGGAAGGTCGTCTCGTCGCCCGCGAGGTCGATCGTCACGACCATCCCGGGGGCGATGCCGTCGTCCGCGTTCTGGGGGGCGTCGCCCACCTTGGCGTTCTCGAGCAGGTGGCGCAGGACCCGGATCCGGGCCTCCTGCTTGCCCTGCTCCTCCTTGGCGGCGTGGTAGCCGCCGTTCTCGCGGAGGTCGCCCTCGAGACGCGCCTCCTCGATCTTCTTCGCGATCTCGGTGCGGCCATCACCCGACATGTACTCGTACTCGGCCTTGAGGCGGTCGTAGGCCTCCTGCGTCAACCACTGGACGCTCGTCGTCTCGGTCACGATGCCTCCGTTCCACGTGCTGTCGGCCTGTGCCGCACGGCCGGGCCTGTTCCCGGCACGCGTCTGACCCGGCCCGCCGATGCGGACCCTCGGTCAGGTAGGTGAAGCGTCGAGCCTAGCAAGGCTCACCCGAGGGCGCAGGCCTTGACATTCCCGCTCACGGCGCGCTCGCTCGTCGGCACGACGGCGGTGACGGTCACCGCGCCGTCCTGCGCCGCGGGGATGCGGACGTCGGTGCGCCCGACCTCGGCGAAGCCCACGTTGAGCGCGCGGACGGTGCACACCGCGGTCGCCGACGGCGCCTTCTGGACCTCGAACGTCACCCGGACCTCGGTGTCGGCGACGACCTCGTACCCGATGTCGAGGTAGTGCACCCCGGTGTTCCCCGGGCCGAAGGCGATGTAGGCGAACCAGCCGACGGCGAGCAGCAGCGCGGCCGCCGCGGCACCGACGAGCGTGCGGCGGCTCGGCGGGCGCCGGACCGGGCCGTAGCGGCCCTCGGGGCGGCGCGGGCCGGCGGCCCCGTCGGCGAGCGTCACGTCGTCCTCCTCGTGCCCCGCCGGGCCGGTGTCGGACCAGCGGCGTAGCGTCGGGAATGAGTGTCCCCCGGGGCGGCTTCGCCCTGGGAGGGGGGACCTCCCTCCGGGGGGACCGGCGAACGACCAGGGAGGCAGTGGCGTGGGCGAGGTGCTCCGGCTCATGGCCGTGCACGCGCACCCGGACGACGAGTCCAGCAAGGGTGCGGCGACGATGGCGCGGTACGTCGCGGAAGGCGTCGAGGTGCTCGTCGTCACGTGCACCGGTGGCGAGCGCGGCGACATCCTCAACCCGAAGCTCAAGGACGACCCGGACCTGCTCCGGGACATCGCCGAGTACCGCCGGGTCGAGATGGCCAACGCGGTCGCGGCGCTCGGCGTCCGGCACGAGTGGCTCGGCTTCGTGGACTCGGGGCTGCCGGAGGGCGACCCGCTGCCGCCGCTGCCCGAGGGCTGCTTCGCACTCGAGCCGCTGCACGTCGCGGCGGCCCCGCTCGTGCGCCTCGTCCGGTCGTTCCGGCCGCACGTCATGACGACGTACGACGAGAACGGCGGCTACCCGCACCCGGACCACATCATGACCCACAAGGTGAGCATGGAGGCCTTCGAGGCCGCCGGCGACGACGAGCGCTACCCGGGCACCGGCGCCCCGTGGCAGCCGCTCAAGCTCTACTACGACCGCGGCTTCTCCCGCGCGAAGATCATCGGCTTCCACGAGGCGATGCTCGCGGCCGGCCTGGAGTCCCCGTTCGCGGAGTGGCTCGAGCGCTGGGAGGACCGCGAGGAGGTCACCATCACCACGCGCGTCGAGTGCGCCGACTGGTTCCCGGTGCGCGACAAGGCCCTGCTGGCCCACGCCACCCAGATCGACCCGGACGGCTGGTTCTTCTCCATCCCCGCCGAGATCCAGCGCAGCGTCTGGCCGACCGAGGACTACCAGCTGGCCCGGTCGCACGTGCCGACCGAGACCCCCGAGGACGACCTCTTCGCGGGCGTCCGCGAGCGGGTCGAGGTGGCGTGATGGGCGGCTCGCTGCACAGCGGCCTGCTCGGCGGTCTCGCGAGCGGGCTGCACGGCGGCCTGCTCGCCGTCGACCCGGAGGGGCCCAACGCGGACAAGGTCTCGCCGGGTCTGCTCGGGTTCGTCACGGTGTTCTGCCTGGCCCTCGCGGTCGTCGTCCTCGTCCGGAGCATGGCCAAGCACCTGCGGAACGTGCGGTACAGCCCCGGTCCGGACGGCCGGATGTGGACGCCGCCCGGCACCGTCGGGCTGCCCTCGGCCGAGCAGGTGGCGGCCGAGCGGGCGGCGGCCGAGGAGGCCCCGCCGGTGGACGGCGAGCGCCCGCCGTCGGCGCCCGCCGCGCCCTGACGGCCGGCCCGGTCACCCGGCCGGCCGAAAGACCGGACGTACCTGCTCACCCTCGCGGCCCCTCCTGCCGATAGACCAGCAGCGCGTCGTCGCGGTGGGGTGCGGCCCGCCGCGACGACGCCCACTCATCTCGAGGGCGAGCGGAGGTCCGCCGGTGGCGATGTGGTCCGCGGTGCGCGAGAGCGTCCGGGTGGGCCGCCGCGCACCGGCCCCGCCCGTGGCGCCCGTCGTCCGCAGGCACGTCGTCGTCCTGTCCGGCGGGGGTGCCCGTGGCGCCGCCCAGGCCGGCGCGCTCGCCGCGCTGCTCGCCGCCGGGATCGACCCGGTCGGCATCGTCGGCTGCTCCGTCGGGGCGCTCAACGGTGCCTACCTCGCGGTCGACCCGACCCCCGCGCGGGCCGAGGAGCTCGCGGCCCGCTGGGCGGGCCTGCGGCGCGGGGACGTGTTCGGCGGCGGCCGGCTCTCGACGTGGCGCAACGTCGTCGCGCGCCGCCCGGCCCTGTTCTCCGAGGAGCCGCTGCGCCGCCTGCTCGCCGACTGGCTGCCCGTCGACGACTTCGACGACCTCGCGGTGCCGCTGCGGGTCGTCACGACGTCCCTGACCTCCGGCCGCGCCGTCTACCACGGCACCGGCCCGCTCACCGACGTCCTGCTCGCCTCGGCCGCCCTGCCCGGCCTCTTCCCGCCGGTCCACCTGCCCGCCGGGTACGACGCCGACGGCACGGTGCGGACGGAGCAGCACGTCGACGGCGGGGTCACCGATCTCGTCCCCGTCGCGGGGGCGCTCGAGCTGGCCCCGACCGACATCTGGCTCCTCGACGTCGCGGCCCACCCGGGGACGGGCGCGTGGCGGGTCCGCAGCGCGCTAGACGTCCTCGTCGCCTCGCTCGCGGCCTCGATGCGCTGCCGGCCGCTGCCGCGGCTCGACGGCACGGTGCTGCACCACGTCGAGCTGGGGGCGGCACCGGACGGCCCGGGCGGCCTCATGGACTTCACCCGCACCGCCGACCTCGTCGAGGCCGGCCGGGCCGCCGGTGCAGCGGCCGCGCTGTCTGCCCGGGGCGTCTGAAGCACCCCCGAAAGGCACCGTCCTCTGGCGCCCTACGCACCCCAGAAAGCGTTCTCGAGGTGGGTAGGGCGCCAGAGGACGGGTGGGCGGGGCGGCCCCGCTCAGCTGTCGAGGATGATCCGGTGGAGCATCTTCGTCTGCGCGCTGACCTCGCTGACGGCCTGGTCGATGTCACCGGACTGCGCCGCGGTGTCCCGCGCGCCGCTCGCGATGCCCTCGAGGGCCCGGGCGATCTCCGTGGTCACGGCGGACTGCTCCTCGATCGCGGCGGCCACGGTGTTCTGGCTCTCGCTGATCGTGCCGATGAGGGACTCGATGTTCGTCAGCGCCTGGACGCCGAGGTCGGCCGCGCGCTGGATGGCGGCGATCCGGGCCTCGATGTCGCTGATCGACGCGGCCGTGGTGCCGGCGAGCTGCTTGACCTCGTCGGCGACGACGGCGAAGCCCTTGCCGGCCTCGCCGGCCCGGGCCGCCTCGATCGTCGCGTTGAGGGCGAGCATCTTCGTCTGCTCCGCGACGCCCGTGATGAGGCGCAGGAAGTCGCCGATCTCGGTGCTGGAGCGCTGCAGGTCGCGCAACGTCGAGGCGCCCTCGTCGGTGGCCTGGACGGCGGCCCGGACCTGGGTCACGGCGTCCGCCGACGAGCGCGCGATCTCGGCGACGGCCGCCCGCAGCTCCTCGGTCGCGGCGGCCGCGGTGTCGGAGGCGCTCGAGGTCTCGGCCGCGACCTGGACGATGTGCCCGACGATCCCGCGGAGCCGTTCGGTGGCGCTGTCGACGTCGCCGATCGAGGTGTCCGCGCGGCCGTTGCGCTCGGAGACGTTGTCCCAGATGACGACGAACCCGTGCCGGGTGCCCTCGCCGTCCGTGACGGCGTTGATGAGCGTGCGCAGGGTGATCCCGCCGAAGCTGAAGACCGCCTCGCGGGGGAGCGCGGCCGGGTCGGCGAGGATCCGGTCGATCCGGGCCGGGTCCTTGTGGAAGCGGTGGATGGAGCCGCCGAGGAGGTCCTCGATGGACATCCCGAAGGCCTGCCGGACGGCGGGGCCGAGCGCCCGCACCGTCTGCGCGGCCTTGCGGTTCATGTAGACGAGGTTGAGGGAGGTGTCCGCGATGAAGCAGTTCGCGTTGAGGCTGTCCAGAGTGGCCTTGACGGGGTTCTTCGGGTCGTCGAGGTAGCCGGTGATCCCCGCGGCGGCACGCTTGCCGCCCCCGTTGAGCAGCTGGGTGATGGACATCTGCGCCTGGTCTCCTGACGGGAAGGGCTGGGTGGAACGGCCTGACCCCCGGGCAAGCCCTGTCTCTGGGTCGAGAACGGCATCGACGTGCGACGCATGTCACTTGACGACCGATCCCGAGCAGACTCGTGTGTTATCGGTACCGAGGTCCGTGGCGCGGGGAGGGCCGGCCGGGCCCGCGGGGCGGCCCGACCGGACAGCACGCCGTCCCGGATGGTGTGATGGGCCCGACCTTGCGGTGCGGCGTGCTCGGGAGGTGCGGTGAGCGACACGGTCGACGGCGTCGTCGCGCGGATGCGCGAGCGGCTGTCGGTGCTGGAGCGTGACCGGGACCCGGCGCGGTTCTTCCTCGCGACGTACCTGCGCACGACGCAGGCCGTCGCGGACGCCGTGGACGAGGGCCGCTTCGAGGACGCGCCCTGGGTCGAGTGGTGGGACGTCGTCTTCGCCGAGCTCTACCTCGACGCCCTCGACGCGCACCGGATCGACCCGAAGTCCGCGCCCCGCCCCTGGCGGATCGCGTTCGGCGCGGCCCGGGACGCCCCGCCGGTGCTGCACGTGCTGCTCGGCATGAACGCCCACATCAACTACGACCTGCCGCAGTCGCTCGTCGGGGTCATCTCGCCGACCCAGTTCGGCGACCCCGGCCTGCTCGCCCGCCGCGAGCGGGACCACGCCCGCATCGACGAGGTGCTCGCGCGCCGGGTGTCCGCCGAGGACGGCGAGCTGCGCCGTGTCTCCGGCCCGCGGCGGGCGGTCGACCGGGCGATGACGCCGCTCAACCGCCGGATGACGACGAGGTTCCTCCGCGAGTCCCGGGCGAAGGTCTGGCTCAACACCCAGGCCCTCCACGAGGCCCGGGTGGCCGGCGACGACGTCTACCGGCGCCGCCTGGCCGAGCTCGAGGTGCTGTCCTCGGCGCGCGTCCGGGACCTCACGACGCCGGGGCCGGTGCTCGTGCGCCTCGGCGTCCGCGGCTTCGGGGTCGTGCTACCGCCGCCCTGACGAGCCGGCGATCCACATGGTGGTGCGGTTGTTGCGTATCGCGCACATCGTTCCGTATAGCGCGTCGCTCGGATACGATCGCCGCAACCTGGGGGGACTCGTCGGGGCGGCGTCGCTGCCGTCCCATCAGGCGTTTCCGTGCGGCGAAGGGATCGTCGAGCGTGTCCGGTCAGCGGTACGACGTCATCGTGGTCGGTGGTGGTTCGGCGGGCTGCGCGCTCGCCAACCGGCTCTCGTCGGACGGCACCACGAAGGTGCTCGTCCTCGAGGCCGGGCGCAGCGACTACCCGTGGGACGTGTTCATCCACATGCCCGCAGCGCTGCCGTTCCCGATCGGCAGCCGGTTCTACGACTGGCAGTACGAGTCCGAGCCCGAGCCCTTCATGCACGGGCGGAAGATCTACCACGCCCGCGGCAAGGTGCTCGGCGGCAGCAGCAGCATCAACGGGATGATCTTCCAGCGCGGCAACCCGATGGACTACGAGCGCTGGGCCGCCGACCCGGGGATGCAGACCTGGGACTTCGCGCACTGCCTGCCGTACTTCAAGCGCATGGAGAACTGCCTGGCGACCGGCCCGGACGACGTGTGGCGCGGTCACTCCGGCCCGCTCGTCCTCGAGCGCGGCCCGGCGACGAACCCGCTCTTCGGGGCCTTCCTCGAGGCCGTCCAGCAGGCCGGCTACCCGCTGACGGACGACGTCAACGGCTACCGCCAGGAGGGCTTCTCGGCGTTCGACCGCAACGTCCACCGCGGCCGCCGGCTGTCCGCCGCGCGCGCCTACCTGCACCCGGTCAAGGGCCGCGGCAACCTCGAGGTCCGCACCCGGGCCTTCGTCACCAAGGTGCTCTTCCGCGGGAAGCGGGCGATCGGTGTCGAGGTCGTCAAGGCGCCGCTGTGGGGCGGCGCCCCGAGCCGGTACTCCGCGGGCTCCGTCGAGCGGATCGAGGCGGGCGAGGTGATCCTCGCCGGCGGCGCCATCAACTCCCCGCAGCTGCTCCAGGTCTCCGGCGTCGGCAACTCCGAGCACCTGCGGCCGCTCGGGGTCGAGATGGTGCACCACCTGCCGGGCGTCGGCGAGCACCTCCAGGACCACCTCGAGGTCTACATCCAGCACACCGCGACGCAGCCGGTGACGATGCAGCCCTACCTCAAGCACCGGTACAAGCCGCTCATCGGGGCGCAGTGGCTCTTCCTGCGCAGCGGCCCCGGGGCGACGAACCACTTCGAGGCCGGCGGCTTCATCCGCAGCCACGAGGACGTCGAGTACCCGAACCTCATGTACCACTTCCTGCCGATCGCCGTCCGGTACGACGGGACGGCGCCCGCCGGCGGCCACGGGTACCAGGTGCACGTGGGGCCGATGTACTCCGACGCCCGCGGCCACCTGCGGATCCGGAGCGCGGACCCGACCGTCAAGCCGTCGATGCTCTTCAACTACCTGTCGACCGACCAGGACCGGCGGGAGTGGGTCGAGGCGGTCCGCCGCACCCGCGAGATCCTCGGCCAGTCGGCGATGGCGCCCTTCGACGGCGGCGAGATCTCGCCCGGGGCGCAGGTGGAGACCGACGAGCAGATCCTCGACTGGGTCGGCCACGAGGGCGAGACCGCGCTGCACCCCTCGTGCACGGCCCGGATGGGCGTCGACGAGGAGTCCGTCGTCGACCCGCTGACGATGCGCGTGCACGGCGTCGAGGGGCTGCGCGTCGTCGACGCCTCCGTCATGCCGTACGTGACGAACGGCAACATCTACGCGCCCGTCATGATGCTCGCCGAGAAGGCCGCGGACCTCGTGCTCGGCAACACCCCGCTCGAGGCGATCACGGAGCCGTTCTACCGGCACCGTCCGGCGGGCCCGGCCGGGGAGCACTACCCGCCCGTCCGCACGGGTGCGCCCTCCTCCGACGGCCTGTCCGACGGCCTGTCCGACGGCATCGACCCCGACCCGACCCGGCAGGTGACCGCCTGATGGCCAGGACCGAGACCCTCACCCGCGGGACCGCCGCGGAGCGCCTGCTGCGCCACGCGCGGTACGAGGTGCTGCCGACGAAGACGATCGAGGAGAAGGTGCTCGCGGCGGTCCCCAAGGACGTCGCGCTCACCGTGACCGCGTCGCCGGCGAAGGGCATCGAGCAGACCGTCGACCTCGCGGAGCGCTTCGCCGGGCACGGGTACAGCGTCGTCCCGCACCTGTCGGCACGGCTCATCCGGGACGGCGCGCACCTCGCCGACCTCGTCGCGCGCTGCAGGGCCGCCGGGATCACCGCCGTCTTCGTGCCCGCGGGTGACGCCGACCCGCCCGCGGGGGAGTACGACGCCGCGCTGCCGGCGCTCGCCGAGCTGAGCCGGATGGGCAGCCCGTTCTCCACCGTGGGCATCACCGGGTACCCGGAGAGCCACCCGTCGATCGACGACGACGTCACCGTGCAGGCCATGTGGGACAAGCGCTCCCACGCGACGGAGATCGTCAGCAACCTGTGCTTCGACCCCGCCGCGATCGCCGCCTGGGTCAAGCGTGTGCGCCGGCGCGGCGTCGCGCTGCCGATCCAGGTCGGCATCGCCGGGCCGGTCGAGGCGACGAAGCTGCTCACGATGGCGACGAAGGTCGGCGTCGGGGAGTCGACCCGGTTCCTCACCAAGCACGCCGGCTGGTTCGCCCGGCTCGCCAACCCCGGCTACACCCCGGAGCGACTGCTCAACCGCCTCGCCAAGGAGGTCGGCGGCCCGGAGTGGGGGCTCGCCGGCCTGCACGTCTTCACCTTCAACCAGGTCGCCGAGACCGAGGCCTGGCGGCGGCGGCTGCTCGGCGAGGGCTGAGGGGCGTCGTCGGCTCCCGGGAGCGGTCGGGCATACTCGCGGGCGTGCACGTCGTCCTCGACCTCGGCGGCGTCCTGCTGCGCTGGCGCCCGCTCGAGCTGGTCCGCCGGGCCCTGCCGCACCGGGCGGGCGACGCGGAACGGCTCGCCCGCAGCATCTTCGGCCACCCGGACGGCGAGTGGTCGCGGTTCGACCGGGGCCTGCTCGACGCCGACGGGGTCGTCGCCGGGATCGTCGGCCGCACCGACCTCACGCCGGACGACCTGCACGCCGTCCTCGCGCAGGTGCCGGCCGAGCTGGTGCCCGTGCCCGCCACCGTCGCCCTCCTGGAGCGGCTGCACGGCCGCGGGACGCCGGTGTTCTACCTGTCGAACATGCCGGCCCCGCACGCCGACCGGCTCGAGGCCGAGCACGCGTTCTTCGGGCTGTTCGCCGACGGCGTCTTCTCCGGCCGGGTCCACCTCGCCAAGCCGGACCCGGCGATCTTCCGGCTCGCCCAGGACCGGTTCGGCGTGCCCGCCGCCGACCTGCTCTTCCTCGACGACCACGCGCCGAACGTCGACGCGGCCCGGTCCGCGGGCTGGCAGGCGCTGCTCTTCACCGACGCTGCGGCGTGCGAGGCGGAGCTGGCGGTGCGCGGGCTGCTCTGACCGCCGCGGCACGTCTCACGATGCCGGATCGGGTCTGCGCCCCGGGTCCCAGAAGGCTGTGCCGGCGCTCTGCCAGCGGCGGATCAAGGCATCCGCGCCGTGGGCGACCTTGAACCGACGCTCTGACTCGTACAGAGGGATCGCCTGCAGAAACTCGACGTGCGCCCCGCCCGGAAGGGACACGGGAGCCAGGATCTCTCCCACCTGCCGCATGACCAGGAAGGAGCTCATCGCGGTGCCCGGCCACAACGGTCCGTCGCACGGCACCGAATGGCCATGATCGACGGTCACGCCTTCACGGACGGAGTGGAGCCCGAGTGCCGCGAGGGCGGACGCGACGTCGTCCCTACCCGGCCGGAGGCCGACGAAGAACTCGTTCCTGTGTCCGAGGCCGGCCGGCAGACCCTGTGCGCTCGCCCCTAGCGTCGCGTAGAGATCGACGCCTTGGTCGTTCGCCGCAGCATCCCACTTGCAGATCTCCATCTCTGCGTCAGGGGCACGGAAGATCGCATGCCTCGACGGCTCCCCCCACCGCCGGACGTAGAGCTCGCGAACAGCAGCGAGCACCTCCAAAGAGCCCTCCCTCCGGCCGACCGGGTCCGACGGCACCCGCCTGCCGCACCTCACCGCGGCGGGGTGACCGACTCGGATCAGGCGTCGACAAGTGCCAGCAGCGCCTCGACGGTCGACCAGTTGCGGGCCGTCGCGACGATCTTCGTCCTGGGCAGCACCTTCGTCAGCGGCGAGTCGATGCTGCGGCCGCTGCGGAACGCCAGGTACAGGGTGTGGTCGCCGACCGCCATCTCGTCGTCGCCGTGCCGCAGGCCGACCGTGGCGTCGAGCGCGGCGGCGTCCGGCGCGGTCTCGCAGAACATGACGTGCAGCTGCTTGGGGGTCGGCACGAGGTCGGGGAAAGGGTTCGCGGTCGCGACCGCGCGCAGGTGGTCGGCGGTGACGACGAGGACCAGGGCCTGCACGCCGCTGCGGGCGAGCAGGGCCTGCTCGGCGGCCGTGCCGAGCGCGGCGAGCGCCGTCGCGGTGCCGGCGGCCGGTGCGGCGACGTCCATGACCGCGTTGCCGCTGCGCAGGTACGTGCGGACGCCGGTGCCGCCGACGTCCTCGAGCGCGGCCTTGAGGTCGGTCATCTTCACCTGCTTCGCCGTCCCGACGTTGATGCCACGGACGAGGACGACGACGCGTGCGGCGGGGGTCACCGGGCCAGGGTGCCACGCGCGGGGTGCGCGCGGGTCCGGGTGCGCTGCCCCTCGTGCGCTGCCGGGGCTGCGCGGCGTCAGCCCGTGACGAGCCGCTCCAGCTCGGCCTCCAGCCCGCCCTCGCCGACGTCGACCCGTTCCAGCGGCAGGCGCAGCACGGCGGCGGCGTCCGCGGCCGCCGCCTCGTGCGCGGGCGGCGGGTGCTGCGCGAGCCACACGACGCGGCGGGAGTGCCGG
>JACRAB010000299.1 GCA_016213575.1 Actinomycetota bacterium
CTCGGTCTCGCGGCGCACGAGCACCCGTGCCTCGCCGTCCCGGACCGCGACGACGGGCGGGCGCGGCACGTGGTTGTACTGGCTCGCCATGCTGCGGCAGTAGGCACCCGTGCCCGGGACGGCGACGAGGTCGCCGCGGCCGGCGTCCCCGGGGAGGAACTCGTCGCGGACGACGATGTCCCCGCTCTCGCAGTGCTTCCCGACGATCCGGGCGAGCACCGGCGGCGCGGCCGACTCGCGGGAGGCGAGCGTGCACGAGTAGTCCGCGTCGTAGAGCGCGGTGCGGATGTTGTCGCTCATCCCGCCGTCGACGGCGACGTACCGGCGCACCGCGCCGTGGTCGAGCTCGACGTCCTTGACCGCGCCGACCGTGTAGAGCGTGAACGTGCTCGGGCCGGCGACGGCCCGGCCGGGCTCCACGCTGATCCGCGGGACGGCGATCCCCAGCCCGCGGCACTCCCGGGCGACGAGCTCGGCCATCTGGTCGGCGAGCGCCTTGGGCTCGAGCGGGTCGTGCTCGCTCGTGTAGGCGATGCCGAAGCCGCCGCCGAGGTCGACCTCGGGCAGGACGACGCCGTGCTCGCGCTCGACCTGCGCGACGAGCCCGAGCACGCGGCGGGCCGCGACCTCGAAGCCGCCGGTGTCGAAGATCTGCGAGCCGATGTGGCTGTGGATCCCGCGGACGTCGAGCTCGGGCCGGTCGAGCGCGGCGCGCACGGTCGCCGCGGCGACGCCGCCGGAGAGCGAGACGCCGAACTTCTGGTCCTCGTGCGCCGTCGCGATGTACTCGTGGGTGTGGGCCTCGACCCCCACGGTGACCCGGATCATGACCGGCACCCGGACGCCGTGCCGCGCCGCGACGTCCGCGACCCGCCCGACCTCCTCGAGCGAGTCGACGACGATCCGGCCGACGCCGGCCGCGACCGCGCGCTCGAGCTCGGTGTCGGACTTGTTGTTGCCGTGCAGGCCGATCCGCGCCGGGTCGACGCCGGCCCGCAGCGCCACCGCGAGCTCGCCGCCGCTGCAGACGTCGAGGCAGAGCCCGTCCTCGGCGACCCAGCGGGCGACCGCCGTGCAGAGGAACGCCTTGCCCGCGTAGTAGACGTCGGCGCCGGCGAGGTCCGCGAACGAGTCGGTGACCGCGGCGCGGTAGGCGACCGCGCGGGCCCGGAAGTCCGCCTCGTCGAGGATGTAGGCGGGCGTGCCGAACCGCGCGGCGAGCTCGGCGACGGGCAGGCCGCCGACCTCGAGCGCGCCACCGGCGCCGCGGCGCACCGTCGCCGACCAGAGCTGCGGGAGGAGCTCGTTGACGTCGCCGGGCGGCCGCAGCCACGCCGGGACGGTCGCGACGCCGCCGTAGCCGGGCGAGTGGAGCGCGCCGGCCTCGTGTGCACCCATGGGTCAGAACCGTTCTCGTGGAAGTCTTCTGGACGTTGGCCCGGACGTCGTCCGCGGGCGTCGGTGCCCGGGCGTCGCCGTCCGCTGAGGAGGTCGGGCGGTCACATCCGCTCGGGCGCGCTCACGCCGAGCAGCCCGAGCCCGTTCGCGATGACGGTGCGGGTCGCCTCGCCGAGCCACAGCCGGGCGCGGTGGACGTCCTCGACCGGGTCGTCGCCCTGCGGGATGACCCGGCAGGCGTCGTACCACTTGTGGAAGTACCCCGCGAGCTCCTCGAGGTAGCGCGCGACCCGGTGCGGCTCGCGCAGCTCGGCGGCGTGCGCGACGACCCGCGGGAACTCCGACAGGGCGGCGAGCAGCACCGACTCGGTGTCGTGCGTGAGCAGCGACGGGTCGAAGGCCGCGGCGTCCATGGACAGCCCCGCGACGTCGGCGGCGTTGCGGACGATGCCGCTGATCCGCGCGTGCACGTACTGCACGTAGTAGACCGGGTTGTCGTTGCTGTGCTTGGTGAGCAGGTCGAGGTCGATGTCGATCTGCGAGTCCACCGACGAACGCGCGAGCGCGTAGCGGGCGGCGTCGGTGCCGACGGCCTCGACGAGGTCCTCGAGGATGACCACGGTGCCGGCCCGCTTGCTCATCCGCATCGGCTGGCCGTCGCGGACGAGGTTGACCATCTGGCCGATGAGGATCTCGAGGTTCTTCCAGGGCGTGTCGCCGAACGCGGCGCACATCGCCATCATCCGGCCGATGTACCCGTGGTGGTCGGCCCCGAGCATGATGATGACGCGGTCGAAGCCGCGCTCCCGCTTGTCGAGGTAGTACGCGAGGTCGCCGGCGATGTACGCGGCCTCGCCGTCGCTCTTGATGACGACGCGGTCCTTGTCGTCCCCGAACTGCTCGGTGCGCAGCCAGGTGGCGCCGTCCTTCTCGTAGATGTGGCCGTTCGCCCGCAGCCGCGCGACGGCCCGCTCGACGGCCCCCGAGTCGTGGACGTCGTTCTCGTGGAAGAACACGTCGAAGTCGACGCCGAACTCGTGCAGGGAGGCCTTGATCTCGCCGAACATGAGGTCGACGCCACGCGCCCGGAAGACCTCCTGCGCCTCGTCGTCGGGCAGCGTCAGCGGGTCGGGCTCGCCGGCGGCCGCGGCGTCGGCGAGGACGCGCGTCGCGATGTCCTCGATGTACTGGCCGCCGTAGCCGTCCTCGGGGGCCGGGTCACCCTTGGCCCGGGCCAGCAGCGAGCGGGCGAAGCGGTCGATCTGGGCGCCGTGGTCGTTGAAGTAGTACTCCCGCGTGACGCTCGCGCCGGTCGCCTCGAGGATCCGCGCGAGCGAGTCGCCCACCGCGGCCCAGCGGGTGCCGCCGAGGTGGATCGGGCCGGTCGGGTTCGCGGAGACGAACTCGAGGTTGATCCGCTCCCCCGCGGCGCCGTCGGTGCGGCCGTACCCGGCGCCCGCCTCGACGATCGTGCGGGCCAGCTCACCGGCCGCGGCGGCGTCGAGGACGATGTTGAGGAAGCCCGGCCCCGCGACGTCCACGCTCTTGACCCCGGGCACCTCGCCGAGGCGCGCCGCGAGCAGCGTCGCGACCTCGCGCGGCGGCCGGCCGGCGGCCTTGGCGACCTGGAGGGCGACGTTCGTCGCCCAGTCACCGTGCTCGCGCTGCTTCGGTCGCTCGACGCGGACCTCGCTCGGCACGGCGACGGCCAGGTCGCCGGCGTCGACGGCGGCCTGCAGGCACGCGCGGACGGCGGAGGAGAGCTCGCTGGGGGTCACCGTCCAAGGGTAACGGGCGGCGTCCGTCGCTCCGATCGGGTTACGCGCGGCCGGTGCCGGCCGGCGTCAGCCCGTGGCGGGCAGCGCGTGCACGCGCTCGAGGTCGTCCTCGAGGGTCCGGGAGCCCGCCAGCCACGCGCCCAGGACGACGAACCCCATCGACGCGGCGCCGAGGAGGAACGGCAGGTCCCAGCGGCCGGTCGCGTCGGCGACGGCCCCGGCCGAGAACGGCCCGGCGGCCGCCACGAGGTAGCCGAGCCCCTGCGCGAAGGCGGAGAGCGACGCCGCCGTCGCCGGGGTCCGGGTGCGCAGGTTGACGAGGGTGAGGGCGAGCGGGAAGAGCCCGCTCCCCCAGCCCGCGACGAGCACCCACAGCAGCGTGAACGACGTCGGGGCCAGCGCGATCCCGACGTACCCGGCGGCGAAGCAGGCGGCGAACGCGGTGACGAGCGCGAACGTGTTGCGGACCCGGGCGACCAGGCGCGGCACGACGATCGACGCCGGCAGTCCCATCGCGCCGAAGACCGCGAGCATCACCGCGGCGCGCTGGTCGCCGACCCCGGCGTCCGTGAGCCGGGTCGGCAGCCACGTGAAGCCGATGTACGAGGCGAAGGACTGGAACCCGAAGAGGAGTGCCACGCCCCAGGCCACCCGGCTGCGCCAGACCGGCAGGTGGTGGTACGGCTGCGCGGGAGGCGCGGGGGCATCGTCCGCGTCGTCCGCGTCGGCCCCGGCGGGGCGCCGTCCGCGCGCCGGGACCCGGGGGTGCGCCGCGGGCACGAGCCAGGCGACGGCGACGAGCGCGGCGACGACGCCCCACAGCGCGAGCGAGACCCGCCAGCCGGTGGCGTCCGAGCCGGTGCCGCGGGCGACGGCGTCCGCCACCGGCACCGAGAGCAGCGGCGGCACCGCGACCCCGGCGGTCACGGCGACGAGGTACGCACCGGTGACCTGCGGGATCCGGTCGGGGAACCAGGCCTTGACGATCGGCGGCAGGACGACGTTGCCGCCGCCCATCGCGACGAGCACGACGACGGACGCCGCGAGGAAGGCCCATGCGCCCGGTGCCCACGGCCGCACGACCTGGGCGCCCGCCGCGACGACGAGCAGGAGGACGGCGATCCGCTCGGCGGAGAGCCGGCGCAGCAGCCACGGCACGAGCAGCCCGGAGGCGGCGAAGCAGAACGGTGGCAGCGAACCGAGCAGCCCGGCCTCGGTCACCGACAGCGGGACGTCGTCGACGATCCGTCGCAGCAGCGAGGACGTCGC
>JACRAB010000077.1 GCA_016213575.1 Actinomycetota bacterium
CGCCGCGGCCGGGCCCGGAGGGCACCGGCCCGCGGCGATGCAGCAGGCGGCACCGTGCTGGGCGGACGTCCTCGCGGGCCGGGTCGACGCCGACCGGGTCGTCGCCGCCGCCGACGCGCTCGGCGCGGCCGAGCTGCCGTGGGAGGCCTCCAGGCTCGCCGGCGACGCCGCGGTCCGGGTCGCGGACGCCGTCGCCGCCCGACGGCTGCTCGAGCGCGCCCGCGACCTCGCCGCCGACCTCACGACCCCCGCTCCGACCCTCGTCACCGGCCCCGCCCCGGACGCCGACGGGGCCCGGCGGGCCGGGCTGTCGGACCGCGAGGTCGAGGTCGCCCGGCTCGTCCTCGACGGGCGGACGCACCGGGAGATCGGTGCCCAGCTGTACCTGTCGCCCAAGACCGTCGAGCACCACGTCGCGCGGATCCGGACCAAGCTCGGGGCGTCGACGCGGGCCGAGTTCGTCGCCGCGCTGCGCGGGCTGCTGGGCGGCGGTATCTCACCCCCATAGCCCCCCTCCGAGGAGGGGGAGTTCCCCGATGTCCGGGGGGTCCCGCCGCACGCAGAGTTGAGCCATCAGCCCAGCCACCCCGGCGGGCGACCTCCCGAGGAGACGACGATGAACGTGACAGCCGAGGCGGCCCAGGTCGCTCAGATGCTCCTGCACGCGCTGCAGAACGCGGTCGGCATGGGCCCGGACGAGGCGGTCCAGGCCGCGAAGCTCGAGACGGGCGTGACGGACGAGCAGGTCGACCAGGCCGACATGGGCGAGGTCTTCGAGTACATGTGCGGCCAGCCCGGGCTCGACCCGCAGCTGCAGGGGTTCCTCACGAACCAGGCGAACAACTACAACAGCTACGGCAACGTCAACCAGGGCGGCAGCACGTACTCCGGCGGTGGCGGCGGGGGCGGCGGCTTCCACGGCGGCGGCGGTGGCGGCGCGAGCAACGCGCAGATCGTCCAGCAGGTCACGCAGAACTACAACTACCAGGAGATCAACGACAACCACATCGACATCCTGGGCCCGGTCAACGGCGACATCGACATCGACCAGGACAACGACGACATCGACGTCGAGGGCAACGGCAACGCGGTGAACTCCGGTGAGGGCAACCAGAACGCGGCGACCGGCGAGGAGTCCTCGGCCGCGCAGGGCGACGGGGCGCAGTCCAACTCCGGCGACGGCGCCGTCCAGGGCGGGCTCATCGTCGGCCCGACGAACACCGGCGAGTTCACCGGCAACCAGAGCCTCGGCGGCGACATCGAGAACAGCCCCGTGGGCAACGGCAACAGCGTCCTCGACAACGAGGACGGCACGATCGACGGTTCCGCGATCGGGTTCGGCTCCGGCGACACCGGCAACGCCTCGGGCAACTACCTCGAGGAGGGCGCCGCGGCGTCCGGGACCGGCGACGCGACCGGGCAGAGCGTCGACACGAACGTGCAGTCCGACGTCAACGAGGAGCACGGCGACGGGCACCAGCTCGACGTCGACGGGTTCGGCGGGGGCGGCGGGATCCGTCACGTCGACGAGCCGCTCGTCCGCGAGGTCGACCCCGGCCACGGCGACGGCGGGCACGGCGGCGGGCACGGCGACCACCAGTCCGACAACGTCTCGCCCGTGGTCGACGTGAACGTCGAGGGCGGGGCGGGCGACCAGCACGTCGCCGACGACGACATGGCCGACGCCTGACCGGCGACGACCACCCGCGGCAGCGGGTGCCGGATCCCCTCGCGGGGACCGGCACCCGCTTCCGCACGTGAGACACCTGCAGCACCGTGGACACTGACGGACCGACGGACGAACCCAGGGAGCGGGTATGGCGCAGCAGACCCCGGTGCGGGCCGGCCCGGTCGGCGGTACGGACGCCGTCGCGGCCGCGCGGACCGTCGTCGAGCACGGTCTGCGCGCCTGCGAGGCGTACTCCCGGCCCGACCTCGCCGACCGGCTCACCGCCGCGCAGCGCCGGCTCGCCGACCCGGGTACCCACATCGTCGTCGTCGGGGAGTTCAAGCAGGGCAAGAGCTCCCTGGTCAACGCGCTCGTCGGTGTCACCGTCTGCCCCGTCGACGACGACGTCGCGACCGCGCTGCCGACGTACGTCCGGCACGGCGAGCAGACGGCGGCGAACGTCGTGCTCGACGGCGACCCGCCGCTGCGCGAACCGATCGCCGTCGACCAGATCCGGCTGCACGCCGTCGAGGGCGGCGGGAACGCCGGCGGGGTCCGGCCCGACGGCCGCCGCGTCGCGGGGGTCGAGGTGCTGCTGCCGCGGTCGATGCTCGCGAGCGGCCTCGTCGTCGTCGACACCCCGGGCCTCGGCGGGCTCGGCTCGACGCACGCGGCGGCGAGCCTGGCGGCGACCTCGATGGCCGACGCGGTGCTCTTCGTCACCGACGCCTCCCAGGAGCTCACCGCGACCGAGATGGACTTCCTGCGCCGGGCCCGTGACCTGTGCGGGACGGTCCTGTGCGTCATGACGAAGACCGACTTCTACCCGGCCTGGCGCCAGGTCCGGGACCTCAACACCGCGCACCTCGTGCGGGAGGGGCTCGGCGAGGTCCGGCTGCTCCCGGTCTCCTCCGCGCTGCGGACGCGGGCGGTGAAGACGAGCGACGCCGCGCTCAACACCGAGTCGGGGTTCCGCGAGCTCGTCCGCGTCGTCACCGAGGACATCGGCGTCGGCGGCGCGACCCGGGCCGCTCAGGACGCCGCCCGCGAGGTCGTCGCGGTCTGCGAGCAGCTCGCCGGCCAGTTCCGGTCCGAGCGCTCGGCGCTCGCCGACCCGGCGTCCGCGCAGCGCGTCATCGACGACCTCACGCAGACCAAGTCGCGCGTGGAGTCGTTGCGCACCAACGCCTCCCGCTGGAACCAGACGCTCAGCGACGGGATCTCCGACGTCAGCGCCGACATCGAGCACGACCTGCGCGGCCGGATCCGCCGCGTCGTCAACGACGCCGACGACGCGCTCGGTGCCGGCGACCCTGCCGACTCGTGGCCGCAGATGGAGGCGTGGCTGCAGTCCCGGATCTCCTACGAGCTCGTGGCGAACTACACCTACCTGCGGGACCGTGCCTCCGACGTGAGCGCCCAGGTCGGCGAGCACTTCCGGGAGGTGTCCGGCGACGACCTCGGCCTGCTCGCCGTCTACAACCCGACGCCGCTGCTGAGCCGCACCGAGTTCAACCCCGACATCAAGCTCGAGCGGATGACCGCGCGCAAGCAGACGATGGTGGCGCTCAAGGGCAGCTACAGCGGCATCCTCATGTTCACGATGCTGCCGAGCCTGCTCGGCGTCACCGGGCTCGCGCCGATCGCGATCCCGATCGGGCTGCTCATGGGCCGGGCCGGGCTGCGCGACGAGAAGCGGCGCCAGCTCACGCAGCGGCAGGCGCAGGCGAAGAACGCCGTCCGGCGGTACTGCGACGAGATCCAGTTCGTCATGGGCAAGGACTCCCGCGACACCCTGCGCCGGATCCAGCGCCAGCTCCGCGACCACTACACGGCCCGCGCCGACGAGCTCAACCGGTCGACGTCCCAGGCCCTGCAGTCCGCGACGGAGTCGGTCAAGCGCACCCAGGCGGACCGGGACCGCCGGGTCAAGGACCTCGACGCCGAGCTCGGCCGGCTCGCCCAACTGCGGCAGCGGGCGGAGGCGGTGGGCGGATGACCCTTCTCGACCGGACCCGCGGCGTGCTGCAGCGCGCCGCCCTCGCCTACCGCGGGACGCCGCACGAGGCCCGCCTCGTCGCGACCGCCGCCCGGCTCGACGCCCCGCTGCGCGTCGCCGTCGCCGGGCGGGTGAAGTCGGGGAAGTCGACGCTGCTCAACGCGCTCGTCGGCGAGCGGCTGGCCCCGACCGACGCGGGGGAGTGCACCCGGATCGTCACCTGGTACGCCGACGGACACACCTACCGCGTCGTGCTCCACCCGAAGACCGGCGAGCCCCGCCAGGTGCCGTTCCACCGCGAGGACGGCGCGGTCGAGGTGGACCTCGGCGGCATGCCGCCGGAGGACGTCGACCAGCTCACCGTGACCTGGCCGTCCCAGGCGCTGCGCACCGTGACGCTCATCGACACCCCCGGCATCGGCTCGCTCAGCGAGGCCGTGAGCCGGCGCGCGTGGGAGGTGCTCGCCGCGGAGGAGGACGAGACGCCCGCGGACGCCGTCCTCTACCTCATGCGGCACCTGCACTCCGGCGACGTCGAGTTCCTCCGCGCCTTCCAGGACACCGAGGTGTCGCGGCCCAACCCGGTCAACGCGATCGGGGTGCTCTCGCGCGCGGACGAGATCGGCGTCGGGCGCCCCGACTCGATGTCGTCGGCCCGGCGGATCGCGGCGCGGCTGTCCGCCGACCCGTTGGTGCGCCGCGTCGTCCAGACCGTCGTGCCGATGGCCGGGCTGCTCGCCGAGACCGCGGTGACCCTCACGGAGACCGAGGTCGGGCACCTGCGCCGGATCGCCACGCAGCCGCCGCGCACCGTCGAGGGGCTGCTGCTGTCGACCGACCGGTTCCTGGAGCAGATGCCGGAGCTCGGTCTCACGTCGATGGAGCGGCAGCACCTGCTCGACCGTTTCGGCGTCTTCGGGATCCGGCTCGCGTCGACCCTGCTGCGCCGCGACGGGATCACGGCGACGGACCTGTCCCGCGACCTCGTGGCCCGCAGCGGTCTCGACGAGCTCAACGGCGTGCTCTCGTCGCTGTTCTACCGGCGCCGGGACGTCCTCAAGAGCCGGTCCGCGCTCCTCGCCCTCGACCGGCTGCTCCACGAGCACCCGGTCCCGGGCAGCGTCGCGCTGTCCGGCGAGCTCGAGGAGGTCACCGCGTCGGCCCACCCGTTCAACGAGCTCCGGGTGCTCTCCGCGCTGCGTGCCGGGTGGGTGGCCGGCAAGCCGGAGGTGCTCGCCGACCTCGAGCACCTCATCGGCGGCACCGGGACCGCCGTCCACGAACGGCTGCGGCTCGACCCGGAGGCCGGCCTGCCGGAGCGGACGGCGGCCGCGGGCCAGGCGCTCGCCCGCTGGCAGCGGCGCGCGGAGAACCCGATGACCCCGCACGAGCTCGTCGTCGCGGCCCGGGTCGCGATCCGTTCGTGCGAAGGGCTTCTCGCCGACCTGGCCGCGGTCCGGTGAGGGCGCTCCCGTCCTCAGCCGGCGTCGTGGACGTCGTGCGCCTGCGGACCGTCGTCCGCCCCGTCGTCGGTGAGGTCGCCGGTGAGGTCGTCCAGCGCCGAGCCGGCCCCGAAGCCGTCGTCGAAGCCGAGGTCGGCGTCGGCGGCGTGCGCGTCCACCGGGTGGCCGGCCGCCGGTGCGTCGAGGTCCTCCAGCGGGTCGAGGCCGTCGAGTCCGTCGAGTCCGCCGAGGCCGCCGGGGGCGGGCGCGTCGTCGGCGTCACCGGCGCCGAACGCGTGGTCGGCCGGCGCGTCGTCCGTCAGGTGGTCGGCCGGGTCGGTGACCGTCCCGGCCGGGGCGTGCGGGACGTCGAGCAGGTCGGCGGCGTCGAGGTCGTCCCCCGCGAGGTCGTCCGCCGGGTCGAGCGCGACCTCCGCGTCCCACGGGCCGGCCGGGGCGCTCGCGAGCAACGCGAGCCCGTCGTCCGCGCCGTCGGCGGCGGCGAGGTGCTCGGCGACCTCGGCGGGCGCGGTGCCCGCGTAGCCGTCGATCGCCGTGCGGAGCAGGTCGTCGCTCAGGTCGTGGCCCGCCGCCGCCAGCGCCGCGCGTGCCTGGGCGGCGTCGCTGCCGGCCAGGTCGGCGAAGACGTCTCGAAGGGGGCGCACCGGTTCCATGCCTCCACTGTAGGAACCGCGACCGGGGGTCCGATGCGGGGACTTCCCCCAAGACACCCCTACTCCTGCGTTCCTAGCATCCTGCTCACCCCCCACCCCGGAGCGCTGTGATGTACGCACTCGGTATCGACCTCGGCACCACGTTCACCGCCGCCGCCGTCTGGCGCGACGGCCGCGCCGAGGTGTGCTCGCTCGGCAGCCGCGCCGCCGCCGTGCCCTCGGTCGTCCTGCTCCGGGAGGACGAGACGATCATCACCGGGGAGCCGGCGAACCGGCGGGCGCTCTCCACGCCGCACCGGGTCGCGCGCGAGTTCAAGCGCCGCCTCGGCGACGTGACGCCGATCCTCCTCGGCGGCGTCCCGTACTCCGCGGAGGCCCTCATGGGCCGGATGCTGCGCGCGGTCGTCGACGAGGTGTCCGCGCGCGAGGGCGGTGCGCCGTCCGCGGTCTGCGTGAGCCACCCGGCGAACTGGGGCCCGTACAAGACGGACCTGCTGCGCCAGGCGGTCCGGGTCGCGGGGCTCGACGACGCGACGTTCACCACCGAGCCGGAGGCGGCGGCGGTCTTCTACGCCCAGCAGCAGCGGATGCCGGACGGCGCCGTCGTCGCCGTCTACGACCTCGGCGGCGGCACGTTCGACGCCGCGGTGCTGCGCCGCGCCGGGGACGGCTTCGAGATCCTCGGCCGCCCGGAGGGGATCGAGCGGCTCGGCGGCATCGACATCGACGCCGCGGTGTACGCGCACGTGGCCCGTGCGGTCGGCAGCGCGCTCACCGACCTCGACGAGGACGACGGCGCCGCGGTCGCCGCGGTCGCCCGGCTGCGCGAGGAGTGCACGCAGGCGAAGGAGGCGCTGTCCGCCGACACCGACACGACGATCCCGGTGCTCCTGCCGTCGTTCTCGACCGAGGTCCGGCTCACCCGCGCCGAGCTCGAGGCGATGGTGCGCCCGGCGCTCCAGGACTCCATCGACGCCCTGCGCCGGGCGCTGCGGTCGGCCGGCGTGAGCCCCGAGGAGCTGCACTCGGTGCTCCTCGTCGGCGGCTCCTCGCGGATGCCGATCGTGTCCCAGCTCGTCGGTGCCGAGCTCGGCCGTCCGGTCGCCGTCGACGCGCACCCCAAGCACGCCGTCGCG
>JACRAB010000308.1 GCA_016213575.1 Actinomycetota bacterium
CCGTCTTCCAGGAGCCGCAGCACCAGTTCGTCGCCGCGACGGCCGCCGACGAGCTCGCGGTCGGGCCGCGGCGCACCGGCGTCCCGGAGGCCGAGACCGCCCGCCGGGTCGACGAGCTCCTCAGCCGGCTGCGTCTCGGGCATCTCGCCCGGGCCAACCCCTTCACGCTCTCCGGGGGCGAGCAGCGCCGGCTCTCCGTCGCCACCGTGCTCGCGACCCGCCCCGGGCTGCTCGTGCTCGACGAGCCGACGGTCGGGCAGGACTCGCGCACGTGGGCCCAGCTGGTCGACCTGCTCGCCGACCTCGTCGCCGGGGGGACCGGCGTCGTCGCGGTGACCCACGACGAGCGGCTCGTCGAGGCCCTCGCGGACGACGTCCTGCGGCTCGCGCAGGGCCGGCCGGCCCCGGTGCCGGTCGGGGCGGCATGACCGCGCCCGCGCTCGACGCCCCGGTCGGGGTCGACCTGCGGGCGCCGGTGGCCCGGGCCAACCCGGTCGCCAAGCTCGCGGTCGCGAGCCTCGTCGCGTTCGCGCTGCTCCTCACCGTCGACCCGGTGACCGCCGGTGCCGCGCTCGGTCTGGAGCTGCTCGCGCTGCCGTGGTGCGGGGTCGGCCCGCGCGGGCTGCTCCGCCGGGGCTGGGTGCTGCTCGCCGGTGCGGTCCCCGCCGGGGTCGCCACGGCGCTGCTCGGGGTCGACGCCGGTGCGGTCCTGCTCGGGGCCGGGCCGGTGACCGTCACCGAGGGCAGCCTGCAGGCCGGGGTCGCGATCAGCCTGCGGGTGCTCGCCATCGGGCTGCCCGGCGTCGTGCTCCTCGCGACGACCGACCCGACCGATCTCGCCGACGCCCTCGCGCAGCGGCTGCGGCTGCCGCACCGGTTCGTGCTGTCGGCGCTCGCGGCGATGCGCCTGTTCGGCGTCCTCGCCGAGGAGTGGCAGGCGCTCACCGCGGCCCGCCGGGCCCGCGGGCTCGGCGACGGGGGCCCGGTCGGGCGCGTCCGGGACGCCCTCGCGCGGGTGTTCGCCCTGCTCGTCCTCGCGCTGCGCCGGGCGACGGTGCTCGCGACGACGATGGAGTCGCGCGGCTTCGGCGCGGTGACGCACCGGACCTGGGCCCGGCCCAGCCGGTTCGGCCCGACCGACGCCGCCGTCGTCGCCGGCGGCGTCGTGATCGCGGCCGCCGCGACGGCGGCAGGGGTCGCGGCCGGCACCTGGAAGCTGCTGCTCGGCTGATCGGCGCCGGCCCCGCGCGGATCGGTGCAGGGGCCGGGGCCCGGGGATCAGCCGAGGCCGAGCTTCCAGGTGAGCCAGGTGACCGCGGAGCCCTCGAGCCGGACGTCGGCGGAGTGGCCGGCGTCGACCGCGGTGCGGCTGACGAGCTGGTCGAGCGAGGTGCGGCAGCCCGGGACGGTGTCGGAGATGACGGCCCGCGACGAGAAGTCCACGGTGTGCGTCCCCTCGTCGACCTGGACCTGCACGCCGGGGCCGAACGGCGACACGTAGCCGCGGGCCTGCTCGTCGGCGGTGGCCCCGGCGAGGGCCGCGCGGACCGCGCTCTCCCAGCCGCCCGTGCCCGGCACCCGCCGCGTCACGGCGTACTGGGTCAGGCAGGCGGGGTACGCGGTGCCCTGCCACAGGTAGACGGTGACCTCGGTCGACGGGCCGGACGACGAGGGCTGCGGCGGGGGCGCCGGGGCGCTTCCCGTCGTGCCCGGGGTCGCGGACGTCCTGGTGCCCGCCGGGGTGCGGGTGCGGGTCCCGGTCCGCGGCGCCTCCGGCGGGGTCACGGTGACGACGCGCGTCTTCGTCGCCGTGGCGGCCGGGGCCGGCGTCGACGGGGTGACCGGTGCCTCGGTGGTCGGTGGTGCGGCGGACGCCGTCCGGGTCGCGGCGCCGTCCGTCGCGACGGTCGTGGCGTCGTCCGTCCCCGGTCCGCGGCTCACGAGGGTGACCGCCGTCCCCAGGACGAGCACGGCAGCCGCGGCAGCGACGCCGACCCTCGAGCGGGCGGCCAGGACCCGGGTGCGCCGGGCCTTGCGCACGACGAGACGGGCGGGCGGCGGCTTCACCTCGGCCCGGACCCGCTCGCGCAGGTCGTCGAAGGCGGCGCGGCCGACGGCGTCCTCGGCGCGGCTGCGGGCTTCGAGGTAGGCGGCGACCCCGAGGTCGGGTGTCGAAGCCGGTCCGGCGCCGTTGCCGGGGGTGGTGTCAGGCACCCGGGACCTCCCCGGGCGACGGCTCGAGGGAGTCGTCGAGCAGCTCGGCGAGGCGGCGGCGGCCGCGGGCGAGCCGGGTGCGCACGGTGGCGGGCGGCAGGTCGAGCTCGTCGGCGACCTGCTGGACGGACAGGTCCGCCATGTAGTGCAGCGCGATGACGGCCCGGTACCGCAGCGGCAGCCGGGCCATCGCGTCGGCGAGGGCGACGCGCTCGATGCTCGGCTCGGGGGCCGTGGTCTCCCGGTGGCCGCGCATGAGGATGAGCGTGCGGCGCCGGGTGCGCTGGACGGTGTTGATCGCGAGGTTCATCGCGACCCGGCGCACCCAGGCCTCCGGGGCGTCGTACTCCGAGATCCGGTCCCAGCGGGCGGCGGCCCGGATGAAGGCCTCCTGGGTGATGTCCTCGGCCTCGGCGCGCGAGCCGACGACGACGAGGATCTGACCGACGATCCGCGCGTACGAGGCCTCGTAGAAGGTCACGAAGCCGCGCTCGTCCCGCATGGACCACCCGGTCGCCGCGTCGTCCGCAGCCTCGAGGTCGGCCGCCGCGTCGAGGTCGAGCGGCTCCAGCGGGACGCGCGAGTCGAGGCGCTCGGCGTCGCCGAGCAGCGGCTCGACCACCACCGCCGTCACGCGCTCTCCCCGCACCTGTGCGCCCCCTCCGTACCGGACCCGGTACGGCATTCGTACCAACACCCATTGACGCAGCGTCACGTTTCACGAAGACGTCACCCGCTTGGAGACGCAGATCTCACCAACTGTCGATGAAACAATCTGCGTTGGTGGGGTGTGTTGACGCCGTGTCCCCGGGGGAGGGGACGAGGGAGGGGTCCCGGCACCGCCGCCTGGAGACCGCACGACCATCGCGACTTCAGGAGCTCCAGGTGCCACATATCGGACACAGCGTCGACACCGAGGCTGCGCCCCCTGACCGGGGGGCCGTCCCCGACGGCCCGCGCCGCTCGGCGTCCCCGCGGGTGACGGTCGTCGTCCCGACCCGGAACGAGGCCCGCAACCTGCCGCACGTGCTCACCCGGCTGCCCGAGGGCCTCCACGAGGTGATCCTCGTCGACGGCGGATCGGTCGACGACACCGTCGAGGTCGCCCGCGAGGTGCTCCCGTCGATCCGGGTCGTGCACCAGACCCGGCGCGGCAAGGGCAATGCGCTGGCCTGCGGGTTCGAGGCGACGACCGGCGACATCGTCGTCATGCTCGACGCCGACGGCTCGGCCGACCCGGGCGAGATCCCGGCGTTCGTCGCCGCCCTCGTCGCCGGCGCCGACGTCGCCAAGGGCACCCGGTTCGGCCACGGCGGCAGCAGCCACGACATCACCCGGGTCCGCCGGCTCGGCAACGCCGGCCTCAACCTCGCGGTCCGGGTGCTCTACGGCGCCCGGCACAGCGACCTCTGCTACGGCTACGTCGCCTTCTGGGCGGACATGCTCCCCGTCCTCGACCTGCCCGCGACGGTCGACCCGTCGATCCCCGCGGGGACGTCGGTCAACGGCGACGGCTTCGAGATCGAGACCATGATCACCGTCCGCTTCGCGGCGGCCGGTGCGCGCTTCACCGAGGTGGGCAGCGTCGAGTGGCCCCGCATCCACGGCGTGAGCAACCTCAACGCCATGAGCGACGGGTTGCGGGTGCTCCGCACCATCCTCACCGAGCGGCGCCGGGTGGCGGCCCGGCGCTCCCAGGCCCCCGTCCGGGTCACGCGTGCTCGCACGCGTGCCCGGGCGGGGGACCTGACCTCCTGAGGCAGGGCAGGTGAGGGTCCTCCAGGTCACGCCGGCCTACCCGCCGACGCCGGGCGGTGTCGAGCGGCACGTCGAGGCGCTGTCGGCGGCGCTCGTCGCCCGTGGCCACTCGGTGACGGTGCTCAGCCTCGACGCCCGGACGGCGAGCGGCCCGCTCCCGGGCCAGGTCGAGGTGCTCCGGGTGCCGGGGCGGGTCGTCGGCCCGTTCCTCGTCGCCCGCCGGCTGCGCCGCACGGTGCGCACGCTCGCCGCCGAGCACGACGTGGTCCACGTGCACAACTACCACTCGCCGCTGCCGCTCGCCGTGCTGCGCAGCCGGTGCCGGCGGCCCGTCGTCGTCACGACGCACTTCCACGGCGACGGGCACGGCACGCTTGCCCGGCTCGCGCACCTCGTCTACCGCCCGCTCGTCCGGTCGGCGCTGCGGCTCGCCGCGGCCGTCGTCTGCGTGAGCCGGGCCGAGGCCGACCACCTCGTCGCGACGTTCCCCGAGCGGCGCGGCCGGGTGCGCGTCGTCCCGAACGGGGTGCGCCCGCTCGACACCTCGCAGGCCCTGCCCGCGCACTGGCGCGAGCCGCTCGTCGTCTGCGTCTCCCGGCTCGAGGAGTACAAGCGGGTCGACGTCCTCGTGAGCGCGCTCGCGATGGTCAACGGCCCCTGGCGCTGCGTCGTCGTAGGTGCCGGACCGCAGCGTGCCGAGCTCGAGGCGCTCGCCGCCGGCCTCGGGCTCGCCGACCGGATCACCTTCGCCGGCACCGTGAGCGACGCCGAGCTCGACGCCCTCCTGCTCCGGGCCCGGGTCTGCGTGCAGCCGTCGTCCCGCGAGGCGTTCGGGATGGCGCTGCTCGACGGCGTCGGTGCCGGCTGCCGGGCCGTCGCGAGCGACATCCCCGCGCACACGGAGGTCGCCACGCTCGCCGGCGGCGGGGTCCGGCTGTGGCCCGCGGACGGCGGCCCGGTCGCCCTCGCCGGCGCGGTCGTCCGCGCCCTGTCCGACGTCGCTCCGGCCGCCGCACCGGACCTGCCGACATGGGAGGGCGCCGCCCGCCAGCTCGAGGCCGTCTACCGCAGCGCCCTCCGTGGCCCCGCCGGCCCGCCGGCCGACGAGACGGTCGAGGTCGTCCTCGACCTGCGCGTCGCCGACGGCGTCGTCCCCGGCCCCCCGAGGACGCCCCCCGGCCGGGAGGAGGCCAACCGTGCCACCCCGGAGTGACACCCCCGCACTTGCCAGCGCGTACGACCCGAGAAGTGGGTCAGACGGGCCAGTAACTCGGGAGGAGGGGGGCGGGGCGCTCGTCCACTCGAGCCTGCACATCATGCTCGCGACCGTGCTCACGGGCGGGCTCGGCTACGTGTTCTGGGCGCTCGCGGCGCACCGCTGGGCCGCCGGCGAGGTCGGCGTCGGCAACGCCGCGGTCTCGCTCGCGACGGCGCTGTCGCTCGTCGTCCACCTCGGTCCGGCCGCGCTGACGATCGAGCGGCTTCCGCGGCACGAGGGCACCGACGGCTGGGGCGCCCGGCTCTGGACGGCGCTCGCGCTGACCGGTTCGGTGTCCGCCGTCGTCGCGGCGGTCGCGGTGGCCGTCGGCCACGGCACCGACGCCGTCGGCCCCGCCGTCGACACCGTCGCCGGCACGGTCGCGTTCGTCGTCGGGTGCGCGGCCTGGAGCGTCATGAACGTGCTCATGTACACGTTCGTCTCGCTGCGCCGGTCCCAGCTGCTCTCCACCCAGAACGTCGCGATCAGCCTGCTCAAGCTCGGGATGCTCGGCGGGCTCGCGCTCACCGCGTTCGGCGGGCCGCGCTCGATCCTCGTCGCGTGGGCGGCCTCGGCGACGCTCGGCTGCGTCGCGACGCTCGCGTGGCAGCTGCCCCGCGCCGGTTTCTCCCCGGGGCGGCCGCGGTTCGTCCGGCCGGGGCTCTCGGGCCTGCGCAGCGCCGCCGGGCACCACCTCACGAGCGCGGGCGGCGTCCTCACGCCGTACGTGCTGCCGACCCTCGTCGCGGCCCTGCTCACCCCGGTCGACAACGCGTACTTCGCGCTGACCTGGCTCATGGGCAGCCTGTTCTTCATCGTCGCGCCGGCGGTCTCGTCGGCGCTGTTCGCCGAGGGCGCGCGCGGCGCCGACCTGCCGGTCGCGACCCGCAAGGCGGCCCGGCTCATCGGGATCCTGCTCGTCGGCCCGGCCGTCCTCATGCTCGTCGGGGGGCGGTTCGCGCTGTCGGTCATCGGCGAGGACTACGCCCGCGAGGGCTACCTGCTCCTCGTCGTCCTCGTCGTCGCGACCCTGCCGGACGCCGTGAACAACATCGCCGTCGGCGTCTACCGGGCCACCGGCCGGCTCGCCCGGTCGGCGACCCTCAACCTCGGGATGGCCGTCGTGACGATCGCGGGCACCGTCGTCCTCGCACCCCGGGTCGGGATCGTCGGCGTCGGGTACGCCTGGGCGCTCGCGCAGAGCCTCGGCATGCTCGCGAGCCTGCCGGACGTCGTCCGGGTGCTCCGGGCGCCCGCCTCCGGACCCGTTGCGGCCCAGGAGGTCTCATGAGGATCCTCGAGCTCACCGACCTCTACTGGCCGGTCATCGGCGGCCTCGAACGGTTCGTCGAGATCCTCTCCGGCTCCCTCACCGACCGCGGGCACACCGTCGACGTCGTCACCGGCGCGACGGGCAGCGCGCCCGCCGGCCGGCTCGAGACCGACGGTGCCGTCGTGCACCGGGTCACCGGCTGGCAGCACACGCTGCTCAAGCCGTTCTACGCCAGCGCCGACCGGCCCTTCCACCCCACCGCGCCGGACCCCGGGATGATGCGCGCGATGCGCCGCGTCGTCCAGCAGACCCGGCCGGACGTCGTCCACGCGCACTCGTGGAACGTGCTCTCGATGCTGCCCGTCGCCCGCTCGCTCGGTGTGCCGGTCGTCGTCCAGGCCCACGACTACGGCCTCGCGTGCCACCGCAAGACGATGACGCGCGAGGGGACGCCCTGCGCCGGCCCGGACCTGCGGGCCTGCATCCCCTGCGGCAGCGCCCAGTACGGCCTGCCGCGCTCGGCGGCGCTGGCGGTCGGGCTGCGCGCGAGCCGCCCGCTGCTGCGGCACGCCCACGTCACCGCGGTGAGCGAGTACGTCGCGCGCCGGCTCGACCCGGTCGTCGCGCCGGTCACCGGCCGGCCGGTCGAGGTGCTCGGCTCGTTCGTCCCGGACGGCCTGCCGCTGCTCGCCCGGCACACCGCGCCGCCCGCCCTGCCCGACGGCGACGTCGTCCTCTTCGTCGGTGCGCTGAGCCGGGCCAAGGGCGTCCACGTGCTGCTCGAGGCGTTCCGCCGGCTCGAGCGACCGGCGCGCCTCGTGCTCATCGGCACCCGTCAGGTCGACACGCCGTCCGACGCCGACCTCGGGCCGGACGTCGTCGTCCACCACGACGTGCCGCACGCCGCGGTGATGGCGGCCATGGCCCGCGCCGCGGTCGTCGTCGCGCCGTCGGTGTGGCCCGACCCGCTGCCGATGACGGTCACGGAGGCCCAGCTCATGGGGGCGCCCGTCGTCGCCAGCCGGGTCGGCGGCATCCCGGAGCAGGTCGAGGACGGCGGCAGCGGCCTGCTCGTGCCGCCCGGCGACGTCGCAGCGCTCGCGACCGCGATCGACACGCTGCTCGGCGACCCGGACCTGCGCGCCCGGATGGGCCGCCGGGGACGCCAGGTCGCCGACCGGTTCTCGGTGGCCCGGGCCACGTCCCGGGTCGAGGAGGTGCTCGCGGCCGCCGCCGCGGGCGAGGTGTCGGCGGCCGCCACGGCCGCCGGAAGGGGTGGGGCATGAACGGCTGGGAGACCATGCCGGGCCGGGACCGGATCTGGCTCGGGCTCAACACGACCGTCTTCGTCTCGACGGCGGACCCGTCGGGCGTCGAGGCCGTGCGCGAGGTGCTGCGGGCCACCGCGCAGGCCGACCCGGGCTGCGCGCTCTTCCGGACGGCGCACCCGCAGCGCCCCGACGCCTGGCGGGCCGCGGCCGACGCCGAGGAGGCGCTCGCCCGCGCCGAGGCGCTCGTCGTCGAGGCGCTGCCCGGCCGCGACC
>JACRAB010000307.1 GCA_016213575.1 Actinomycetota bacterium
AGGCGTACGCCGGTGCGGGCAGCGCGGCGGCCGCCGCCGCGGCGGCCGCGACCGAGTTCATGCCCCAGGCCGGCACCCGCGCGATGACGTCGGTCGGTACCGCGCAGCCCGGCGGCGGACTGCTCCCCGGTGCGCCCGGCGTGCTCCAGCCCGGTCTGCCGGTCAACGACCCGGACGGCCAGTGGGACGACGACGAGGGCTCCGGCGGCGGCCGCAAGGCCGGGTACGCCCTGCTCTTCCTCGCCGTGCTCCTCGTCTTCGGGCTCATCGCCTTCTTCGTCGCGAAGTCGATCGGCAACGACACCCCGGACGTCGTCCGGATCGCGATGCCGGACGTCGTCAAGGTCGCCCAGGCGGACGCGGAGAAGCAGATCAAGGACGCCGGCCTGGTCCCCGTCGTCGAGACCGCCGCGAGCGACACCGTCGAGAAGGGTCTCGTCATCAAGACGACCCCGGCGGCCGGTGTCCAGGTCGACAAGGGCGCCTCGGTGACGCTCACGGTCTCCGCCGGCCCGGACGTCGTCCCGGTTCCGGACGTCGCCGGGTTCACCCAGGCCCGGGCCCGGGAGGCGATCGAGGGGGCCGGCCTCAAGGTCGGCGACATCACCTTCGAGGACAGCCCCGACATCGGCAAGGACGACGTCATCGGCAGCGACCCGAAGGCGGGCTCCGACGCCGCCCCGGGCGACGTCGTCAACCTCGTCGTCTCGACCGGACAGGTCACGGTGCAGGACTTCACCGGCAAGAAGTTCTCCGAGGCCAAGAAGGCGCTCCAGGCGCTCGGGCTCTCCGTCGAGTCGTCGGAGGAGGCGTCCGACAAGCCGGCCGGCACGGTGATCTCGCAGACGCCGAAGGACACCAAGGTCGACCAGGGCTCGACGGTGACGATCGTCGTCGCCAAGGCCCAGCCGACCCCGACGCCGACCCCGACACCGACCCCCACGCCGACGACGTCGTCGCCGAGCGCGACGCCGACCGACACCGCGACGCCGTAGCGAGGGCGCCAGGCAGCACGTCCGAACGGCCCCCGGTCCTGCGACCGGGGGCCGTTCGACGTGCAGGGCAGGGTGCGCGGTCAGCGGCGCACGAGCGGCGCGAGCCCCTCCGAGCGGCCGACCGCGGCGTCGTCCCCGCACACCGCGAGCCAGTTCGCGAGGAGCCGGTGGCCGCCCTCGGTGAGCACGGACTCGGGGTGGAACTGGACGCCGTAGAGCGGCAGCTCGCGGTGCTGCAGGCCCATGACGACCCCGCTGTCGGTGCGCCCGGTGACCTCGAGCACGTCCGGCACGGTGTCGGCGACGACGGCGAGCGAGTGGTAGCGGGTCGCGGTGAACGGGCTCGGCAGGCCCTCGAGGACGCCGCGGCCCTCGTGGTGGACGAGGCTCACCTTGCCGTGCATGAGCTCGGGCGCGTGCGTCACGGTGCCGCCGAAGACCTCGCCGAGCGCCTGGTGGCCGAGGCACACCCCGAGCATCGGCTGCGCGACGTCCGCGCAGTGCCGGACCATGTCGGGGCAGACCCCGGCCTCGGACGGCGTGCCCGGCCCGGGCGACAGGAGCACCCCGTCGAAGCCGGCGGCGTCCTCGACGGTCACGGCGTCGTTGCGCCGGACGTCGCACTCCGCGCCGAGCTGGGCGAGGTAGCCGACGATCGTCCAGACGAAGCTGTCGTAGTTGTCGACGACGAGGATCCGGGTGGGCGGGCTGCTCGGCATGCTCCGATCGTCCCACGATGGGCGGGACGCCGTCCGCCCGGTGATGCGGCCCGGCGGCCTGCGGTCAGCCGCCGGACGAGGTGCCGGACGGCGTCCCGGTGCCCGTCCCCGTGCTCGTCCCGGTGCCCGTCCCCGTGCCCGTCCCCGTGCCCGAGGACGTCGCCGTCTCGGCCGGGAGCGGGGTCGCGAACCGCAGGTCGGCGTCGCCGTCGAAGGCGGGGAAGGTCTGCGTGCCGACCTGCTTCACGTCGTACCCGAGCTGCACGAGGTTGACGAACTGCTTGTACACCGAGACCTCGGGCGAGGAGTCGAGCGCCGACTGCATCCGCGCGTAGTCGCCGATGGCCCGGATCCGGTAGGGCGGGGAGTAGACCCGGCCCTGGAGGATCAGCGTGTTGCCGACGCAGCGCACGGCGCTCGTCGAGATGACGCGCTGGTCCATGAGCATCATCGCCTCGGCGCCGCCGCGCCACAGCGCGTTGACGACGGCCTGGACGTCCTGCTGGTGGACGACGAGGTAGTCCGGCGGGATGTCCGCGGGCACCGGCTGCCCGCGCGGGGCGTCGTCGAGGGTGACCTCGAGCGTCGTGCCGCGGACCGGGGCGAACCCGCCCTGCGGGGCGAGGGCGTCGCCGGCGGCGAGCACCGCCGCGAGCGTCGAGTCGGCCCGGGCGAACTGCTCGCCGGCCCGCTTGTTCGCGGCCTGCAACGCGAGGAGCCGCTCGCGGGTCTCCGCGTTGTTCGCGGCCGCCCGCCGCAGCAGCGCGGCCTGGTCGGCGCGGTCGGTGCGCAGCGAGGTACCGGCGGAGGCCTGCGCGCTGAGCGCGAAGAGGCCGCCGGCGAGCAGCGCGGTGATGACGACGCCGATCGTCCACGGGTTGAACCCGCGGCGCGCGACGTGGTTGCGGCGCCGTGGCTGGCGCGCACGCTCGCCGGCGGGCTCCGCCGGTCGCCCGCCGTCCGGCGCGTCTGCCGCGTCCATCCACCCGCCCCGCCTCGTCCGACCGTTCTGGCCATTACGCTAGACGAGAGGTGCCGGTGCGGGAACGCCCGGCGCGGCGCGGCCCCGGCGGCCGAGACGACACCAGGAGGAACCGGACATGCCCGAGTCGAGGCTGCGGAAGAAGTCCGCGTTCACCCCGCCGACGCCCAAGTCGAGCGGACCGAAGGTCAACGGGCGCTTCTTCGTGCCGACGATGGTCACCCTGCTCGTGCTCGGGCTCGTGTGGATCGTCGTCTTCTACATCACCGAGACGCAGTACCCGGTGCCGGACATCGGCTACTGGAACCTCGGCATCGGCTTCGGCATCCTGCTCACCGGCTTCGGGATGACGACCCGCTGGCGCTGACGCCCGCACCCGTCGGATCCGTCTGCACGCACGGCGTCCCCTCCTCCGGGAGGCGGGCGCCGTCGGCGTTTTGGCCGGCCGCGGAGTTACCCACACTGTGGAGAAACCCTGTGGAGAATCACAGGCGTGTAATTCCACACCTGTGAGCAAGCCTGTGGACAACCGGGCCGCCGGGCCCGCTCAAAGCACAGGGCGCGGACCCTGCGGGGTCCGCGCCCTGTGGACGACGGCGATGCGGGACGGCTCAGACGAGCAGGCCCCCGGGCACCGTGGCGGCCTTGACGAGCACGAGCGCGACGAGCAGCAGCAGGACCGCGGCGAAGGCGAGCGGGTGCAGCACCTTCTGCCGTTCCCGGGGGGTGCTGACGAGCGCGAACGCGACGAGCGCACCCGTCGCGAGCCCGCCGAGGTGCGCCTGCCAGGCGATGCCCACGCCGAAGATGTTGATCCCGAGCAGCGGCAGGAAGCCCAGCACGAGGTTGAGGACGACGATGGCGACGACGCCGCTGCTGTCCCGGCCGAGCCGGCGGTTGATGACGAACATGGCGGCGAAGAGGCCGAACACCGCGCCCGAGGCGCCCACGGTCGCGGTGTTCCACGAGGAGTCGAAGCCGCCCGGCGGCACGATGAGGAAGTAGCCGACGTTCCCGCCGATCACGCTGAGCAGGTACAGGACGGTGAACCGGAGCCGGCCGAGGATGTTCTCCAGGTACGGCCCGATCATCCACAGGATGTACATGTTGAACGCGATGTGGAGCAGGAACGACGTCGAGTGCAGGAACCCGGCGGTGACGAACCGCCACGGCTCGCTGAGCGCGACCGGCGGCCAGAACGACAGGGTCTCCGTGACGGTGCGGCCGCCGACCCACTGGAGCACGAACAGGCCTGCGCAGATCCCGATGATCGACTGGGTGACGACGGGCCGGTCCTGACCGGCGCGGCCGCCGAGCACGGTCCGGGCACTCCGGATGCTCTTCGCACCCTCCTTGACGCAGTCGACGCACTGGATGCCGACCGCCGCGGGCCGCTGGCACTCCGGGCAGACCGGTCGCTCGCAGCGCTGGCAGCGCACGTAGGCCTCGCGGCGGGGGTGCCGGGGGCACACCGGCACGGCGTCCGGGCCCGCCTGCGGGGCGTCGCCGGGGACTGCGCTCATCGTCGTCCTGCTCCGTCGGGTGAGGGGCTGGTCAGTTGTCGACAGGTCGTGCCGGGTGGAGACGCCGGGCCGAGGGGTACCACCGCTCAACGACGACGCGGCGGCATCCGTTCACCGGACGCCGCCGCGTCGTACGCGTCGAAGGTCGTGCTGGGGTGCTGGTCAGCCGCGCTCGATCGTCACCGAGTTGATGACGACGGGCTCGGTCGGCTTGTCCGACCGGTCGACCTGGGTGTTCGCGATCGCGTCGACGACGGCACGGCTCGGGCCGTCGGCCACCTCGCCGAAGATCGTGTGCTTCGTGTTGAGGTGCGGCGTCGGGCCCACGGTGACGAAGAACTGGGACCCGTTGGTGCCCTTGCCCATCCGCTTGCCGGCGTTCGCCATCGCGAGGATGTACGGCTTGCTGAACTGGAGCTCCGGGTGGATCTCGTCGTCGAAGTCGTAGCCCGGGCCGCCGGTGCCGGTGCCGAGCGGGCACCCGCCCTGGATCATGAAGCCGGCGATGACCCGGTGGAAGCCGAGGCCGTCGTAGAACTTGCTGTGCGTCGGCTGGCCCGTCTTCGGGTCGCGCCACTCGCGCGTGCCCTCCGCGAGCTCGACGAAGTTGGCCACCGTCTTGGGGGCGTGGTTCGGGAACAGGACCAGCTTGATGTCGCCCCGGTTCGTGTGGAGCGTCGCATGCAGGGTCGAGGGGAGCTGCTCGCTCACGTCTCGCGGCCTTTCGGTCGGCCCGGACGTCGGAGCCCGGGCGGGATTCGCGCCGTCGGGTGCGGCGACGGCGCCGTCTGATCGCCCGCCAGTCTGTCACGCCGTCCAGAGGCCGGCAGCAGGGACCGGCAGCAGGGACCGGCAGCAGGACGAGCAGCGGGACCAGCAGCACTGGCGACTTCCCCGCAGCGGGAGAGGATGGCAGGCAGACCGTCCGAGCGGACCGTCCGAGGGGAGCACATCGTGTTCAGCAAGAACCGCGTCGAGGCGTCGGCCCAGGCGGCCGACCTGCGCGACCGGCTGGTCCCGGTCGTCGAGCACGCCGTCCAGGTGGCACGCGAGCAGGCGGCGCACGCCGTCGAGCTCGGCTCCGCCCGGCTCGAGAAGGGGCTGCAGGCGGCCCAGCCGCGCGTCGAGGCGGCGGCCGACCGGGTCGCCCCCGCGGTGGACGCCGCCCGGGACCGGATCGTCGAGGACCTGCTCCCGCGGATCGTCGAGGCCGTCGGTGCCGCCGCGGCCGCCGGGCTCGCGGCCCGCGAGACCGCCGCGGCGAAGGCCGCGAACGCCGCCGAGCACGCCGGTGACCGGGTGAGCGGCCGGGTCGAGGAGGCCGCTCTCGCGATCGCGCGGAGCACGCCGACCGCCCGCCGCCGGGCCGCCGCCCGCCGGACCAAGATCCTCGTCGTCGCCGCGGTCGCCGCCGCGGTCGCCGCCGGGGCCGCGGCCTTCAAGCGCTCCCGCGGCCGCGACCCCGAGTGGGAGCACGTGCCGACCGGCGTCCCGCACAGCGCGACCCGCACCGGGGCGTCCGAGAACGGCGTCGGGGTGCCGGCGAAGCCGCCGACGCCGCAGGTGCCGCCGACGGTCACCGCCGCGCCGGCCGTCGAGGCGGTCACCGAGGAGCCGCTCGGCGACGCTCCCGGCCACGAGGTGCTCATCGACGAGACGTCGACCTCGACGGAGACGTCCACCGACCGGAGCTGACCTGCGGCTCACCGGCGACTGACCTGCACCACCACCGAGGGCCCCGGCACGACGCCGGGGCCCTCGGTCGCTCCCGCGCAGCGCCGCGGATCGCTACGGTCCGGGGATGGCCCGCCTGTCGCGCCGCCCCGCGATCGACCACGAGCTCGACGAGGACCCGCCGCTCAGCACCGAGCAGCGGCTCGCCGCGCTGGCCCCGGGCGTGGCCGTCCTGCGCGGCTACCAGCGGCGCTGGCTGCGCGCCGACGTCTTCGCCGGGCTGGCCGTCGCGGCCTACCTCGTGCCGCAGGTCATGGCGTACGCGGCGATCGTCGGCGTCCAGCCCGTCGCCGGGCTGTGGACGGCGCTCGCGGCCGCGGTGGTCTACGCGCTGCTCGGCTCGTCGCGGGTGCTGTCGGCGGGCCCGGAGTCGACGGTCGCGCTCATGGCCGCGGCGACCGTCGCACCGCTCGCGCACGGCGACGCCGCCCGGGCCGCCGCGCTCACTTCGGGCCTGTGCCTCGTCGTCGCGGCGTGGTGCCTCGTCGCCCGGGTCGCGCGGCTCGGCGTCGTCGCCGACCTGCTCTCGCAGCCGCTGCTCGTCGGCTACCTCGCCGGTGGCGCCGTCCTCATGGTCGTCGGCCAGCTCGGCCGGATCACCCGCACCGAGGTCGACGGCGAGAGCATCGTCGCCCAGGTCGGGTCGTTCCTCCGCGTCGCCGGCGACACGCACTGGCCGACGGTGCTCGTGTGCGCGGGCACGCTCGCGCTGCTCCTCGGCGTCCAGTGGCTGCGGCCGACCTGGCCCGGGCCGCTCGTCGCCGTCGCCGCCGCGACCCTCGTGAGCGTCGTCGCCCGTCTCTCGGACGCGGGCGTCCGGGTCGTCGGGTCGGTGCCGTCCGGGCTGCCGCGCCCGCAGCTCCCCGCGATCGGCACCGCGGACCTGCAGACGCTCGCGATCGCGGGCCTCGCCGTCGCCGTCGTCGCGTACGGCGACAACACGCTCATCGCCCGCGGCTTCCCTGCACCGGCGGGCGACGACGGCGCGCCGCGCCCGGAGACCGACCCGCAGCAGGAGCTCCTCGCGCTCGCGGGCGTGCATGCGGCCGCGGGCCTCGTCGGCGGCTTCCCGGTGTCGTCGTCCGGCTCGCGGACGGCGCTCGCGATCGCCGCCGGCGCCCGCACCCAGGCGTACTCGCTCGTCGGCGCCCTCGTGGTCGTCGTCGTCCTCTTCGCCGCCGGGCCGTTGCTGTCCGGGCTGCCGGCGGCCGCGCTCGGGGCGGTCGTGCTCTACGCGGCGAGCCGGCTCGTGTCGTGGCGGGAGTTCGTCCGGCTCGCCCGGTTCCGCTCGACGGAGCTCGCCCTCGCGCTCGCCTCCCTCGTCGGCACGGTCGTGTTCGGCATCCTCACCGGCGTCGCCGTCGCCATCGCGCTGAGCCTGCTCGAGATGGCGAGCCGGCTCGCCCGCCCGCACGAGGGCGTGCTGGGCCGGGTGCCGGGGCTGGCCGGGATGCACGACGTCGACGACTACCCGGACGCCCAGACCCTGCCGGGGCTCGTCGTCTACCGGTACGACGCCCCGCTGTTCTTCGCGAACGTCGCGGACCTGCGGCGCCGTGCGCTGCGCGTCGTCGAGCAGGAGGACGCCGCCGACCCGGAGCACCGGGTGCGCTGGTTCGTGCTCAACGTCGAGGCGAACGTCGAGATCGACATCACCGCCGCCGACGGCCTGCGCGATCTGCACGCCGACCTCGCTGCGCGCGGCGTCCGGCTCGGCCTGGCCCGGGTCAAGAACGACCTGCTCATCCCGCTCGGCCGGGCCGGGCTCGACGAGCTCATCGGGGCCGACATGCTCTTCGCGACGCTGCCGGTCGCCGAGGAGGCGTACCTCGCGTGGGTGCAGGCGGACGAGACGGACACAGCTCCCGGGGACCCGGACGACGGCCCGCAGTAGGGTGATCGACTCCGGCAGCCGACCGGCCGCCCGGCGCGAAGGGGACGACATGGCGACGCAGCACACCCGCGACGTGGAGCTGCCCTACCCCTACCCGGTCGTGCTCGACGCGATCGCCCGCTCGGCGCCGACCGCCGGCATCACGGTCAACACCGTCGACCCGGCCCGCGGGATGGTCTTCGGCGTCCGCTCGATGTCGATGTTCTCGTGGGGCGAGAACGTGACGATGCAGCTCGGCCAGACCGCGCCGACAGCCCCGACCCAGCTGCGGATCACGTCGGCCCTGGCGTTCGGCCTCGTCGACTGGGGCCGCAACCGCAAGAACGTCGACGCCGTCCTCGCGGCGCTCACCGCGTTCCTCGACCAGCACGCCGCCGCCGCGCGGCTGGCCTGAGGTCAGCCGGCGGGCATCGCGTCCGTGCGGGCGATGAGCGCGGGGCGTCCCGCCGGTCTACCGTGCGACACCCGTCGACCAGAGGAGCCCGTCGTGAGCGACACCCCCGCCGACGACCACCGCGCCGTCGCGGCCCGGTTCACCCGGACCGTCCGCGGCGCCGACCCCGCCCGCTGGGACGACCCGGCGCCGTGCGAGGGCTGGGTCGCGCGGGACGTCGTCCGGCACCTTGTCGAGTGGTTCCCGGCGTTCCTGCGGTCGGGGGCCGGTCTCTCGCTGCCGGCCGGGCCGTCCGTCGACGAGGACCCGGTCGCCGCGTGGGTCGTGCACAGCGACGGCGTCCAGACGCTCCTCGACGACCCCGCCACGGCCGACCTCGTCGTGAAGAACCCGCACCTCGGCGAGATGTCCGTCGCGCAGGCCACCGCGATGGTCTACACGAGCGACGTCTTCCTCCACACCTGGGACCTCGCCCGGGCCACCGGCCAGGACGAGCGGCTCGACCCCGACCGGTGCGCCGGCATGCTCGCCGGGATGCTCCCGATGGACGAGGTGCTCCGCGGCAGCGGGCACTACGGGCCGCGGGTGCCGGTGCCGGACGACGCCGACCCGCAGACCGCGCTGCTGTCGTTCATCGGCCGCCGGGTCTGACCTGCCGGACGACGACAGGACGGCGGCAGGACGGCGTCAACCCCGCCGGACGTCCGCCGCGGCCTCGACGGCGAGCTTGTCGACGAGGTCGTTCATCGCGTCGCCGGAGTGCCCCTTGACCCAGCGGAACGTGATGTCGGGGCGGTCCCGGACCTCGGCGATGAGCGGCTCCCACAGGTCGCGGTTCGCGACGGGCTTCTTCGCGCTGTTCACCCAGCCGCGGGCGAGCCAGCCCTTCCACCAGGCGTCGCGGAAGCAGTTGACGACGTAGGTCGAGTCGCTGACGACGACGAGCGGGCCGTCGACGGCGAGCGTGCGGACCGCTTCGAGCGCGGCCTGGATCTCCATCCGCTGGTTCGTCGTCGCGGGTTCGCCGCCGCTGCCCTGCCGGCCGTCCTTCGTCGCCCAGGCCCAGCCCCCGGGGCCGGGGTTGCCCGAGCAGGCGCCGTCGGTCCAGACCTCGAGCGCCCCCTCGGCCGCGGTCATCTCGCGGGCGTCCGGGCGCGGGCGGGACGACGTCCGCGCCTTCGGGCCCGCCGCACCGGACGACGCGGCGCGGGCCTTCGGCGCCGCTGCGCCACCGACCCCGAGGTCGAGCGAGGACTGCTCCCCCGCGGCGCACGCCTCGTGCACCCACCGCCCGCCGGACTTCACGATCGGGGCACCGACCGGCACGGGCGAGGAGCACAGCGCGCAGGACGTCGGGAACTTGGCGGTGAGCGGCACGCGGACACCTTACGGACACCCGGCCCGGTGGCACGGCAATGATGGCGGACGGCGTCTCAACCTTTCGGGGCGCGGCGGGGTCAGGTGGGTGTGGGACACGACGAGGACTTCGGCGCCTTCGTGGCGCGGGCCTGGCCCGGGCTGGTGCGGACGGCGGTGCTGCTGACCGGTGACCTGACCCGGGCGGAGGACCTCGCCCAGGAGGCGCTCGTCCGCACGCACCGGTGGTGGCGCTCGGTGCGCCGGCAGGACGCCCCCGAGGCGTACGTCCGGGTCGCGATGGTCAACCTGCAGCGCTCGTGGTGGCGGCGCCGGGCGGGCCGGGAGGTGCTCGTCGACGCGGTGCCGGACCGGGCCGCGCCACCGGGCGGCTTCGGGACGACGTCCGACCCCGACGAGGTGCTCGCCGGGGCGCTCGCGACGCTGCCGGCCCGGATGCGCGCGACGCTCGTGCTGCGCTTCTACGAGGACCTCTCCGAGCGCCAGGTCGCCGACGCGCTCGGCTGCGCCGTCGGCACCGTGAAGAGCCAGACCTCGCGCGGCCTCGAGCAGCTGCGCAGCGCGCTCGCCGCGGCGAGCCACGAGCGCATCCCGGAGCCCGCAGAACCCGCCGACACGACGAGGAGCACCAGGTGAGCGCGCACCGCCCCGGCACACTCGACACCACGGCCGTCGAGCGCCTGCTGCGCGAGCACCTCGACCGCCGTGCGAACGCCGCCACGCCATCGCTCCCCCCGGTCGCCGACGTCACCGGCCGGGCCCGCCGCCGCGAGCGCCGGCAGCTGCTCGTCGCGGGCCTGGCGGTCGTCACCGTGGTCGGCTGCAGCGCTGCCGTCGCCGGGCCGTGGCTCGGCCGGGCCGAGGTCTCCCTGCCGGCGACGTCGACCGACCCGGGCCCGGACAACCGCTGGACGGTCCACGACGTGCCGACCCGCGGTGACCTGGCGGGATCGGCGCAGTGGCGGTCGGCCGCCAGGGACGCCGTCCGGAGGATCTCGAAGACGCAGCTGGACTCGGCGACCATGGACAACGTCCTGTTCGCCGGGCACCTGCCGCAGGGGGTGCTCGTCGTCGTCAGCATCACCGACAGCCGGGTCGACCCCGGCATCCCGGCGGACGTCGAACCGACGGCCCTGGGGTTCTGGTCCCGGACCGGCCGGCCCGCCGACCTCACGCCGGTGGTGACCACCCAGATGGCCCAGACCGGTCGCACCATGGGGTCGGAAGGCACTCCGGACGACGTCGTCGCCATGACGGTCACCGCTGCGGACGGCGCGACGTACTTCGCCGCCGTACCGCTCGTCCCGGCCAGGTCCGTCGCCGTATCGCCGGGGCCGGTCGTCGGCCGCGACGGCTCGGTGCGCCGGTCGTGGCAGGAGGTGCCGGTCACCGACGGGGCCGCCGTGGCGACGCTCGACCCGCACGTCCCGATCCACGTCCCGCTCGTGAAGGTCGACGGCGGGCGCCCCTGGCCTGTCCGCCGGGCACCGGCCAACAGCCTGGCCGAGATCGAAGCCTTCGTCGGCGAGACGGCCCAGAGCTGGGGGATCGGGCCCGTCCCCGACGAGAGCGTGGTCGGCGCGGCGCTCTACCCACTGCTGCAGGCGGTCCCGGTCGACCGGTTGACGGTGGAACCAGTGTTCCACGGCCGCGAGCTGCCCTCGACCTCCGACGCCGTCGCCGCCCGGGTGCGGCTCGACGACGGATCGGTGCTGAACGTTGCCGCCCTGATCTTCGACGACATCGCCGGCACCGGCCGGACCCAGGCGGTCACGACGTCGGCGGCGGCCTTCCCGGTGCCGGCCGCCGAGGCGGCGACGACACCGGTCGCCTGGCTCGACGACGTGTCGCAGGACAGCGCGGGGGTCGTCCGCGCCCGGGCCCGGATGGCGCTGCCCGGCGCCGCCCGGATGGAGGTCCGCGACACCGGGTCGACGCCGTGCGCGAAGTCCCGGCTGCTCGGCTCGGCCGCCGTCGATGCGAACGGGCTCGGGACGGTGGTCGTCGACGTCCCGGCCGCCTGCAACACGACGCCGGTGACCAACGGGGAGTCACCGCTGGCCGGCACCCTCCCGCAGATCGTCACCGTCGCACTGGACGAGAAGGGCACCGAGATCGGCCGCACCTCGGTGCAGCCGTGGTCGCCCTACGACCTCGTCGACACCGCGGACCTGCGCGCCGCGACGGCGCCCTGACCCCTCACCACTCGATCCCCTTCTGGCCCATCTGCCCGGCGTCCATCGGGTGCTTGATCTTCTGCGTCTGCATCACGAGGTCGGCGACCTCGACCAGGCGCGGGTCGGCGTCCCGGCCGGTGACGACGACGTGCTGGAAGCCCGGGCGGTTCGCCAGGGTCTCGACGACGTCGTCGACGTCGACCCAGCCCCAGGTCATCGGGTAGGTGAACTCGTCGAGCACGTAGAAGCCGTGCTGCTCCGCGGCGAGGCGGCGCTTGATCTCCTGCCAGCCTTCGAGGGCGTTCGCGGCGTGGTCCTCCTCGGTGCCCTTCTTCCGGGTCCACGACCAGCCCGCGCCCATCGAGTACCACTCGACGGGAGCCCCCTGACCGGTGCTGTCGTGCACCGCTCCGAGGGCGCGGAACGCCTCCTCCTCGCCGACCTTCCACTTGCCGCTCTTGACGAACTGGAAGACCGCGACCGGCAGCCCGAGCGCCCATCCGCGCAGCGCCATCCCGAACGCGGCCGTGGACTTGCCCTTCATCTCGCCGGTGTGGACGGCGAGCACGGGCCGGTTGCGGCGCTCCCGGGTCGTCAGGCCGTCGTCGGGGACGGTCGCCGGGCGGCCCGGCGGGGTGGCGGCGGTGGTCTGGTCCTGCGTCACGGGATCGGTGGCCTCTCGTCTGCTCCGGCGGGGGACCGAGCCTAGGACGCACAGGACGGCGGCGGCGCCGCAGGTTCGCGGTGCCGCCGCCGTCGTGATGGCGGTGCGGTGGCTGTCAGGCGACCCGGCAGGTGAGGCTCGGCCAGGTCCAGTTACCGCCGTGCTGGACGGTGAACCCGAAGACGTTGCCGCTGCCGTTGGGCCGCGCCGTCATGACGTTGCCCGAGGAGTCCCACGTCGGGCTCATGTTCCAGGTGGCGATCACCCGCTGCGGGGGCCGCACCGTGACCGTGACGATCCAGTTCGAGCTGCCGGTGACGGTCACGGTGCCGTTGAAGCGGTCGCTCCACTTCTGACCCTCGGAGTAGGTCGCGGTGCACGTGCCGCCGCCGGCCGGAGGCGTCGTCGAGGTCGGGGTCGGCGTCGGGGTGGGGGTGGGCGTCGGGTTCGGCGTCGGGGTCCCGCCGACGTTGAGGGCGGCGAGGACGGCGTCGTAGGCGGCCTTCTTGTTGCCGTTGCCGTCGAAGAGCAGCGGGGTGCCGCTGGCGCGCCAGGAGTCGGTGTCGCGGACGCCCCAGACGGTGATGCCGGCGCAGGCCGAGACCGCGAGGCAGTCCTGGACGACGGAGCGGTAGGCGTTGGCCTGGCTGGTGCCGGAGCCCTCGATGTCGAGCTCGGTGATCTGGACCTCGACGCCGAGGGCGGCGAACGAGGAGATCGTGGTGCGGTAGTTCGAGACGTAGGGGCTGCCGGAGTTGAAGTGGCTCTGCAGGCCGACGCAGTCGATGGGCACGCCGCGGGACTTGAAGTCGCGGACCATCGAGTAGACCGCTTGGGTCTTGGCCGCGGTCCAGTTGTCGATGTTGTAGTCGTTGTAGCAGAGCTTGGCGCCGGGGTCGGCGGTGCGGGCGGCGCGGAACGCGGCCTCGATCCAGTCGTTGCCGGTGCGCTGGAGGTTGGAGTCGCGGCGGGCG
>JACRAB010000305.1 GCA_016213575.1 Actinomycetota bacterium
CCCACAACCTGCTCAAGCTTCGCAACGCAGCCACCGCACCCGCCTGACAATGGCGGGACACCCCGCGCGGCAACGAGTCTCACCACCACGGCTCCGCCCACACCTCAGCGACGCAGATTCACGCGACAGCCTCAGGCTGACGAGGTTGTTCAGGTCGGTCGCGCCGCCGTGTTCCCACGGCACGAGGTGGTGGGCGTCGGTGCCTTCGTGGGGGACCGGGCAGGCCGGGATGACGCAGCCGCTGTCGCGGGTGGCGAGGGCCTTGCGTTGGGCCGGGGTCGCGAGCCGGTGCGTCCGCCCCACATCGAGCGGTACCCCGCTGCGGTCCAGCAGCACCTTCGTCAACGTTGCCGTGCACGCGAGGTAGGCGAGCAGGTGGGACCCGATCGGACCGTGCCGGTGCAACGTCGCGAACCCCGCAGCCCGACCCACCCACCGCGCCCCAACATTCGCGGATCCCTTGCCGGAGAACGTCACTGGGGCCGAGTCATCTCTCCGCGCACCGGCACCTACGTCGACGCCCGCGGATCCGTCGGCGGCCCCTACAGTCGCGGCGTCGGCGTCGGCGTCGGCGTCGGCGTCGGCGTCGGCGTCGGCGTCGGCGGTGTCGGTCGGCTGGTCCGGGGCATCTCCGGCACGGGCGGCTGCACGTTGCCGCATCTGGTCGGCGGCCGCGCCTGCGGCGGCGACCTGCTCCACGGTGGCGGTGACGAGCAGGTTCACCAACGGCGACGCCGCCTCACCACCACCGCCGTTGAGGCCTGCGCGGAGCAGCGCCATCACGGCGTCGTAGCGGCGCATCGCCACGGTCCGGTCGTCCTTGACCAGGGTGACCTGCTCGGCGCCCGCGTCGTCGACCGTGAGGACCTGCTGCGCCGGGCGCGGCTTGCCCGCAGCCGAGAGCATCGCGGACAGGACCGCGGTGTCCGCGGGTGTGAGGGTCATCCGTAGCGAGCCCATCCCGGTGGAGTCCTTCACCAAGGAGAGGCCGCGGCGCAGGTGGGCGTCCTCGTCGAAGTCTTCTTCGCGGTCGGGGTCGAGGACCCGGACCAGTTCGTCGACGAGCCGGTGGATCGCCCGGACCGGGAACCGCCTGCACTGCTCGGCCAGGAACGCGTCGGCGATCTCCATCCCGGACTTCAGCTCACCGCTGCCTTCGTCCTCCAGCAGCACGACACGTAGCCGCTTCGGCAGCCGGGAGACCGCCCGCACACAGGCGTCGGCGTGCTCGCGGGTGATCTCACCCGCGGCGAGGGCGGCACCGACCTGCGGCAACGACCCGGAGTCCGCGTCCAACGCGTGCGCCGCACGCGCGTCGGCGTTCGCCCGACCCGGATCCACGTTCAACCGGCCCGTGAGGAACGCAGCCGCGACCTTCCCCTCACTCGCCCCCGGCACCGCCTCAGGCCGCTCGTCGAGGACCTTGATCACCGCCAGCCGGGCCGCCTCCGCGGACGCCATCGCCCGAGTGAACGCCTCCACCGCATCCCGCGCCTCACCATCCGACAGCGACCACGCGCACCGCGCCGCGTCCAGCACCACCGCTGTCGCGGCGTCCATCGCAGCGATCCCCGCGAACAGGTCATGCACCGGCAACGACTCACCCGACGAGACGTGACCAGCCGGCGCCGAGGCGTCCGACTGGTCGCCGGGCACCTCGCCCCAGGTCTGCTCGTCGCTGCTCACGAGAACAACACTAGGGACGGGGTCCGACAGTCTGGCCCCCGCGAGACCCGTTCCAGCGCAACAACTTTGTGTCAGCGACCGTCACTCACGAAGGGTCACTCACGAACGGTCACTCACGGCCCCTGGTACCCGCCTGCTCAGGTCTCGCCCGACTCACACCACGTGCACGACGAGCGGCCCCGCCGCCCGCCGGCGCAGGTACTCGTCGACCGGCAGCCAGGCCTCGGCCGCGCAGCCGAGCGTCGAGCACTCGCAGCTGAACGGCCCCGGGGGTGGGTCGGGCAGCGCCCCGACCCCGAGGTCCTCGCGGTACAGCGTCAGCTGCCTGGCCATCACCTGGTTCTCCTGGCGTCGCATGAGCGCCCGCTCCTCGCCGGTCGCGGCCCGGACCAGGCCTCCGGGCATCCGCAGCAGGGACGACACGAACCGGTCCACCGTCCCGCTCACCGAGCGGCCGCCGTCGACCGCGACGGTCCGCAGCCCGAGCGCGTCCGCGCGCTCGCGCAGGGCTGCCGTGACGAGGACGTCGCGCCGGTGCCGGTTCTCGACCGCCTCGGCCTCCCGACTGCTGGGCATCACCTCGGCCCGGGCCGTGACGGCCTCGCGGCTGAATCGCTCGGTCGGCAGCAACCACACCGCGGCGTCCGGGCTCGTCAGCAGCGGGGCCACGAGGTCGGGGAGGACCTGCGGGCCCTCGGCGAGGACGGTCGCGCCGGGGCCCAGGGCGTCGAGGTCCTCGGTCACCAGCGCCATGCGTTCGGCCGACACGGCCAGGAACTCCTCGGCGAGGACGTCGGGTGCACGGAGCCAACGGTGGTCGTACGTCATGGCGTTGAACGCCTGCGTCCGCGGGAACGCGCCACCGGTGGCCCGCCGCACGTGGTCGTAGCTGCGGGCGTCCAGGTGGTAGATCCGCAGGTCCAGGAGCCCGGCGACCGCACGGACGAGCGTCGTCTTGCCCGCACCGCTGCCGCCACCGACCCAGAGGACGGCGCAGGGCGTCACGGCGGTCATCGCCGGCCTACTTCGGCAGCCGCAGCCCGTACATCCCGCCGTCGACGGCGAGCACCGTCCCCGTCGTCGACGCCGACAGCGGCGAGGCGAGGTACGCCACGGCGTGGGCGACCTCCTCGGCGGAGACGCGGCGCCCCATCGGCTGCCGGGCCTCGAGCGCCGCGCGCTCGGCGGCGGGGTCGGGCGCGGCGTCGAGGAGGCGGCCGACCCAGGGCGTGTCCGCGGTGCCGGGGGCGACGGCGTTGACCCGGATCCCCTCGCGGACGTGGTCGGCGGCCATGGCGAGCGTCAGCGTCAGCAGCGCGCCCTTGCTCGCGCTGTAGAGGGCGCGCCGCGGCAGCCCCGCCCACGACGCGACGGACGCCGTGACGACGACGGCGGGCGCCCGCGAGGCCCGCAGGTGCGGCAGCGCCGCCCGCACCGTCCGCGCCGTCCCCACGACGTTCAGGTCGAGGACCCGCAGCCACTCGGCGTCGTCGTTCTCCTCGACGGTGCCCTGCGCCCCGATGCCGGCGTTGGCGACGACGACGTCGAGCCCGCCGAGCGTCTCGGCGACGATCCCCACCGCGGCCCGCACGGACGCGTCGTCCGTGACGTCGCACCGCACCCCGAGCAACCCGGCCCCCACGGCATCCTCGGTCAGCTCACCGATGTCGAGGACGGCGACCCGCGCGCCGCGGGCGGCGAGCGTCCGCGCGACGGCGAGGCCGATCCCGGACGCGCCGCCGGTCACCGCGGCGACGAGCCCCGCGAAGTCCTGGCCGGCCGGTGGCACGCTGTCGGAAGTCGTTGTCACTGCTGCCACTCCGGTCCGTCGGGGTAGGTGTACCGAGCCACGCTCGACGCGTGCATCCTGGCACCGAACCCGGGGGTGCGGGGCGCGACGTAGCGCCCGGCCCGCACCTCGACGGGGTCGGTGAAGTGCTCGTGCAGGTGGTCGACGAACTCGATGACCCGGCCCTGCATCGTGCCGCTCACGGCGACGTAGTCCGCCATCGCGAGGTGCTGCACGAGCTCGCACAGGCCGACCCCGCCCGCGTGCGGGCACACCGGAACCCCGAACCGGGCGGCGAGCAGGAGGATCGCGAGGTTCTCGTTGACCCCGCCCACCCGGCAGGCGTCCAGCTGCAGCACCGACAGCGCCCCGGCCTGGAGCATCTGCTTGAAGATCACTCGGTTCTGCACGTGCTCACCCGTCGCGACGGCGACCGGCGCCACCCCGCGGGCCACGGCGGCGTGGCCGAGGACGTCGTCCGGCGACGTCGGTTCCTCGATCCACCGAACCCCGAACGGCGCCAGCGCGTTGACCCAGGTGATCGCGTCGTCGACGTCCCACCGCTGGTTCGCGTCGATCGCGAGCTCGACGTCCGGCCCGACCGTCTCCCGCGCCAGCCGCAGCCGGCGCACGTCGTCCTCGAGGTCGGCGCCCACCTTCAGCTTGATGAGCGTGAACCCCTCTGCCACAGCTTCTTTCGAGAGCCGCACGAGCTTCTCGTCGTCGTACCCGAGCCAGCCGGCGGACGTCGTGTACGCCGGGTACCCCGACGCGAGCAGGTCGGCGGTGCGCTCGGCGCGCCCGGGCTCGGCGGCGCGGAGGATGTCGAGCGCCTGCGCCGGGGTCAGCGCGTCGGTGAGGTAGCGGAAGTCGACCTGGGCGACGAGCTCCTCCGGCGTCAGGGACGCGAGGTACTGCCAGAGCGGCAGCCCGGCCCGCCGGGAGGCGAGGTCCCAGGCCGCGTTGACGACCGCGCCGATCGCCATGTGCAGCACGCCCTTCTCCGGGCCGAGCCAGCGCAGCTGCGAGTCGTGGACGAGCCGGTGGTAGAGGTCGGCGAGCGCGGCGGGGGAGTCCGGCGCCGGCCGGCCGACGACGTGCGGCGCGAGCGAGCGGACGGCGGCGGCGGCCACGTCGTTGCCACGGCCGATCGTGAAGAGCAGCCCGTAGCCGTCCCGTTCCCCGTCGGTGCCCGGGTCGTCCGTGCGCAGGACGACGTACGCCGCGGAGTAGTCCGGGTCGGGGTTCATCGCGTCGGAGCCGTCGAGCTCCCGCGACGTCGGGAAGCGGACGTCGGTGACGTCGAGCGAGACGATCCGGCCGGGCATCGTGCCGCCTCCAAGGGGTCGTGGTCCGCCTCACGATATGGGAGCCTGCGGCCGGTCCCCGGACCGTCCCGTCCCCGTCCCCGCAGGAGCGCAGCGATGGACCTCACCCCCCGCCGCCTCGGCCGCTCGGACGTCCGCGTCCCGGCCGTCGGCCTCGGCACGGCACCGCTGGGCGGCATGTACGCCCACGTCGCCGAGGAGCAGGCCCTGGACGTCGTCCGGGCCGCCCTCGAGGCCGGTGCGACCTACCTGGACACGGCACCCCAGTACGGCCACGGCACCGCCGAGCGCCGTCTCGGTGCCGCGCTCGCGACGCTCGGCGCCGCGGGCCGGCCCGGGCTCGTCGTGTCGACGAAGGTGGGCCGGCTCGTCGTCCCGAGACCCGACGGCAAGGACGGCGGCACGGACGACGGCACGGACGGCGGTGCGCAGGGCATCTTCGCCGACGCGCCGCCGTCCGACGTCGTCTTCGACTTCAGCCCCGCCGGCGTCGAGCGCTCGCTCGCCGAGAGCCTCGAGCGCCTGGGCGTCGACCGGGTCGACGTCGTCTACGTCCACGACCCCGACGAGCACGCCGACGAGGTGCTCGCCCGGACCTTCCCGGTGCTGCGGCGCTGGCGCGACGAGGGCGTCGTCGGGGCGATCGGGGTCGGCATGAACCAGTCCGCCGTGCCCGCCCGGTTCGTCCGGGAGGCCGACCTGGACGTCGTCCTGCTCGCGGGCCGCTGGTCGGTCCTCGACCGCTCCGGCGGTGCCGACCTCATGCCGCTGGCCCTGGAGCGCGGGGTCTCCGTCGTCGTCGGCGGGGTCTTCAACTCCGGCCTGCTCGCCGACCCCCGGCCCGGTGCCCGGTTCGACTACGGCATCGCGCCCGACCACCTCGTCGCGCGGGCGCAGGCCCTCGGCGCGGCCTGCGCGCGGTACGCCGTCCCGCTCAAGGCCGCGGCCCTGCAGTTCCCGTTCCGGCACCCGGCCGTCGCCTCGGTGCTCACCGGGGCCCGCAGCCGTGCCGAGCTCGAGGAGAACCTGGCCCTGCTCGACGTCGAGGTCCCGGAGGCGCTCTGGGCCGAGCTCGACGCGATCGCCACGGCGCCGTGAGCACCGGAGCTGGGGTCGTCGACGCCCACCACCACGTCTGGGACCTCGCCGTCCGCGACCAGGACTGGATCCGCGGCGACGCGATGGCCCCGATCGCGCGTTCCTTCGGGCTCGACGACCTGCGCCCGGAGGCGGCTGCCCGCGGCGTCGTCACGACCGTCCTGGTCCAGACCGTCGTCGGTCCCGACGAGACCCCCGAGCTGCTCGCGCTGGCGGACGTCGACCCGCTCGTCGGCGCGGTCACCGGCTGGGCGGACCTCACGTCGCCCGCGCTCGCCGACGACCTCGCCGCCCTCCGGGAGGGTCCGGGCGGCCGGTGGCTGCGCGCCGTCCGGCACCAGGTGCAGCACGAGCCCGACCCGCGCTGGCTCGCCCGGCCGGACGTCGTCCGCGGGCTGGCCACGGTGGCCGCCGCGGGCCTGGCCTACGAGCTCCTCGTGCTGCCGCACCAGCTCCCGGCGGCCGTCGACGCGGTCCGGGCCGTCCCCGAGGGCCGGTTCGTCCTCGACCACTGCGCCAAGCCACCGGTCGCGGCCGGCACCCTCGAGCCGTGGTCCCGGGACCTGCGGGCCCTCGCCGCCGAGCCCGCCGTGACGTGCAAGCTCTCGGGCCTGGTCACCGAGGCGGCCTGGGCCACGTGGACCCCGGCGGACGTCGCACCCTTCGCGGACGTCGTCCTCGACGCCTTCGGCGCGGACCGGGTCATGGCCGGCTCGGACTGGCCCGTGTGCCTGCTCGCCGCGACGTACGGCGGCGTCTGGGACCTCACCGGCGACCTGCTCGCAGGCTGCTCGCCGTCCGAACGGGATGTCGTGCTGCGCGGGACCGCGACGGGGGTCTACGGCCTCGCGGGTGCCTGAGGTGCGGCGCGGTACCGTGCGCCGTGACCGCTCCCGCGACCTCCGGACGGCGCCTGACGTCCGGACGGCGCGGGGCGTGGCTCGCGCTCGGCGGCGCGATCGCCGTGGGCTCGGTCGCCTTCACCCAGATCAAGCTCGTCCTCGAGCAGGTCTCGCCGCTCGCGCTCGCCGCGGGCCGGGTCGGCTTCTCGGCCCTCGCGTTCGCCCTCGTCGTCACCCTCCAGCCGTGGCGGCGCACCCCCGTCGCGCGGCAGGACCGCCTCGCCGTCCTCGCGTGCGGTCTCGGCGGCTCCGCGGGGTTCCACCTGCTCTACACCTGGGGCCAGCAGCGGGTCTCGGTCGCCGTCGGCGCGATCGTCCTGGGCTGCATGCCAGTCGTCGTCGGCGGTCTCGAGGTCGTGTTCCTGCGGCACCGGCTCACCGTGGTCCAGGTCGGCGGGCTCGTCCTGTCCGTCCTCGGGGTGACGCTCATGTCGTTCGACACGTCGGGCGCAGGGGGCGACGGCGCGCCGCTCGTCCGGGACGCGGCATGGTTCGCCGGGTTCGCCGCCGTCGCCGCGGCCACCGTCGTCTGGTCGGCGGTCTCGGTGACGACCCGGTCCCTCGCCGACCGGTACGACCAGTGGTGGCTCAACACCCCGGGGACCCTCGTCGGCGCGCTCGTCATGGCACTCCTCGTCCTGGGCACGCACCGCTGGCCCGAGTACGGCGACCTGTCGGCGTCCGGCTGGGTCCAGGTGGCCTGGCTCGGAGCCGTCGGCTCGGCGTTCCTCTACGCGGCGCTGGCCCGGGCGATGCAGCACCTGCACGCGACGACCACGGCGAGCGTGAGCACCCTCGTCACCCCGCTCGGGGTCGTCGTCGCCTGGGTGGTCCTCGGGGAGCGGCCGGCCTGGCCGGTGGTCGCCGGCGGCGCCGTCGTGCTCGTGGGGGCGTACCTGGTCACCGCGCGACCCACCGTGGTGCAGGTTTGATCCCGCGTTGACGCACCGGTGAGGCACACCAACCCGTCGTCGGGCGATCATGCGTCCATGACAGAGGTCGAGCAGGCTCGTGACGTCGCGGCGGAGCGCCGCCCCCGTGGCAGGCACCGCGCCCCGGACCGTCCCGGAGGCGAGGGCGAGCGCCGGGCCGGGACTCCCGGGCCGCGCTTCGCCCACGAGGCCGAGGGCGGCTTCTGCACCGTCTGCGGGACCGTCTGGCCGTGCTCGCGCTCGTCGGCGCGCGCCGCACGGGGTCCGGCGCACGCCATCACCCCCTGAGGCCGGCACGGGAAAGGGCGGTCCCCCCTCTCGGGGGAACCGCCCTTCCGTGGTCCCGGTGGGGGCTACCGGGACCGGTCGCCTCGCCGCGTCAGGGGGCCGCGGCGACCGCCACCCACGGCGAGTACGTCGTGCCGAGCCCGTTGCGGGCACCGACGCGGACGTACCAGACCCGCTTGGTGAGGTTGGTGAACGTGTACGACGTCCCCGGCCTCGTGACCGAGACCCGGCCCGCACCGGCCGCGCTGGTGGCGCGCTCGATGCGGTAGTCCTGCGCTCCCGGGACCGCGGTCCAGGTGAGCGCGATGGACTCCGTCGTGGCCGACGTCGACGTCGCCTGGGCAGGAGTCGTGACGACCGGGGCCGGCGGGGCCGCGACCGTCACCGTCTCCGTGGCCGTTGCGGCCCGGCCGCCGGCGTTCCACGCGACCACCCGGTAGGAGTACGTCGACCCCAGGGTGACCGCCGTGTCGGTCCGGTTCAGCGCCGTCCCGGTGCCCGCGGTCGCGGGACGGGTGGAGAGCTGCGTCCAGGTGACGCCGCCGTCCGTGGACCGCTGGAGCGAGAAGCCCGACTCGTTCGTCGAGGCGTCCGTCCACACGGACCGCACCGAGAGCGGACCCGTCCGGACCTGGGTGCCGAAGCCGCCGGGCGCCGCCGGCGGCGCCACCAGCGTGACGGACGCC
>JACRAB010000036.1 GCA_016213575.1 Actinomycetota bacterium
CTGCGGGACGTCGACCCGGAAGACCTGCTCGCGAGCCCGGCGAGCGCGCCGCTCGCGGTGCTCGGCCGCGGGACGACGGACGACCGGGCCGCGGCCCTCGGCCGGGCGCTGCGGACGATCCGGGACGGCGCCGGCGAGCGCACCGTCGAGCTGCTCGACGCCGCCGCCGTGCTGGCGACGATCCGCCTCCATCCGGTTACCATCGAGAAGATCAGGAGGGAGGCCGGGATGACCGTCGAGAGCATCGCCGACTTCTACGAGCAGACCGACTTCGGCCGGCTGATCCAGGACCGTGCCCGCGAGCAGGGCCTCGAGCAAGCGCTCTCCGTCGCCCTCGCAGAGCGGTTCGGCATCCGCCCGGAGATCGCGGACGTCGCGCACCGGCTCGCGCACGGCGCCGACGTCAGCACGGCGATGCGGGCCGTGCTGACCGCTCGCGCCTTCGAGGACCTCCTGCCCGACGCCTGACCCGTCACGCGGCACGGCGCACATCCGGGTCGGCTACGGTTCGGTGCTGATGTCCAGCCCGCCCGTCTCCGTCGTCGTGCCCGTGCTCAACGAGGAACGACACCTCTCGGACGCCGTCGCGCGGATCCTCGAGCAGGACTACCCCGGCGACCTCGAGGTGGTGCTCGCGCTCGGCCCGTCGAAGGACCGCACCGACGAGGTCGCCGCCCGGCTCGCCGCTGCCGACCCGCGGGTGCGGCTCGTGCGCAACCCGACGGGGAGGACCCCGGACGGGCTCAACGCGGCGATCGCCGCGTCGACGCACCCGGTCGTCGTCCGGGTCGACGGGCACGGGCTGCTCGCGCAGGGCTACGTCCGGACGGCGGTGCGCGTCATGGACGAGACCGGCGCCGCGAACGTCGGGGGCCTCATGGCCGCCGAAGGGGTCACGCCGTTCGAGCAGGCCGTCGCCCGGGCCATGACGTCGCGCTTCGGGGTCGGGGGAGCGCGGTTCCACACCGGCGGCGAGGCCGGCCCGGCGGACACCGTCTACCTCGGGGTCTTCCGCCGCGAGGTGCTCGAGAAGCACGGCGGGTACGACCCCGCGTTCGTCCGGGCGCAGGACTGGGAGCTCAACCACCGCATCCGCGAGGGCGGCGGCCTCGTCTGGTTCACCCCCGAGCTGTCGGTGACGTACCGGCCGCGGCCGACCCTGCAGGCGCTGGCCCGGCAGTACCTCGACTACGGCCGCTGGCGCCGGGTCGTCGTCCGGCAGAACCCCGGCACCCTCACCGCGCGCTACCTCGCGGCACCGCTCGCCACCCTCGGCGTCCTCGCCGGGCTCGTCGTCGCACCGTTCTGGCCGTGGGCGCTCGTGCTGCCGCTCGGCTCCGCGGGGGCGGTCGGGCTCGGCACGCTCCTCACGTGGGGCGGCCTGCCGCCGCGGGCCCGGGCCGCGCTGCCGCTCGTCTACGCGACGATGCACCTCGCCTGGGGAGCCGGCTTCCTCACGAGCCCGCGGCGGCTCGGTCGCAGCGATGCCGTACGAGCTGCCGAGGCAGTCTGACGAGAGGCGTGACGTAGCGGCGGGGAGTCGGCGTCCGCGTCATGGTTGCATCGGTGATACCAGTGTCAATACCGTGGTCTGCATGGCGATGACAGTGCGACCGGGGGACGACGACGAGCGGGCGATCGCCCGCCTCGCGGCTCGCTGGGGGGTCAGCAAGCACGCAGCGATCCTCAGGGCCGTGCGAGAGGCGGACGAGCGGGCCGAGGAGGTGGACATCCTCGCGGTGTCCCAGGAGGGACTGGTCAGGTACGCCGGTCTGCTGGAGCGGCTGGGCACGGTGTGAACGTCCGCTACGTGACCCTCGAAGAGGCGCTGACCATCCTCCACCAGACAGGCTGGGGACCTCTTCGGGACGCCGGCCTGCTCGACTCGGCGCTCAACCGTCCCAGGGCATCGGCTTTCGGGGTGGACGCCTACGAGACGTTCCCGCTCAAGGCGGCGGCGCTGATGCACTCCCTTGCAGGTAACCACCCCTTGGTGGACGGCAACAAGCGTGCTGCGTGGCACCTGACCTACGTCTTCTGCAAGATCAACGAGGTCGACCTCACGCTCGACGAGGACGACGCCTTCGACCTCGTCATGGACGTCGCCGCGGGGCTGGACGACCTGGGTGTGATCGCGAAGCGGCTGTTCCCGGGGCCCTGAGACCGGGCCCGGAAGGCTAGACCGCGACGGCGATCCGGGTGACCCCCGCGGGCACCTCGACCGGCGCCCCGCTCGCGGCGAGGACGTCGTCCGTCGTGACGCCGGGGGCGACCTCGCGCAGGACGAAGCCGGACGGGGTGACGTCGAGGACGGCGAGGTCGGTGATGACCCGGTCGACGACGCCGCTGCCGGTGAGCGGCAGGGTGCACCGGTCGAGGACCTTGTGGGTGCCGTCCTTGGCGACGTGCTCCATGAGGACGACGACCCGCTTGGCGCCGTGGACGAGGTCCATCGCGCCGCCCATGCCCTTGACCATCTTCCCGGGGATCATCCAGTTCGCGATGTCGCCGCCGGCGGAGACCTGCATCGCGCCGAGGATCGCGGCGTCGACCTTGCCGCCGCGGATCATCCCGAACGACGTCGCGGAGTCGAAGAACGACGCCCCGGGCCGCAGCGTGACGGTCTCCTTGCCGGCGTTGATGAGGTCGGGGTCCTCCTCGCCGTCGAACGGGTACGCCCCGAAGCCGAGGATGCCGTTCTCGGACTGCAGGACGAGCTCGACGCCGTCCGGCACGTAGTTCGGCACCAGGGTCGGCAGGCCGATGCCGAGGTTGACGTACGAGCCGTCGGACAGCTCGGCCGCGGCCCGGGGCGCCATCTGCTCACGGGTCAGCGCCATGTCACGCCTCCTGGCTGGTGGTGGGGCGGGGACGCACGGTGCGCTTCTCGATCTTCTTGTCCGCGGCCTGCTCCGGCGTCAGCGGGACGACCCGCTGCACGTAGATCCCCGGGAGGTGGACGGCGTCGGCGTCGAGCTCACCGGGCTCGACGAGCTCCTCGACCTCCGCGATCGCGACCCGGGCCGCCATCGCGGTGAGCGGGTTGAAGTTGCGGGCGCTCTCGTGGAAGACGAGGTTGCCGTGCCGGTCGCCCTTCCAGGCCCGCACCAGCCCGAAGTCCGCGGTGATCGCGTGCTCGAGCACGAACTCAGCCGGGCCGTGGTCGGTCTCGAACGTCTGGGTCTGCTTCGGCGGCGAGGACACCACCACGTTCCCGGCATCGTCGTACTTCCACGGCAGCCCAC
>JACRAB010000304.1 GCA_016213575.1 Actinomycetota bacterium
GCCGACGCCGCGGCGCTCTCCGCGGAGACGCCGCGCCCGCCCCCGGTCGAGCTCGAGCAGGACGTGCCGGGCTGGGCGGCGGCGACCTGCACGCCCCGGTCCGGGGCGTCCCCGATGACGTTCATCGCGACGACACCGGCCATCGCGGTGACGAGGACTCCGGCGGCGGCGCCGAGCACAGGCAGTCGTAGATAGGCCGGGCGTGGTTCCCGGTGACTTCCGACGTACTGCATTTCCGTCCTTCCGACGCCCCGAGATGAGGCTCGTCGCCGTGGACGCTACCCCCGACGTCCAGCGATGTGCCAGTTGCTTGAGCCTGGCTTAACGTTCGTCGGCCGTTCACCCGAGCCCGTTGCGACGCCTTCGCGCGGGTCGTCCGGTTGGTCACCGCGTGTTGCTCACCGCGTGTCGGGGCCCGTCCGGCGCACGGGGGACCTGTGTCCTTGGCCCCGGCGCGCGCACCGTCCAGGGTTGGGGGCGTGAAGGAGTTCCTCAACTTCCTCGCGGGCCAGGACCCGTACGCGGCGCTCGACGGCGACGACCTCGAGCGGCTCGCGCACGCCGTCGAGGCGGAGTACTTCACCGCCGGGACGACGGTCGTCGCCGAGGGCGCGGAGCCGCTGGACCACCTGTGGGTCGTCCGGACCGGTGCCGTCGAGGTCGTCGACCGCGGCCGGGTCGTCGACCTGCTCGGGCCGGGGGACACCTTCGGCCACGTGTCCCTGCTGTCCGGGCTGCCGCCCGCGCTCGCGGTCCGGGCCGCCGAGGACACCCTCTGCTACCGGCTGCCGGACCACCGGACGCTGCTCGCGCACCCCGAGCGGCTGCGGTTCGCGTTCTACGGCACGGACGTGCGCCGGGACCGGCTCACGGGCGCGGACGGCGGCTTCGCCGACCGGGCGCACGCGCCGGTGAGCCGCTACGTGCGGCCGGTCCCGCGGTGCGCTCCGGACCTGCCGGTCCGGGAGGTCGCCGCGCTCATCAGCGGCTCCGGGCAGTCCTGCGCGCTCGTCGACTACCCCGACGGCGTCGCCGGGATCGTCACGGACAACGACTTCCGCCGCCGCGTCGGCTCGGGCGAGGTGGGCGTCGACGAGCCGGTCGACCGGCTCGTGACCCGCCCGGTGCTCACGGTGAACGCCTCGACCCCGGTCGCGACGGCCTTCCTCCAGATGGTCGAGCACGGCGTCCACCACCTCGTCGCGGTCGACCGGACGGGCCGCCCGCTCGGTGTCGTCCGGGTCGTCGACCTCGCGTCCGCGGAGGTCCGCGACCCGCTCGTCGTCCGGGCGGCCGTCGACTCGGCGTCCGACCTCGCCGCCCTCGGCGACGCCTGCCGGCTGCTGCCCGCGACCGCCGTCGAGCTGTGGGACACCGGCGTCCCGCCCGAGCGGATCGGGGGGCTGCTCGCCGCGGTCGTCGACTCCGCCCTGCGCCGCCTGCTCCACCTCGACGCCGCCGTCGCCGACCCGGGTGTCCCGACGTCCTGGCTCGTGCTCGGCTCGCTCGCGCGCCGCGAGGTGCTGCCGAGCAGCGACGTCGACACCGCGGTCGTCTGGGACGGCGGCGAGGCGGCCGCGGACGCCGTCCGGACGGCCGCGTCCCGGGTGCTCGACGACCTCGAGTCGTGCGGGCTCCAGCGCTGCGCGGACGGCGCCAACGCGAACACCCCGACCTTCTCGCGGCCGCTGGTGCGCTGGCGCTCGGACGTCGCCGGCATCGTCAAGGACCCCTCCGCCGAGGGCTCGCTGCTGCTCGCGACGATGCTCGCGGACAGCCGACCGGTGAGCGAGGCGGCGCTCGGCCGCGAGGTGCTCGACGCGATGGTCGCCCCGGCGCGCAGCCCGCAGTTCCTGCACGCGCTCCTGGAGTACATCCTCGCCGCCCGGCCGCCGACGGGCTTCGTCCGCGACTTCGTCGTCGAGCACAGCGGCGAGCACCGCGGCCAGCTCAACCTCAAGCGCGGCGGCCTGCGGCCGGTGACGTCGCTCGGCCGCTGGGTGGGGGTCGTCACCGGCGACGTCCGCGGGACGACGCCCGAGCGGCTGCGCCGCGGCGCCGCCGAGGGCCTGCTCACGACGGACGAGGCCGAGACCCTCGTCGGGGCCTACCACCAGGTCTACGCGCTGCTCCTCGCCGAGGAGGTCGAGGCGATCCGGGCCGGCCGGCAGGCGAGCACCTACGTCGCCCCCGGCGACCTCGACTCGCTGACCCGGCGGCACCTGCGGGAGTCGTTCCGGGCGATCGGCCACGTCCAGGAGCGGCTGGAGTCCGAGTGGCAGCGCCGGCTCGGGTGAGCGGCCCGGCGCGGGCCCGGGCGGGGGTCGCATGAGCCTGCTGCGGCGCCTCACCGGCCGCGGCGCCGGCGGCCGGCCCCGGCCCGGCTGGGACAGCCTCGACCTGCCGTGGCGGGAGGCCGAGCTCGCCGTCGTCGACCTCGAGCTCACCGGTCTCGACCTCAAGCGCGACGAGATCGTCAGCTACGGCGGCGTCGTCGTCCGCGGCGGCCGGGTGGTCGCCTCGACGGTCGTGTACGGGCTCGTGAAGCCGCGGATCCCGGTGACGGCGGAGAGCATCGCCATCCACGCCCTGCGCCCCGCGGACCTCGAGGACGCCCCCGGCCTGGACGCCTGCGTCGAGGCCCTCGCCGACCTGCTCACCGGCCGGGTGCTCGTCGCGCACGCGGCCTGGGTCGAGCGCGCGTTCATCGGCCGGGCGTTCGCCGAGAGCGGGTTCCGCCTCGACGGACCGGTCGTCGACACCGCGGCGCTGGCCCGCGAGCTGGGACTGGCACCGCGCGGCGCCGAGACCGAGCCCTCGCTCGAGGGCCTCGCGTCTGGGATCGGGCTGCCGCTGCACACGACGCACCACGCCGCAGGCGACGCCCTGACGACGGCGGGCCTGTTCCTCGCGCTGGCCTCCCGGCTCGACCGCACCGAGCCGCAGACGGTGCGCTCGCTGACGAACGTCTCGCACCGGCAGTCGCTCGGCGCCCAGCGCCGCCCGTTCCCGTTCTGAGGCGTCCCCGCTGCTCGCCCGGCACCCTCTGGCTGCAGAACACCAGAGGACGACGCGACACGCACCGCCGCGCCGTGCACGACCCGCCAGAGGACGGAGCCCAGGACCGGGCCCTATCCCCGGCCCGCCGGCCGCGCGCCGCCGGGGCACAGGCCCTCGGCCGGGGCCGGCGGCCTGGCCGTGCACGGCCTCTCCAGGGTGGCGCCGACCTCGCTGAGCCCGCTCGCCGGCCGCCCGGCGAGACTGCTCGCGCGGGACGGGTCGAGCCGGTCCAGCCAGGCGCCCAGGAGCGGGAGCCCGGACCGTCCCGCGTGCCGCCGGGCCGCCTCCA
>JACRAB010000306.1 GCA_016213575.1 Actinomycetota bacterium
ACGGCTTGCACGATGATGTACTGACATGTGGACCCCAGCATCCGCAGTAGTGTGGGGGACATCGCACCCAGGGCCTGAATCCACGTGAACGACGGCAGCAGACATTCCGACTCCTCAGGGAAGTACGTCAGGAAGTCGATCGAGGCCGCGTTGTGCACGTGGACGTAGGCGATGCCGGGGTCCGCGAGCAGGGCCTGCGCGGCCGCCGTGACGGCCGTGCCGTCGGTGACCTCGGCCGCGACCATGAGGTGCTCGGCGTCGAAGCCGCGCAGCGCGAGCCGGCGCCGGGCGAGCTGGTCGGGGGCGGCGCTGCCCGCGGTCAGCGTGAGGTCGGCGGGGGCGGGCGCGCACGCCTGCTCGTGCACGTAGACCGGGCCGGGCTGGCGGTACGGGCTCGTGCCGAGGAACGGGTCGTACGGCAGGAGCACGAGGGCCTCCCCCGGCTCGGCGTCGCGCAGGCAGCGCCGGCACGGGAAGGCGTGCGGGGCGTCGGCGACGACGCGACGGACGGCGCCGGGCGGCAGCGCGTCGAGGTCCGGCAGGGGTGCGGGCAGGGGCACGAGTCGTAGCGTCATACCCACACAACGGCGGGGACGGCGTCCGCGTGAGGGCGTGCCCGGGGTCGGCGCGCCAGAACGCGACCAGAACCCCGCCTGCGGAGCCGATCGGGCTCCGTGGACGGGGTTCTGGTTGCGCTGTGGTGAACCGTCAGGCGCGCTCGGCGGCCTCGACGACGTTCGAGATGAGCATGGCGCGCGTCATCGGGCCGACACCGCCGGGCATCGGCGCGACCCACGCCGCGACGTCCCGGACGTCGGGCGCGACGTCGCCGACGAGCCGGGTCTTGCCGGTCGTGTCGTCGAGGACGCGGGTGATGCCCACGTCGAGGACGGCCGCGCCGGGCTTGACCATCGCCCCGGTGATGACGCCGGGGACGCCCGCCGCCGCGACGACGACGTCGGCGCGGCGCACGTGCTCCGCGACGTCCTTCGTGCCGGTGTGGCACAGCGTCACCGTCGCGTTGACCGAGCGCCGGGTGAGGAGCAGCCCGAGCGGGCGGCCCACCGTGACGCCGCGGCCGACGACGCACACCTCGGCGCCGGCGAGCGGGACGTCGTAGCGCTCGAGGAGCTCGACGATGCCGCGCGGGGTGCACGGCAGCGGCGACGCCATCGGGGCGTTGACGTTGAGCACGACCCGGCCGAGGTTCGTCGGGTGCAGGCCGTCGGCGTCCTTCGCCGGGTCCATGAGCTCGAGGACGCGGTCGCTGTCGAGCCCCTTGGGCAGCGGCAGCTGGACGATGTAGCCGGTGCACGCCGGGTCGGCGTTGAGGGCCGCGACGGCCGCCTCGACGTCTCCTTGCGTGGCCGTCGCCGGCAGGTCGACCCGGATCGAGGAGATCCCGACCTCGGCGCAGTCGGCGTGCTTGCCGCCGACGTACGCGTGGCTGCCGGGGTCGTCGCCGACGAGCACCGTGCCCAGGCCCGGGGTGATGCCGCGCTCCTTGAGCGCGGCGACCCGGACCGCGAGCTCGGCCTTGATCGCCGCCGCGGTCGCCTTGCCGTCGAGGACCTGCGCCGTCACGCCCGTCACCAGCCCTCGAGGCCGTCGTAGAGCGGGAAGTCGGCGGCGAGCCGCTCGACGCGCTTGCGGAGCGTCTCGATGTCGGCCGACGGCTGCAGCGCCGAGGCGATGACGTCCGCGACCTCCTCGAACTGCTCGTCGCCGAAGCCACGGGTCGCGAGCGCCGGCGTCCCGATCCGCAGGCCGGAGGTGACCATCGGCGGGCGCGGGTCGAACGGGACGGCGTTGCGGTTGACCGTGATGCCGACCTCGTGGAGCCGGTCCTCGGCCTGCTGCCCGTCGAGGACGGAGTCGCGCAGGTCGACGAGCACGAGGTGGACGTCGGTGCCGCCGGTGAGCACCGACACGCCGGCGCTCTTCGCGTCGTCCGCGAGGAGCCGCTCGGCGAGGATCTTCGCGCCCCGCAGGGTGCGCTCCTGGCGCTCCTTGAACTCCGGCGTCGCGGCGATCCGGAACGCTGCGGCCTTGGCCGCGATGACGTGCATGAGCGGGCCGCCCTGCTGGCCGGGGAACACCGCGGACTGGAACTTCTTCGCGTTGTCCTCGGTGCCGGCGAGGATGATCCCGCCGCGCGGGCCGGCGAGGGTCTTGTGCGTCGTCGACGTGACGACGTCCGCGTGCGGCACCGGGTTCGGGTGCAGCCCGGCGGCGACGAGGCCGGAGAAGTGCGCCATGTCGACCATGAAGTACGCGCCGACCTCGTCGGCGATCGCCCGGAACGCTGCGAAGTCGAGCTGGCGCGGGTAGGCCGACCAGCCGGCGATGATGAGCTTCGGCCGGGCCTCGAGGGCCTTGGCGCGGACGACGTCCATGTCGATGCGGAACGTCTGCGGGTCGACGCCGTACGACGACACCTCGTAGAGCCGGCCGCTGAAGTTGATCTTCATGCCGTGCGTGAGGTGGCCGCCGTGCGCGAGCTCGAGGCCGAGGATGCCGTCGCCCTGGCGGATGAGCGCGTGCATCGCCGCGGCGTTCGCCTGGGCGCCGGAGTGCGGCTGGACGTTCGCGTAGGCCGCGCCGTAGAGCGCCTTGACCCGGTCGCGGGCGAGGTCCTCGGCGATGTCGACCTGCTCGCAGCCGCCGTAGTAGCGCTTGCCCGGGTAGCCCTCGGCGTACTTGTTCGTGAGGACGCTGCCCTGCGCCTCGAGGACGGCGCGGGGCGCGAAGTTCTCGCTCGCGATCATCTCGAGGGTGCCGCGCTGGCGGCCCAGCTCACCGGTGAGGACGGCGGCGAGCTCCGGGTCCGTCTCGGCGAGCGACCGGTTCGTCACGGCCGTCGACGCAGGCAGGGGCGAGGACTGGGTGGTGTCGGACATGCAGTGGTCTCCTCGGGAGGTGCTGGCGTGGCGACGTCCGTCGCCCGCGCGGTCTCGGGTGGACTGCTCACACCTGCGGGCCCAGGCGGACGACCCGAGGAACTGCTCCTGCCGCTCCCTGGTGGTGACCCACCCGACGCCAGTCACGGCACGGTCAGGCTACCAACGCTCCGGGAGTGATCCCGCATGGTGGTCGTGGAGTTCCACATCATGACCGGGCCGGAGGCAGGGCTCAGACCGGCCAGACGACCGGGAACAGCGGGTGCTCGAGCTCCGCGCCGTCCGCCAGCTCGTCGGCGAGACCCTCGAACGGCGGGGAGGTCCGCCAGCGCCGCGGGGCGTGCCGGGCGTCGTCCGCGAGGTAGCGCAGCGACAGCACGCGGCGGCGTCCGGCGAACGGGAAGCCCGGCGCCCCGTGCACCGTGAGGAAGTCGAAGCAGATCGCGTCGCCGGGGGCGAGGTCCCCGTGCTTGATGTCGAACGCCGCCCGGTCGGCCTCGATGTCGGGCAGCTCGGCGAGGGTGCCCTCCGGGAACCAGCGGGCCTCCCCCGTCATGAACGTGCGCGGCATGAGCCACGGCCCCGCGTGCGTCCCGGCGACGAGCTCGAGGCAGCCGGCGTCCGGCACCGGGTCGACCGGGATCCACGCGCTGACGCCGTGCCCGGAGACGTTGTAGTAGGGCTGGTCCTGGTGCCACGGCGTGCGCTGCCGGGTGCCGCCCTCCTTGACGAGGACGTGGTCGTGGTACAGCCGCACGCGCTCCCCGCCGAGGAGCTGCGCGGCGATCGACGGCAACCGGGACGCCTTCGCCAGGCCCTCGATCGCCGGGACGTCGCCCCAGCGGCAGAAGTCCTCGAAGAACCGCCCCGGATCGTCGTCGCGGCTCGCGACGAGGGCGATCCCGCTCGGCCGCGCGAGCACCTCCTCGACGCCTTCCCGGGCCTGCTCGACCTCGGCCGCGTCGAGGACGCCGCGCAGGACGACGACCCCGTCGCGACGGTAGGTCTCGACGTCCGCGGGGTCGACGACGTACGTGGGGGCGGCGTCGGTCATGGCCCCGGATCGTAGCCGCGGCGCCCTTCAGGCGTTGATGCCGCCGTCGCTGCAGAGCAGCTGGCCGTTGACCCAGCCGCCGGCGTCAGAGCAGAGGAACGTGACGAGCCGCGCGGCGTCCTCGGGGCGGCCGAGCCGGCCGAGCGGGGTCTGCCCGACGACCCGCGCCACGAGGGCGTCGTCCATCCAGCCGGTCTGGGTCGGGCCGGGGTTGACGACGTTCGCCGTGACGCCGAGGTCGGCGAGCTCGCGAGCGGCGGCGAGGACGATCCGGTCCATGGCACCCTTGCTCGCCCCGTACGGGAGGTTGTGCGCGGTGTGGTCGCTCGTCAGCGCGACGACCCGTCCGGTGCCGAAGGGCCCGGCGAAGCGCTCGGCGTGCTCCTTGACGAGCAGCCAGGTCGCGCGGGCGTTGACCGCCATGTGCCGGTCGAAGCTCTCGACGGTCGTCGACCGCAGGTCGGAGTCGACCGACTCGCAGTGCGAGAGCACGAGCGCGGTCACCGGCCCGAGCGCCGTGGTCACCGTGTCGACGAGCTCGGACGGCGTCCCCGGGCGCTCCAGGTCGGCCTCGACGGCGACGAACCGGCCGCCGGCGTCGACGACGGCCCGCTCGACGCCCGGGACGCCGTCGGGGTCGGCGCCCCACGGCATCCGGGCGTCGTACCCGGACCACCACGAGACGGCGACGTCCCAGCCGGCCGCCGCGAGCGCGACGGCGCAGGCGGCACCGATGCCGGCGGTACGACCCACGCCGGTGACGAGGACGACGGGACGGGACCCGGGCTGCGGCACCCGCCCATCCAAGCCCCGCCCGGCCGCGAGGTCGACCGAGTTCCGCGACGAGGCCGGGACGGCCGCTCCGGGGTAACCTCCGCGGCGAACTGCCGTCGAGGTCTCCCCACTGTCGGGACACCCGGTCTCGGGCGGCGCGAGGAGCGGAGGCGGCGTGGCGGAGCACCGGCTGGCGACGTACGGGACGCTCGGGCCCGGTCGGTCGAACCACCACGAGGTCGCCGGCCTCGGCGGGCGCTGGTTCGAGGGCGTCGTCCGCGGCGTCCTCGTCGAGTCCGGATGGGGTGCCGCGCTGGGCTACCCCGGGCTCACGCTCGACCCGGCGGGCCCGGAGGTCACCGTGCAGGTGCTCGAGTCGCCGGACCTGCCCGCGCACTGGGACCGGCTCGACGCGTTCGAGGGTCCGGGCTACCGGCGGGTGACGACAGCGGTCCGCACCCCGGACGGGGACGTCGTCGCGAACGTCTACGTGCTAGCCCCCGGCCACGGCGGCTGAGCCGTGATCGACCTCGGGATCCGCGACCGCACCGGGCGCCCGGTCACGCTGCACCCCGTCGACGACGCCAACTGGCGCGCTGTCGCGGACGTCGTGCCGCGGGACGACCAGCGCGACTTCGTGCCGCCGTCCGCGGCGCGCTACCTGCTCCTCAGCCTGCGCGAGCGGGTGTGGACCTCGCTCGCCGTCGTCGCCGGCGAGGAGGTCGTCGGGCACGTCATGTGGGCCTGGGACGAGGACGACGGGTGCCACTGGATCGGCGGGATGCTCGTCGACGCCTCGCAGCAGGGCACCGGGGTCGGCCGGGCGACGGTCCTCACTCTCGCGCGCCGGCTCCTCGACCGGCCCGGGGGCCACCCGGTGCGGCTGTCGGTCGACCCGGCGAACGCCTCGGCGCGGCGGCTCTACGCCTCGGTCGGGTTCGTCGAGCTCGACGAGCAGGTCGACGGCGAGGTCGTCGCCGAGCTCACCGCACTCCCCGGCTGACCGGCGCTCACCCCAGCAGCACCGGCAGCGCGACCGGCGCCCGGAACTCCCAGCCGCGGAAGACGACGGGCCCGTCGTCCGCGGGCCGCACCCCCGGGAACGCCACGAGGAGCTCCTCGATCGCGATCCGCATCTGGTGCCGGGCGAAGGAGTGCCCGGAGCAGAAGTGCTTGCCGAAGCCGTACGCCGCCTGCCCGGCCGCCGCGGCCGCGGCCCCGACCGGCCCCTCGGCCGCACGCCCCGGGACGTGCCGGAACAGGTCGAAGACGTCTGGCTCGGGGAAGACCGCGGCGTCCCGGTTCGCCGACGCGAGGACGGCGGAGACGCCCGCCCCGGCCGGCACCGTCACCCCGCCGACCTCGACGTCCCGCGCCGCCGTCCGGAACTGGGTGCCGATCGGGGTGACCCACCGGGTGCCCTCCTCGACCGCCGCGGCGACGAGCGAGCGGTCCGCGAGGACGGCGGCCAGCTGGGCGGGGGCGGCGAGCAGCGCCGCGAGGGTGGACGCCGCACCGTGCCCGGGCTCCTGCATGCCGCCGAGGATCGCGACCTTGACGCTCGGCAGCACGAGGTCGACCGGTCGCGGGTCGCCGGCCGCCCGGCCCGCGTGGAGCATGTGCGACAGCGTCGAGTCGTCGGGGTGCGCGGCGAGGTGCTCCAGGAGCGGGACGACGACGGCGTCGACCTCGGCGAGGACGGCGTCCGCCTCGGCCTGCCGGGCCGGGTCCTGCTCGTAGTTGATCGCACCGAGGCTCATGCCGTGGAACCAGCGGCGCAGCGTCTGCGCGTCCAGGTCGAGCCCGAGGACGGCGGCCAGGCTCAGCACCGAGATCGGCTCGAAGTACGTCGCGAGCAGGTCGACCGGCTCCCCCGCCGCCGCGGCCCCGGCGAGCGCCGCCGCGTGCCGGGCGGCGACCGGCCGGACGAGGTCGTCGACGTACCCCTCGACGCGCTTGGGCCGCATGTTGCCGTCGAAGGCGCGGCGCAGGTCGTGGTGCACCGGACCGTCGACGGTGATGATCGTCGGCGCGCCGAAGGACCGCTCGACCGGCGACCCCGGAGCGGCGGCCGGGAAGAGGTCGGGGTGCTCGGCGACGAACGCGACGTCGGCGTGCCGGGTGACGAACCAGCAGTCGACGGCCGGCACGTGCGCGACCGGCAGCTCGGCGCGCATCCGGGCGTAGACCCGGTACGGGTCGGCGTCGAGGTCCTCGACGGTCACGTCGTCCAGGAAGGTCGTCATGGCCGGGCATCCTGCCCTGATCCGTCCGGCCCCGAAAGACCCTCGGCGCGACCTGTCGCGTAGACCCGCTCGCGGCGGGGCGGCAGCGCCCGGCGGTGCCCGAGCAGGTCCAGCCACCCGACGAGGACGGCATGCAGGGCGTCGGCGCCGACGACGAGCCCGTCGGGGGCGGGCAGGTCCGCGGGGTGCACGACCATCGCCCGGTCCTGCCAGCCGCCGAGGCCGCCGTGGCAGCCGACGAGCCCCTCGAACGCGGCGACCTCGCCCATCGCGTCGATGAGGCTGTTGACGAGCACGTCGGGCGCCTCCGGCATCGCGGCGGCCCGGGCCACGAACTCGGCGGCGTGCTCGCCGAACGGTGCGAGCGGGTCGATCCCGACGACCTCGCCGCGCTCGACCCGGTGCTCGCCGTCCGGCCCGACCGCGACGATCCCGTGCTCGTCGGAGCGGACGACGGCGAACCCGACGCCGGGGTGGGTCACGAGGCCCGCGACGAGCGCCGGGAACCGGACGTCGAGCTCCTCGCGGGAGAGCCGGTGGTCCTCGCCCGCGACGTAGACGAGCCCGAGGTTGCCGGAGCCGAAGACGAGGAACTCGTCGTCGGCCGGCCCGTCGCGGCCCGCGACCGCGGCCCGCTGGGTCGCCGTCGCCCGGTCGGCGTCGGCGTTGCCGCGGCGCTCGATCCGGTCGCCGGCCGCGTGCAGCGCACGGCCGAACGCGGTGTCGACGCTCCCGGCGGACGCCGTGACGGCACCGAGCCGGCCCGCCGCCTCCGAGCCGGTCGTCGCGTCGGTGACCCCGGCGTGCGCGAGCCGGGCGACGAGCGCCGCGAGGTCCTCGCCGTACCGGTCCGCGAAGACCTCGCCCTGGGACTGCCCGTGGTCGGAGAGGACGACGAACCGGTACGGCCGCGGGGCGACCGCGGCGACCTTCTCGAGCTGGGCGAGGACGGCGTCGATGCCCGCGAGCGCGTCGAGCGACTACGGCCGGAGCATCCCCGCATGGTGGGCGACCGCGTCGTAGTCGACGTAGTCGACGTAGACGCACCTGCGGCCCTCGAGCATGGACGTCGCGACGAGCGAGGTGTTGAGGTCGCGCAGGACGCCGTTGAGCGCGGCCCGCTCGACGGCGAACGCCCAGCCGCGGTGCACCCGCGGGCGCAGGTCGCGGCGCCGGGCGCGGGCCGCCTGGAACCGCTCGCGGACGATCTCGGCGACCGTGCGGGACAGCCCGCGGGCCAGGCCGTCCGGGCGGGCGAGGAACCGGGAGACCGCGCGCCGGGTGGCGAGCGTCTCCTGGGTGCGGTCGACGGCGCTCATCGTCGCGTAGGCGACCGGGGCGTCGCCGGTGAACAGGTTGCTCACCGAGACGCCGTCGTCGGCGAGCAGGCCGTGGCCGTCGGAGTGCAGCGCCTCGATGGCCCGCGCGTCCGCGGGACGGTTCGCGACGTAGACCCGGCCGCTCGCGCGGTCGACCCAGCGGAACGCCGGGATGCCGTCCGTCGTGCCGTGGAGCAGCCCCATCTGGCTGGCGGGCGTCGTCGCGGGCAGCCGGGGGCGCCACTCCCGCATGACGTGCGAGCCGCTGCGGACCCAGCGCGAGAGCGTCGGCAGCGTGCCCGCCATGACCATGAGCTCGAGCACCGGGTAGGGCACGCCGTCCGCCTGGACGAAGACGACGCCCGGGACGTCGGCGTCCGCCGGCCGCGCCTGCCGGCCGCGGGAGCGCCGCCGCATCGCCCGCCGCACCAGGCTCGCCGTCACCGCCTCGTCGGTGCCCGCGGTGAAGACCCACATGAGGATCGTCGTGACGCCGGCGATGATCCACGCCGCGGCGAACGAGGCGAGGAGCAGGCCGGGGCCGGAGCCGGCGTCCCCGCGGGCGATGGCCCAGACGACGACGGTCTGCCCGAGCAGCGCGAGCAGCACCGCCCCCGGCCAGCCGAGCCGGGCGGCGACGCGGACGAGCACCGGGCGGAACAGCGCGCCGGAGACCATGAAGAGGACGGCGGCCGTGACGGTCGCGGGCCAGCCGTGGAGCCGGAACCCCGGGACGAGCCAGGACGCGATCGCGAACCCGAGCGTCGCGCCGGCGAGACCGACGAACGCCCGGCCGGCGTCCGCGAGCCGCAGCCGGAGCCGGTCCCGGGTGCCCAGGCGGGCCGGGCCCGGGCGGACCGGACCGGCCGGGGCACCGCCGGACGCCGTCCTGCTCGGGCCGTCGGACACACCGCGATCCTACGGAGCCCGCATCTCGTGCGGCCCGGGCTGTCGGTCGGGTCATCCCATCATTAGGCTCCGGACGACCTGCTCACCGACCCGACCCGCCCGGAGGCCGCCGTGACCGCGCTCGCGCTGCTCGCGAGCCTGCTGTGGGGCGGCGCGGACTTCGTCGCGGGCACCGCGACCAAGCGGCTCCACCCGCTCGCCGTGACCGGGGCGGTGCACGCCGTCGGCTTCGTCGGCCTGCTCGGCTGGGCGCTCGCCGCGGGCGGGCTCGCCGGCTGGCGGGAGTGGCTGCCGCTCGCGCTCGCCGCCGGGGTGCTCGGCTACGTCGGGCTCGCGGCGTTCTACCTCGCCCTGGCGCGCGGCCCGATGGGGGTCGTCGCGCCCATCGCGGCCGGCGGCTCGGCGCTGCCCGTCGCGGTAGACCTCGCGCGCGGCGTCGTGCCGCCGCCCCTGCAGCTCGCCGGACTCGCGCTGGCCGTCGTCGGCGCGATCCTCGCGAGCGGCCCCGACCTGCGCTCGGGCCGGATCACGGCCGCAGTGCTCGCCATGACGCTCTTCTCGGCCGTGAGCTACGGCGTCCTCATGCTCGTCGTCGCGCACGGCAGCGAGCAGTACCCCGCGCAGACCCTCATGGGACTGCGGCTGTCGAGCGTCGTCCTCGCCGGCGGGCTGGCGCTCGCCGTCCGCGGGCTCGGCGGGCTGCGCCGCTCGGACGCCGGGACGATCGCCTTCGTCGGTATCGGGGACACCGGCGCGAACGTCGCCTACGCGCTCGCGTCGACCCGCGGCCAGGTCGGGGTGGCCGTCGTGCTGTCGTCGCTGTTCCCGGTCGTGACGGCGGTGCTCGCCCGGATCGTCCACGACGAGCGGCTGCGGGCCGTCCAGGTCGTCGGGGTGGCCGGGGCGGTCGCGGGCGTCGTCCTCATCGCCGTCGGCTGAGTGCCCCGGACCCGGTCCCGACAGTTCCACGCGGCGTCACGGGGCCGTGACCCGCCGCCGGTAGCCTCGACGACGTGACCACGCACGTGCTGACGCTGTCCTGCCCCGACACCCCCGGGATCGTCCACGCCGTCACCGGCGCGATCGTCGACGCCGGCGGCAACATCACCTCGAGCCAGCAGTTCGAGGACCCGGGCACCGGCACCTTCTTCATGCGCGTCGCCGTCGCCCCCGCGGCCCGGCCCGGTGCGGTCGCGCCGCGGCCGGACGCCGACGTCTCGGCCTTCGGGGCCGGGTTCCGGTCGGCGGTCGAGCCGGTCGCGCAGAAGTTCGGCATGACGTGGCAGGTGCACCAGTCGGCACGGAAGACCCGCACGCTCATCATGGTCAGCCTCGGCGGGCACTGCCTCAACGACCTGCTCTTCCGGGCCCGCAACGGCAGCCTGCCGATCGACGTCCCCGCGATCGTCAGCAACCACACCGCGCTCGCGCCGCTGGCCGAGTTCTACGGCGTGCCGTTCCACCACGTGCCCGTGACGAAGGAGCCCGGCAGCAAGGAGGCCGCCGAGGCCCGGCTGCGCGGGATCGTCAGCGAGCTGGACGTCGAGCTCGTCGTCCTGGCCCGCTACATGCAGGTGCTCTCGGACGAGATGTGCGGCTCGATGCCCGGCCGGATGATCAACATCCACCACTCGTTCCTCCCGAGCTTCAAGGGCGCCAAGCCGTACCACCAGGCGCACCGCCGCGGCGTCAAGCTCGTCGGCGCGACCGCGCACTACGTGACGCCGGACCTCGACGAGGGCCCGATCATCGAGCAGGACGTGCTGCGGGTCGACCACGCGATGAGCGCCGAGGACTTCGCCGCAGCGGGCCGTGACGTCGAGGCGCAGGTGCTCTCCCGCGCCGTCCGCTGGCACACCGAGCACCGGGTGCTCCTCAACGCCGCGAGCACGGTCGTCTTCCGCTGACCTGACCCGGCCCGAGGCACCGGGCCCGGCCGGACGGCGTCACTCCTCACCGAGCCGCTCCTGCGGCGAGAGCATCCAGGCGAGGTCCGGGGACGGCGGCAGGCCCGTCGTCCGGAGCCGGTGGAACGCGTCCGTGAGTACCTGCAGCACGTCCGGCGGGTAGGAGGAGAAGACCTCCTCGCAGCGGCCCGCGAGCGAGTGGTCCTGGGAGTGGAACTCGAGGTGCACCGGGAGGCCGTCCTCGTGCCGCGCGCCGCGCAGGGCGAAGACGTCCCAGTCGGCGCTGTCGCCGGACCAGGCGTCGCCGCGGACGAGGTCGTGGTGCCGCAGCTCGACCCACGGCGCGGCCGGCTCGAGATCGTCCTCGCCGAACCGGAAGGTGCCGTCGGCGCGCCGCTCCGCGGTGGGCAGGAGCACGATCCCGAGCACCTCGCGGAGTACCGCCTCGACGCACGCGAGCATCCGGAGCTGGCGCCGGGTGACGAAGCCGTGGTCGCTCACGCCCCGGGGATCGGCGCCGGTCTCAGCCGGCTTGAGCGGTGACGACCGGCGGCCTGGCCCACGGGCGCCACGAGTCCCGGAAGAGCCCGACGGTGGCCACGAGGAGCGTCCCGAGCAGGACGACGACGAGCACGAGGACCACGGCCAGAACGGCCCCGTCGACCGCGAGGGTGCCCTCGGTGCCCAGCCAGCCCGCCCCGAGCAGGACCGGCAGACCCGGCGCGGCTCCGGCGACCGTCAGGCCGGACGCCGACACGGCCCAGCAGACGAGCAGCCGGTTCCAGCGCCGGGACGACTCCGCGTCCCCGGCGTGCGCCGCCTGGACGGCGACCAGCCGTAGCAGCAGGCCGACCGCGACCGTCCAGGCGACGTAGGCGGCCGTCGTCTCGGTCACCCACGGCAGCGAGAGCGCCCCGGCGAGCCCGGCGGCGACCGCGGTGAGGACGGCGAGCCGGCGCCGGCCGGGCTCGCGGTCGGTCGGCATCGTGCCGGTCGCGGGGACGATCTCGGCGAGCCGAAGCGCCGCGACGAGCAGGAGCGCCCAGCCCACGACGTCCGGCAGCACGTCCAGCCCGTTGACCCTGAGGTCGAGACCGACGAGCAGCAGCCCCCAGCCCGCGACGGCGAGCGGGCGCCGCCCGGGGACGCGCGCCGGCTCGTGGCCCGTCGTCGTGCTCATCGGATCCTCCAGGAACGCCCGGCCCGGCGGCGGATCCGTCCGGTCGGCGCTACGCGGTGATCGACGCAGGGCCCGCCGCGGCGGTTGCGTCCGGATCGCCTGCGGCCGGCGGGACGGCGCCACCGGGCAGGGCCCACGGCCGGCGGGAGTCCCGGAAGGCGCGCAGGACGGCGAGCGCGTAGACGACGTACCCGACGATGACGAGCACCGACGAGAGCACGAGACCGGCGCCGCTGCCCAGGCCCAGCAGCATGAGGAAGCAGATCGCCAGCCCCGGCAGCGCCGTGCAGATATAGACGAGCCGCAGCCGCGTCCAGCGCCGGGTCGCGACGTCGTCCCCGCCGCGCTCGGCGAGCCCGGCGACGACCCCCGTCAGGGTGAGGACGGCGAGCACGGTCGCCACGGCGTGGAGCGAGAAGACCTCGCCGCCGAGCGCGAACCCGCCGGAGCCGGCGACGAACGACCACGCGTCGCTGCGGGCACCGTCCGTGAGCACCCGCAGGCCCAGGTCGACGACGCTGAGCGCCGCGGCGACGAGGGCTGCCGCGTACGCCACCGGTGCGCCGGGGCCGGGCGCGCGCCCTGCGGCGAGCCGGCGGACGCCGACGGCGACGAGGAGCCAGCCGACGAGGTCCGGGAGCAGGTCGAACCAGCCGACCCGCAGGTCGACGAAGGCCACGAGCAGCCCCCACGCGACGAGGCGCAGCGGACGGCCGCCGGCCGCGGCGCCCGCTCCGGGGACGGTTCCGTCGTTCATGCCGCCTCGCACCGTGAGGACCGGCCGCGACGGCCGGTGCACCTGCTCGTCACGGGGGCGGCCGGACGACGATCGAGCGCAGCATATGCGCCGCGGACGGTGCGGCACAGCACCTCGCCGGCCCCTCGCACGACGAAGGGTCCGGTCCCCGTCGGGGACCGGACCCTTCGTGCGCGGTGCGTCAGGCCGGGCGACGCGCCGTCACTTCGTGGCGGCCTGCAGACCCTCGTCGAGCGCGGCGAGGAAGTCCTCGGTCGTGAGCCAGCCCTGGTCCGGGCCGACGAGGAGGGCGAGGTCCTTCGTCATCTTGCCCTGCTCGACGGTCTGCACGCAGACCCGCTCGAGGGTCTCGGCGAACGCCGTCACCTCGGGGGTGCCGTCGAGCTTGCCGCGGTGCTTGAGACCGCCGGTCCAGGCGTAGATCGACGCGATCGGGTTCGTCGACGTCGGCTTGCCCTGCTGGTGCTGGCGGAAGTGCCGGGTCACCGTGCCGTGGGCGGCCTCGGCCTCGACCGTCTTTCCGTCCGGGGTCATGAGGACGCTCGTCATGAGCCCGAGCGAGCCGAAGCCCTGCGCGACGGTGTCGGACTGGACGTCGCCGTCGTAGTTCTTGCACGCCCAGACGTAGCCGCCCTCCCACTTCATCGCGGCGGCGACCATGTCGTCGATGAGGCGGTGCTCGTAGGTGATGCCGGCGGCCTCGAAGTCGGCCTTGTACTCGGTCTCGAAGATCTCGGCGAAGATGTCCTTGAAGGCCCCGTCGTAGGCCTTGAGGATCGTGTTCTTCGTCGACAGGTAGACCGGGTAGCCCCGCTGCAGGCCGTAGGCGAACGAGGCGCGCGCGAAGTCCTCGATGGACTTGTTGAAGTTGTACATGCCCATCGCGACACCGCCGTCGGCGCCGTAGTTCGCGACGACGTGCTGGATCGGCTCGGAGCCGTCCTCGGGCGTGAACGTGATCGTCAGCTGCCCGGCGCCGGGGACCTTGAAGTTCGTCGCCTTGTACTGGTCGCCGTGGGCGTGACGGCCGATGACGATCGGCTTGGTCCAGCCCGGGACGAGCCGCGGGATGTTGCTGATGATGATCGGCTCGCGGAAGACGACGCCACCGAGGATGTTGCGGATCGTGCCGTTCGGCGAGACCCACATCTTCTTGAGGCCGAACTCCTCGACGCGTGCCTCGTCGGGCGTGATCGTCGCGCACTTGACGCCGACCCCGTGCTCCTTGATGGCGTTCGCGGCGTCGATCGTCACCTGGTCGTCGGTGGCGTCCCGGTGCTCGATGCCGAGGTCGTAGTAGCGCAGGTCGACGTCGAGGTACGGGTGGATCAACCGGTCCTTGATGAACTGCCAGATGATGCGGGTCATCTCGTCGCCGTCGAGCTCGACGACGGGCCCGGCAACCTTGATCTTCGTCACTGACACGACTCCTTCGACGCTGTCCGCGCCGGCACCGGCCGGGTGGGGCCGTGCCCGGGCACTGATTCCGACCGGCAGCCTAGCGACGCGTGCCGCGGACGCCGCCCGCGGGCCGTGTGACGTCGGTGGGCGGCCGGTGCGGGCCGCCGACCGGGGTGTCCCCCGCGGTCGGCGGCCCGCCGTCCGGTCAGGGCAGGTCGAGCGGGCGCAGGACGCGGTCGACGCCGTGCGCGATCTGCTTGTTCCGCTTGTTGATGTCGGCCTTGACCACCCGCGGGTTGCGGTCCGTGCGGTCCGCGTCGACGAGCTTGATGACGCGCTTGCCGTGCCGCTTCGTCACGTCGACCTTCACGGTGCTGCCGAGCGCCGTCGTGAGCTTGGCGCCGTCGGCCTTGAGCGCCTGCGCGCGCGTGATCGTCGCCCCGGGGACGACGTGGTAGAGCAGGACGGTCTCGACGGTGTCGATGCCGAGCCCCGCGACGGCCTCGAACGTGGCCTTCTCGGTCTTCGGCCGGGTGCCCGTGAGGTCCTTGACGAGCCGGCGGAACGCGTCGTCCCGCGGGAGGAACGCGGTGAGGGCGACGTTGCCGTCGGTCACGACCTTGACCGGAGAGCTCGGCTTCGCGGCGAGCACCGCGAGCACGGCCTCGGTGACGATGTCGTAGTCGTTCCAGTTGCGGTCGAACTGGTTGCCGTCCGAGAGCAGGACGGCGGCCAGCGAGCGGGTGCCCGGTGCCGTCGTCGTCGCGGAGGCCGGGGCGGCGGCCAGGACGGTCGCTCCGAGGGCGAGTGCGACACCGGAGGCGGCCGCTGCGGCGAGACGTCGTCGGAGGTTCATGGGGGTCCCTTCGTCGGGGAGCGGGTCCGGCGCCGTCGCCGGCTCCTCGTGCCCCTACTTCCGGCCCGCCACGGCGCCCGGATGCACCCGATCACCTCCGTTTGCGACGGATTCCGGCCGGCCGCCCGGACGACACGTCGTGCACCGACAGCGACACGCCGATCTCACCGGGTGAAGTCTGGTCAAACCGCCGGATCAGCGACACATTGGATCACCCAGAGACAGCCGCTCTCGCCCCGGAGGTCCTCCATGGCTGCCACCCCCGCCCTCTCCTCCCGCCTCGGCGCGGAGTTCCTCGGCACCTTCTGGCTCGTCTTCGGCGGCTGCGGGACGGCCGTCCTGGCCGCGGGCTTCCCCGACGTCGGCGTCGGGCTGCTCGGCGTCGCGCTCGCCTTCGGGCTCTCGGTGCTGACGATGGCCTACGCGGTCGGGCACGTCTCCGGCGGTCACTTCAACCCCGCGGTGACCCTCGGGCTCGCGGTCGCGAAGCGCTTCCCGTGGAAGGACGTCGCCGCGTACGTCGTCACGCAGGTCGTCGCCGGGATCGTCGCCGGCGGTGTCCTGCTCGTCGTCGCGTCCGGGCAGGACGGCTTCGACGCCGGCGCCTCGGGCTTCGCCGCGAACGGCTACGGCGACCACTCCCCCGGCGGCTACTCGCTCACCGCGGCGCTCGTCGTCGAGGTCGTGCTCACGGCGGTGTTCCTCTACGTGATCCTCGGCGCGACGGACGGCCGCGCCCCCGTCGGCTTCGCCCCGATCCCGATCGGCCTCGCCCTGACGCTCATCCACCTCGTGTCGATCCCGGTGACGAACACGTCGGTGAACCCGGCCCGGTCGACCGGAGTCGCGCTCTTCACCGACTCCTGGGCCCTCGGCCAGCTGTGGCTGTTCTGGCTCGCGCCGCTCGCCGGGGCCGCGATCGCCGGCGCGACGTACGCGCTCATCACCGGCGAGCGGGTCACCGCGCAGCTCGAGGGCGAGACCCGCGCCGCCGCCTCCTGACGCTCCCCGTCATGCGCCTCAGTGGGAGATCGGCGTGCACATGCAGGCGGATCTCCCACGGAGGCGCTGAACGGCTCAGCCGGCCGGGGTCCACCGCGGGTCGCGGCCGGCGAAGCCGAGCAGCTGGTCCAGGGCCGGGGCGTCGGCCGGCACCTCGACCTCGTCGTCGAAGAAGCCGCCGTCGGGGCCGCGGTACTCGGGCGCGACGACGCCGCCGAAGAACTCCCGCGAGACGGTGACGGCCTCCTGCGGAGGCGTCCAGCTCTGCCCGGTCGCGGTCGCGAGGTCCCAGCCGTGGACGACGTACTCGCCGAGGACCATGCCGAGCGCCGCCGGGCCGGTCATCCGGGCCTGCGACATGACGACCTCGCCGTCGAGGACGCCGGCCGCGAGCGCCTGCTCGAAGCGGCCGGCGGCGGTGCGGACGACGTCCTGCGGGGCCGCGAAGGCCGCCGTCGGCAGGTCGGCGGCGTGGAACTGCGCCGGGTCGGGCCGGGTCGTCGCCCGCGCCGGGTCGGCGAAGGCCGCACCGAAGAGGTCGAGCCAGCCGAGGACGTGGTCGCGGAGCCCGGCGACGTCGTAGTCGCGGCACGGCGTCGGGCGGGCGAGGTCGTCGTCCCCGATCGCGGCGACGACGGTGGCGAGGCCGTCGAGGACGGGCAGGAGCAGCGCGCGTGCGGTGCCCGGGTCGGCCAGGGCCGCGGGGGCCGGCGCCGGGAAGAACGGGACGTCGGTCTGCGTGCCGTCGGTCTGCGTGGTGTCGGTCTGTGCGTTCGTGTCAGCGGTCATGCACCGACCCTAGGGACGCCGCCCGCGCCCGGATTGAAGGTTCGCGACAGGTGTCCGGGGCCGCGGTTACGGTGGAGCGATGCGGTCCACCGTGCCCGGCCCCGACGACACCCGGGGCATCGTCGATCCCGCGTTCATGCGGACGATCGTCTCGCTCGAGCGGTACCCGCCGGGCGAGGCGCTCGACGGCCTCGTCGACTGGTTCTGGGCGGTCGCCTACGAGCTGCCCGAGGGCATGGAGCACGTCCAGAAGGTGCTCACCCATCCCGGGTCGCACCTGTCGGTCGGCACGGTCGACCGGGCGGGCCGGGTCATGAAGCCGGCCGGCGCGCGGGTCTACGGCGTGCACCGCCGGCTCGACCAGCGCCGGCTCGTCGGGGACGGCTGGACCGTCGCGGCGAAGACGTCCGGCGGGCTCGGCGCCCTCACCGACCGGCCGGCGCACACCCTCACCGACGCCGAGGTGCCGATGGACGACGCCCTCGGGGTCCGCGGGGTCGCCGCGCTCGTCGAGGGCGCGGGTGACGAAGCGGCCCGGGTCGCGGCGCTGCGCGGCGTCCTCGAGCGGGTCGTCGCCCGCCGGCCGGCGCCGCTGCTCGCCCTGGCCCGCGAGGTGACGGCGGTCGCCGCGGTCGCCGAGCACGACCGGTCCGTCGTCCGGGTCGAGCAGCTCGCCGCGCACGCCGGGGTCGGCGTCCGCACCCTGCAGCGGATGTTCTCCCAGGCGCTCGGGGTCAGCCCCGCCTGGGTGATCCGACGCTGGCGGATCGTCGAGGCGGCCGACCGGGCCGCGGGCGGGGACGACGTCGTGTGGGCCGAGCTCGCCGCCGACCTCGGCTACGCCGACCAGGCCCACCTCGTCCGCGACTTCCGGTCCCACCTCGGCACGACGCCCGCCGCGTACACGCGCAGCCTCACGACGGTCTGACCCGGACGACGCGGAGGACCTGCCCGCAGACAGCGGACAGGTCCTCCGGGTGCTGGTGCGTCAGAGCGACGCGACGTCCGCGGCCTTGGCCTTGACCGCGGCGGCGGCCTCCTTGAGCCCGGCGATCTCGGTCTCGGTGAGGTCGCGCTCGACGATCGAGCGGACGCCGCCCTTGCCGAGCTCGGCCTCGACGCCGAGGTACACGTCGCTGATGCCGAACTGGCCCGTGAGCCACGCGCAGACCGGCATGACGGCGCCGCTGTCCTCGGCGACGGCCTTGGCCATCCGGGCGGCGGCGGCCGACGGCGCGTAGTACGCGGAGCCGGACTTGAGCAGCGCCACGACCTCGGCGCCGCCGTTGCGGGTGCGGACGACGAGCTCCTCGATCGTGTCGGCGGGCAGCAGGTCGGCGAGCGGCTTGCCGTTGACCGTGCAGGCGCTCGGGACCGGGACCATCGTGTCGCCGTGCGAGCCGAGGGTCAGGGTCTTCACGGCGCCGACCGGCACCGCGAGCTTCTCGGCGACGAAGTACGAGAACCGCGCGGTGTCGAGCATGCCGGCCTGGCCGATGACCCGCTCGTGCGGGAACTTGCTCGCGATCTGGGCGAGCGTCGTCATCTCGTCGAGCGGGTTCGACACGATGATGATGACCGCGTCGGGCGCGTGCTTCGCGACGTTCTCGGCGACGCCGCGGACGATGCCGCCGTTGACGCCGAGCAGATCCATCCGGCTCATGCCGGGCTTGCGGGGCAGGCCCGCGGTGATGACGACGATGTCCGAGCCCTGGATGGCCTCGTACCCGGTGCCGTCGGTGCCGGTCGTCTTGCCGACCACCTGGGTCTCGAAGCCCTCGATCGGCCGGGACTGGTTGAGGTCGAGCGCCAGGCCCTCGGCCCAGCCGTCACGGATGTCCGTGAGCACGACCTTGTCGAAGATGTCGTACTCAGCCAGCCGCTGGGCCGTCGTCGAGCCGTAGAACCCGGCTCCCACCACGGTCACGATGCCGTTGCGCGCCATCGGTGCGCCACTCCCCTTCACGTCGGGTGGCGGCGTCTGGCAAGCCGTACCTGGACGGCGCGACGCCGCATTCGTCCGTCGGCAAGGCTAGCGACTCCGGACGGCCCATCTCGCCACGGGGCGTGTGACGTCCCGCGCAGACCGTGCCCGGCGGCCGGGCACGGCCTGCGTGCCGTCACGTCGTCAGGGCGTCGTGCCCTGCTCCTGCGGGGTCGCCTTCCGGATGACGAGGCGGGTCCACGCGCCGATGTACACCCGGTCGTCGTCGGCGAGCTCGGTGCGCTGGCCGGGCGTGACGGGCGTCGTCGGCAGCGGGGCGCCGGACGCCCCCACGTACGTGCCGTTCGCCGACTGGAGGTCCTCGACGAACCAGCGCATGCCGTCGGTCGTCAGCTGGGCGTGCCGCCGGGAGACGCCGGTGTCGGTGCCGAGGTCGACCTGCGGGTGGATGTTGCGGCTGGCGGACGTCCGGCCGACGAGCAGGCTCGCCCCGACGAGCGGGACGACGACCGGCATGCCCGGCGAGGGGCACGGGTCGGCGGCGTCCTGGGCGGCGTGCCAGTCCGGGTCGACCCAGACCTCGACGACCCACTCGACGGGGCCGGCGGCCGGCCCGCCCGGCGCACCGGCCGGCGGGTCGAGCGGCGCCAGCTCGGGCGTCGTCGGGACCGCGCGCGGCATCTGCCCCGTCGTGAAGTCGTAGCCGCAGTCCTCGCAGAACAGCGCGTCCGTGAGGTTCGCCGCCTGGCAGTTCGGGCAGGGCTTGCCGGACCCGGCAGCCCCGGCGGCCCCGGGCGCGTC
>JACRAB010000309.1 GCA_016213575.1 Actinomycetota bacterium
CGGACGCGGACAGCATCGCCACCGCCACCTGGCACACCCGAGCGGACCACTCGGCGAGGTCGGCAGGCCGCTCCCCGGTCACTGCCTGCAACAGCGCGGACCGCACCGCTGCCTGATGGTCGCTGCTCAACACGACGTCCTCGGCCGCCGCCGGACGACGGACACGACCGCGCACTCGCCGGTCGCCCAGCAGGCAGCGGCGCTCGTGCAGCGAGCCGAGGCCTCGGGGGCAGGCGCCCCGGGCCACTTCATCACGGACATGACAGTCACCTTCGACCGGCGAAGGGCTACCGGGGTCCGGGGCAGCCGAGACCGAGATCGGCCACCCGGCCATCGTAGGTGATCTGCCCCGCGGGCGACGGTTCCCCGAGGATCCGGCGCCGCGGCGGCGGCGTGGAGAGGCGCTGCCGGGGCGCCGGTCACGATGTCGTTGCGAGCGGAACAGAATGGAAGGCGGTCCTGCCTGGACGCACCCGCGGCCGCATCCAGCCCCACCCTCGGCAGCGTCCGCCACCGTCTTCGCGGTGCACAACGTGATCTGTCGCGGGCCGATCTCGCAGACCGGTGCAGGCCGCGGACACGACCCGACACGCACCTCGTCCGGGCTGTGTCCACCAGCCCGGCCCCGCGTCAGGTCCGCGACGCCGTCAACGGCACCAGAAACTGGGACGGCGTCAACGCATGACGACGGCATCAGGAATGGCCGACGACACGAGAATGCGACGCTGTCGTCCCGCGGGCGGTCGACCCGATCGGTCACTCGGTGCGCAGGGACACCGCAGCAATGGTCAGCTCCAAGCGCACGTCACCGGTGCCGGTAGTGCGCGCTGAAACGCTCCAGATCCACACACCGGATGCCGACATGGCTGTGTAGTCTGCACAGGCGTCGCTCGGGCAGGAATGTGTTGCGGGAAGGCTGGCACTCGTGGCGACCATCATGCTTGAGGTCGCGGCGCAGGTGGCCGTGCTGTTCGAGGAGTCCGCCGCGCTGATCGTGGTCCGGTGGTTCCGGTTCGGTGACCACGACACGTTCACGCGCAGCCTGGACGTCCAGGCCGGGCTCGTCGAGGCTGGCCGGGCGCGGTTCATCGTGGTCGACATCGCCGAGGCGACGGGCACGCCGTCGGCGATGGACCACGACTACGTCAACCGGTTCGTCTACCCCCGGTACCGCCGCGGGGGTCTGAAGGCGATCGTCACCGTGATCCCGCACAGCGCCCGGACCCGGATGGGCACCAAAGGCTGGAACCGCAGCGGCCGGACCTGGCGGTTCGACATGCACGAGGCAGCCACCGTCCAGGACGCCCGCGAGCTCCTCGAACGCACCTATCCCGCGGTAGCGGCATCGTGAGCCACGACCACGTGCTGCGACACCGCCCGGTTGCGGCCCACGTACACGCCGGTCGTCCATAGTGGCGTCACCGCAAGGCCGAGTTCGTCCAGCAGAGGGCAGGACCGGGGCAGGGACCGCACCGCCGTCCGCTCGACCCCTGAAAGCGGTGCAGGTCATCCCTGCGCTGCCTCAGTCTTAAGACTCCGGAGGGCTCCATGACCCAGGTCTCGGCCGCCGCGACCCGCGACAGCCACCGTCTTCCCGCCTCTGAAGTGTCCGTCTCTGAGGTGTCCGCCTCCGAGCGCACGCTGCGAGCGGCCCTGGACGTCAGCCCCGACGGGTTCGCGGTCCATCTGGTGCACCGCGACGCCCAGGGCCACGCCGCCGGCTTCTCGCTGGAGTCCATCAACACTGCCGGTGCCGCTCCGCACAGCGCCGGCGCAGGGGATCTGCTCGGGCGTGACCTGACTGAGCTGCTGCCGGACCCGGAGGGCACCGGCATCCCGGAGGCGTTCCGGCTGGCCGCCGACACAGGCATCGTGCAGAAGCTGCGGACCTCCTACGACAGCGACGACTGGTCCGGAACCATGGACCTGCTCGTCGCCCGGGTCGACGCCGACCGGATCGTGGCCACCTGGCGCGACGTCACCGACCAGGTCCGCTCCGAACAGGTCCTCATCGACGCCTACACCCAGGCCCAAGCCGCATGGGACTGCCTCTACGGCGTCCTGGACGCCGTCGAGGACACCGTCCTGCTCCTCGCCGTCGAAGCCGCAGAAGCCGTCGAAGCCGCAGAAGCCGTAGAACCCGCCGCGAGCGACGACACCGCCACGGCCCGACCGGCACGCACTGTCGTGCAGTACCTGAACGCCGCGGCCGCCGGCGCCCGCGACCGCAACACCCTCATCGGCCGCGACCTCGCCGACGTCCGGCCGGACCTCGACACCGACCACGTCCTCGACCTCGTCCGGGCCGCCGTCAGCGACCGACCCGGCTGCGTGCGCCACCTCGTCCTCAGCCACGCCGACGGAACGGTCCTCGGCTCCTACTCGGCATCCCCCGCCCCCACCGCCGCGCCCGTGCCGCACGCGGTCCACACCGACGGCGGTACCGCCCCCAGACGCCGGGGAGTCGTACTCGTCGCCAAGCAGACGCAGCAGTAGCTCCGTCACCGGCTGCATCGCGCCTCACGCGGCGTCGCTCCCAGCCCCTGTCACTCACGCCCTGCACTCACGAAGGGTCCGGTCCTCGGCGTGGGCGTGGCCGCGGTGGCGGGCCTTAACGAACGCGAGTTGCCCGCGCGTTTTGGTGGCGACGGCTTGGTAGCGGCAGCCGTCGCGTTCCTCGAAGACGTCGAGCTGGGGCGCCGGGGCGCGGTCGTTCGCGGTGGACCAGGACCCGCATCCCGCCCGGCTACCCACGGCATTGCACTGCCTGGGCCAGTTTGGCGCCGGTGAGCGCGGCCTGCCGGGCGCGTCGGCTTTCGCGGGCGCGCAGGTTGTGGACTCTAGGCACGATGGCGGACGACGGAGAAAGCGCGCATTCCTGGCGGTACGGCAACGGCAAGGCCTGTGCCCAGTCGCTACCTTGGAGTGGGCACCGACCGGACACGCTCTGACCCCAGATGCGCGGCCAGCAGCCGGGTCGACCAGTGCGTCATCCGGCCGGTTCTCCTGACGTGCCGACAAGGCTAGTCAGATCGGCGGTCGAGCGTTGCGATCCCTGCTGTGCCCATGGACTGGGCTGGTTCGACGAGCTCACCGCCGAGGTCCTCGGCCACGTCGACACGAGCACCGGCGGTGACGGCGATGTTCAAGGCCACCATGCCGGCCGGGTCGATGACCATGCCGTGCGCTGGGTAGCGCGTCTGCTAGGAACCCGACCTGTCGGGCGGGCCCGCCACCTCGAGATCGGGCAGGGGATCCCCAGCGTCGTTCAAGGCCCTGGTGGCCTCGTTGGCGAGCGCGGTCGCCGTCCAGCGTTCCCTGGGTGACAGTGTGCCGGGGTGCTCTCGGTAGACAGTGAGGACGCCGAGCCGGACTGCTCCGGCCTCTAGAGGGAACGCGAAGGCCGCGCGGACGCCACGTGCCAGGGCCAGCCGGGTGAACGCCGGCCACCGTGCTGGACCGTCGACCGCAAGGTCCCGTACGAGGATCGTGCGACCGACTGCGGCGACGTCGATCCCCGGTCCACAACCCAGCGTTCCTTGGGCGTCGGCCAGGGCACGTGCGGCGAAGCTGGACGCGGCCATCAGGTGGCGGGATCCTCCGACCCGGCGCCCGAAACCGTCAATGTCGGCACCGACGTCGGCCTCGGTGCCGTGGTCCGCCGTCGCGCTGATCGTGGAGTCGATCGCGGTGACAGTGGCTCCGGCTGCGGCCAGCATGTCCACCGACGCCCTGCAGACCCGCGTCAACCAGTCGATCAGGTCCGCGCGCTCTGCACCATCACGGACCAGCGCGGCGCGCACCTGCTCCTGGTATGCGGCGAACGTCATGCCGTCGACGACGACGGTGTTGGTAGGTCGCGGTGTACTTCCCGTCCCGATGGTCATGGGAGGCACCCGTTCACTCGACCGGTCTCGCGATCGTGCGAGGGTCTCGGTCGCCTCGACAGTAGACCCGCGGGCAGCAGGGGTCCAGGGACCCGGACCGAGGTGGCGGCCGTTTCACACGACCGCGTCATGGTCACCTCTCGTGGGTCGTGGGATGCTTCACACGGCGCCCCCGTCGACCCGAGGGCGTGGTGACGGAGGTCGCGGCGTGGACGCAGGAGGCGCGCAGCCCGCGTTCCGGACGGTGCCGCGGGGGTATCACCGCGACGAGGTCGACGTCGCTGTCGCGCGCATGGAAACAGTCGTGGCGGACGCGTGGGCGAGGGTCGCGGTGATCGAGGCCAGCACCAAGGGTCTGGAGCTGCAGGTGGCCCAGGCCCGGGGCAGGTCCGTGAGGTCGTGAGACCCTCACACACCCGCCTGGGCGTAGGTGTGGACCGGCTGCTGCGGTTGACCGAGGAGCAGGGCAGCGACGTCGTCCGGATGGCAGTCGCCGAGGCCGCCGAACTCGAGGGCCACGCAGCGGCCCAGGCGCGGGCGCTGCGGGACGGCGCGCACCGTGAGTCCACGGACCTGACAGCGGCCGCCCGACACCAGTGCGGACAGGTCCGGGAGGCAGCGACGGCATTCGCCGAGGAGATCGTGGCGGCAGCGACCCACACAGCCGAGGAGCGTGTCGAGGTCGCCGGACGCGACGCGGCGCGCTGCCGCAGCGTCGCCGCGCAGGAGGCGAGTCTGCGGCGCACCACGGCCAAGCGTGAGCTGGCCCCGCTGCGAGCAGAAGCCGAGCGTGAGGTGGCCGGCCTGCGATCGACCGCCCACCACGACGTGTCCGACCTGCGCACCAGCGCGAAGCAAGAAGCAGTCGCCCTGCGTGCCAATGCTCGGGAGCACCTCGAGCGGACCCGGGTCCGTGTCGAGCAGATGAGCGCCGGCCTGCGTGCGCGACTCACCGCCCGCAGGGCGAGGCCGAGGGCCTTCTCGCCGAGCGCCACGAGGAGGCTACGGCCCAACTGCCCCAGCGCCTGTCCGGTGCTAACGCCCGGTGTGAGTCAGCCGAGAAGCAGGAGGCGGACGCCATCGCCCGCGCCGAAGCCGCCCGCCGCGATGCCGAGCAGTTCGCGGCCATCGTGCTGTCGGACGCCCGACGAGTCGCCGCAGAGGTCGCTGCCCGGTGCCGAACATAAGCTGACAGTGCTCTGTCCGAAGCCGCGACCGAAGCCGCCCGCATCGGGCGCGCAGCACAACGCCGCGTCGACGAGTTGATCCGCCAGCGGAGGACTGCCACGACCGACATCGATCTGATCCGTTCCATGCTCGGCCCCGCGGCCTCAGTTGACGCCAGCGCCGAGGATGCGTGGGGAGCGCCGGCGCGGTCATCGCCTCAAGAGGTCTGCCGCTTCGATGGGCGCCGGGTGCCGACATCGGCTCCGTACCCTGCGCGGGCGACGCTCGGGCAGCAATGTGTGGCGGCAGGCTGGCAAACGTGACGGCGACGATCGTGTTCGACGTCCCGGGGCAGGTCGGCGTGCTGTTCGACGAGGCCGCCGGACGCCCAGGCTGGAACCGCAGCGGTTGCTCATGGCGATTCGATATGAACCAGGCAGCAACGGTCGAAGCGGCGTGCGCCCTCCTTGCGCGCAGGTACCTGCCGTAGCAGCCCTTGAATCACGAGCGCCCGCCACCCTGTCGACGGAATCGAGGTCCCGCACGGGTTCCTGTCGCCCGCATCGGCCTCTCGCCAGGCGGGTCCGCCCTGCAGCGGACACACGTGAGCGACGTCCCCGCGAGGGTGGCCGGCGACAGAGGGTCCGAAGACGGGTTGGCGGTAAGGGCCGGACGCCGGAGCGTCGAGTCGTCGCCGACCACCCGGTGGGAGCGAACTGGGCCTTTCGGCTTTTGCGCCGCACCGACCCTCGTGGCAGGTCACGGAACCGGCGGCCTTCAGGCCCGGCGCAGCCCGCGCGACAACCTCCTCGAGTTCGCCGCGGCGGATCGTCGCCCAGTCCGCTGCGGCGAGATCATCTGGCTCCAGAGCCCGCATCTGCCCCGACGGGTCGGACCCTACCAATTCTCTAGCCATGGTAAACATGTCAGTCACCGATGGTGAGAGTCGTGATCGGTGTATCCGCAAGGCAGCGATGTCATGGGCTGGGAGGACCTGCATGGTCGACTCCTTCGTGCCTTCGAGCGTGGTCGGGTCGTCCGGTGACCGCGTGCTGCATCGCGGGACGCACCTGCCCGACGGTATGCCAGTCCTCATCGAGGTCGTCCCGACGTCGGCGTCTATTGGGGACGCACTGCGTGAGGAGTACAACCTTCAGGTCACGGCACGGGTATCGTGGTCACTCCAGCCTCTCGCTCTCGAATCGCACGGCACCGACTGGTGGGTCGTCCTGGAGTGGTTCGAAGGCCGGCCGCTGGACAGCGGGGACCACGATGCTGTCCGGACGGTCGTAGGCGCCGACCGTATCCCGGAGTTCGTCGAGTTGGCTGTAGCCGTCACGGGTGCGCTCCAGAGTCTCCACGACGACGGAGTGATTCATCGGGGTCTGGACCCGAGGCACATCCTGTACGACCGTTCCACCCGCTGCGCGAAGCTCCTCGGCCTGCGGAACGCGTCTCGCGCCGATCGACGAGCGCCCGCTCCCGGCCTGGCCGCGGTGCTCGCGGCGGGGGTGCGACCGCAGTATCTGTCGCCGGAGCTGACTGGGTGGACTTGCGGTGCCGCGGACCGGCGTAGTGATCTTTACATGTTGGGCGTCGTCCTCTACGAACAGCTCGTTGGGAAGCTTCCGTTCGATGTCGGTGACCCGCTGGGCTGGGTCCGCGCGCACGTCGCGCGGGAGCCGGCGCCGGTGGCCGACGCGCGAGGTGACGTCCCAGAGCGACTGTGTGCTGTCCTGACCCGGCTGCTGGCCAAACATCCTGAAGACCGTTACCAGACGGCGGCAGAGGTTCTTGCTGACCTGTCGCCGCTGAGTGAGCATGCGGTGCCGACCATGTTGGCGGCCGGTGGGCAGCTCGTCCGTGACGGCTTCTACGAGGTGACTCATGTGTCTCGCCGGCTGTTCGGCCGCGAGCGTCACGTCTCCGCGCTGCGGGACGCTCTCCGGGGTGCACGTTCGGCGAACCAGTTCGAGGTCGCGCTGGTGTCCGGTCCCTCAGGGAGCGGCAAGTCGGCCTTGGCGCACGAGGTGCATCACGACGTTGCCCTGGCAGGTGGGTATCTCGCGGTCGGGAAGCACGATCAGCTGGGCCACGGGGCCCCGTACTCAGCTCTCGCCGAGGCCCTGGGGCGGCTTGCGGAGCAGGTGCTCACAGAGCAGCCTGGGGCGGGGGTCGACCTACGCGCCCTGCGTGATGCCGTCGGCGCGAACGGCGGGCTGCTGGTGGAGCTGGTGCCGTCTTTCGAGGCGCTCATCGGGCCTCAGGACCCTGCCGTGCCGCTGCCTCCTCAGGAGTCCGAGGCGCGCTTCCAGCGGCTTCTGCGCCGGGTACTGTGCTGCTTCGCCCAGCCGGCCCACCCGCTCGTCCTAGTCCTCGATGACCTCCAGTGGGTCGACGACGCGACCGTGCGCTTCCTAGAGTCGTTGGTGACCGTCCCGGAGCAGATGACGGGTCTTCTCGTCGCCGTGTTCCGGGACGACGAGATCGACTCCTCCCACCGACTGACCAGGTGGACCAGGGCCCTGCCCGCGCTGGGCAAGGCCGCTTCCGAGCACCGGCTGGGCCCGTTGACACATGACGAGGTGACCGCCCTCATCGGCGACCTGCTGCGCAGCTCACCCCGGGACGTCGCCGCGATCGCGGACGTCCTGGTCGCGAGGGCGGGAGGCAACCCGCTGTTCATCCGGCATCTGCTCGGCGCCCTGCACCGCGACGATCTCATCAGTCGCGACCCGGCCACGAACGGATGGCGCCTCGACCTTCCTGCCCTTCGTGGACGGCAGCTCGCTGACGGCACCGTCGCACTCATCGCGGAACGCTTGGGACGGCTCGGGCCGCCGACGTCCGAAGTCCTTGCTGCCGGGGGCTGTCTCGGGCGTCGTTTCGACCAGCAGGATCTCGCACTGGTGACCGGGCTCACCACGGAGGACGTGGACCTGGCCCTCGCGCCCGCGTTGGAGGAGGGCATCGTCCGGCGTGGGCGCGACCGCTACGAGTTCACCCACGACCGGGTCCAGGAAGCCGCCCTCAGCCTGCTGAACACCGAGCAGCGTCGGCGGCTGGAGGTCCGGATCGGTCGAGCGCTGGCATCGCGACCTGAGGCCCTGCGTGACGACCGCGTCTTCGAGGTCGCAGCACATTACAACCGTGCCGCTGGCCTTGTTTCGCCCCGGAACGAGCGGCTGGTGGTGGCGGAGATCAACCTGGCGGCCGGTCGCCGGGCTCGAGCGACAGGTGCATTCGCCTCGGCCGTGGGCTACCTGGAGGCGGCCTTGTCCTTGCTCGATGACGATGCGTGGGAGGAGGACCATGACCTCTCCTTCGGCGTCCACCTGGAGCTGGCGGAGTGCGCTTCCATGGCTGCGGACCTGCCGTACTCGATGGCCCTGCTCGAAAAGGCCCTGAAGCGAGCGACGTCCGTCCCGGAGATCACGCGTGTGCGCAGGTTGGAGATGCGCCTGCTCCAGCTCGACGGACGGTACCTGGAGGCCGTCGACGTCGCTGAAGCGGCACTGCGACTGTGTGGCGTCGATCTCCCCGCCTCGGAAGCCGAACTCGACGCCGCGACCTCGCTCGAGATCGCACGGGTGGACGAGCTCCTTTCGGGGCGTGATGTGGCGTCCCTCGCCGAGGTCCCGTTGACAGACGAGGTCGGTGCGAGGTCCCTCATCGGGCTGCTCGCGGAGGCGATACCCCTGGTGTACGTCGCGAGGCCGGCGCTGTGGCCGCTGGTCACCGCCAAGGGCGTCGACGCGTGCCTTCGACGAGGACACGTCGAGGAGTCGCCGTTCGTCTACAGCTGCTACGCCATGGTCCTCGGCGGGCCTCGCGGCGACGCGGACCGGGCACAAGAATTCTCCCGGATGGCACTCGACCTGAACCGCAGGTCCCCCGCCGCCGCTGTCTGGCACGGCAAGCTGCTCTTCCACCACGCTTCCGTCATCAACATCTGGCACCGGCCCTTCTCCGAGAGCCTCCCGCTCCTGGACGAGGCGTTCCGTGCGTGCGTCGATGCCGGCGACCTGGTTCATGCAGGCTATCTGACCTACAACGCCGTCTGGCTCCACCTGGAGGCAGGCACACCCCTGGACCAGGTCGCAGCACTCGCCTCTCGGTACGGCCAGTTCGCCGACGAAACAGGCAACGCGACTGTACGGGTCGTCGTCGGCCTCCAGGAGCTGGCCGCCCGCCACCTGATGGGCCCCCCGCCGCCGACCGAGGACACTGCTCTGCAGCAGCTGAGCTCCTCGGGGTTCGGCATCGGCCTCGCCTATCACCACGTGCTTGAACTCGTCATCAACTTCCATGACGGTGACCTCGACGAAGCACTGTCCTGGGCCGACAAAGCAGAAACCGTGCTACCGCACGTGGCGACCATGGCGACCGAGGCCAAGTACTACTTCTACCTTGCGCTGACCCTCACCGCGCTGCTGCCCAAACTGCCTCCCGCGCAGGCAGGGGCTGCACGACGCCGCCTCGACGATGCCGTCGAAAGGCTCGAAGCCTGGTCACAGCGGTGCCCGGAGAACTTCGGCTCACCGGCGGCACTCGTCGCGGCGGAGATCGCCCGGATCGAGGGCCGCGACCTCGACGCGGTGCGTCTGTACGACCGCGCCCTGGTACTCGGCGGAGCCAGCCGCCTGCCCCATCAGGAAGGCCTCGCCGCCGAACTCGGCAGCTGCTTCCACCGGGCGGCCGGCAACATCGCCACCGCACGCGCCTACGCGCAGCACGCAGCAGACCGTTATGCGCTCTGGGGCGCGGGCTCGCTCGTCCTGTCGCTGCGACGAACGCTCACCGCCCCGGAGACGCCCGAGCGCGGCAACGAGGACGACGCATCGGCCATCGACATGGATGTCGCCTCCACCATGGCTGCGGCCCGGGCCATCTCGGCCGAGCTCACCGTCGACGGCATCCACAGCAGGCTGCTCCAGGCCGTGCTGGAACACGGCTTGGCGACGCGCGGCTGGCTGGTGCTCGTCGAAGAGGCGGGCCCGGTCGTTGCCATGACGGGAGTCGTCGGCCCTGCAGGAGTCCAGGTGGGGGCTGCTCGCGTCGGCACCGACACCGATCTGCCCGCCACCGATGTCAACGATGTTGTCCGCGCCCAGCAGGATGACGCCCAGCAGGGCACGAGGGCCGATCCGGTTGTGCTGACCACTGGCGGCGAGGAGGGCCGCCGCAGTCTGCTGGTGTCACCGCTGATCGGCCGCGGGCGACTGGTCGCCCTGCTGTGCCTGGAGAACGAGGTCCTCGAGGAACCGTTCGCGGCCCCGGCCACCGACGTCGTCGCAGTGCTCACCGCCCAGGCCGCGGTGTCCCTCGAGACCGCGGAACGGTACGCCGACCTGCAGCAGGAGAACGCAGAGCGCCGTCGCGCGGAGACCGCGGTCCGGATGCTGAACCGCCAGCTCTCGTTCAACGCTCAGCACGACGACCTGACCGGGCTGCCCAACCGCTCCACGGTGCTGGACCTCCTGCAGACCGCACTCACCCGGGCCGGCACGTCCGGACGACAGGTCGCAGTCCTCCTCGTCGACCTCGACGACTTCAAGTCCGTCAACGACACCTTCGGCCACATCGCAGCCGACGGCTTCCTCGTCCACGTCTCACGCCGGATCTCCGAGTGTCTGCGCGGCAACGACAAGGTCGCGCGGCTCGGCGGGGACGAGTTCGTCGTCGTGTGCGAAGACCTCTCCGAACCGGCCGACGTGCAGACAGTGGCGCAGCGGATCCGTTCTGCGCTCGCGTCCGACATCCCGGTCGCCGACCGACGCATCGGCGCACCCGCGAGCATCGGAATCGCCGTCAGCAGCCCAGACAGCACACCGGAACAGCTCATACAGGACGCGGACACAGCGATGTACGCGGCGAAACGCCAGGGCGGGCGCCGCTGGGAGGCGGCAGGCTCGCTGCATTCGACCACAGCCTCCCGCCTGCTGGCCCTGGAGAGCGAACTCAGGGACGCCCTCGATCGTCGTGAACTGCACCTGCTCTACCAGCCCATCCTCGACCTGGGAACCCATAGCATCACCGGGGTCGAGGCACTCATCCGGTGGACCCACCCGCAGCGCGGCCCCGTCGGCGCCGAAGAGATCATCCAAGTGGCAGAGCGCCGGAACCTCATCGACACACTCGGCGCCTGGGTTGTCGAGACCGCCTGCCACCAGGGCCGACACTGGCTCGACGAGCTCGGCGCCGCCGCCCCGAAGATCTCGGTCAACATCTCCCCACGCCAACTCCGCACACGCGACCTGCCGGCATTGGTCGACGCTGCCCTGACAAGGAGCAAACTCCCTGCCAACAGTCTGTGCCTTGAGCTGACTGAGAGTCAGTTCCTCGGAGGGGACCTCGAAGCGATCTCGGATCTCGTGGACATCTCCCGGACCGGCGTGTCGATCGCCATCGATGACTTCGGCGCCGGTTTCGCCGGGATCGACTACATCCGCCGGTTGCCCGTGACCACCCTCAAGATCGACAAGTCGTACATCGAGCGCCTCGGTCACGACCGGATCGACACTGCGATCGTGGCAGCCGTCGTCGCGCTGGCCAACAGCCTCGGACTGCAGACCGTGGCCGAAGGCGTCACGACCGAGAACCAGATGAACACCCTCAAGTGGCTCGGCTGCACCCAGGCCCAAGGCTGGCTGTGGCATCCCGCCCTCGCGGCCGAGGACGTCGAAGGGCTGATTCGGGACCGTGGCAGCGACGGTGCCGCGGCTACGGGCACCCCGCGCGAGAGCCGCGGCGGACTGCCGGACGCATATCGCACATCCTGATGGTGTGGGTGCCAGAAACCCTGCTGTCTCTACGCGGCGTGCTTGTACTCGTGCAGGATGCCGCCGAGTCGGTCGTGTCGAACGACGTGCTCGGGCCGGGCGTCTGGCCGTGATGGCAGGGCTCGCATCGGTGCGGCTTGGCCGAGGAACCGGTGTGGGCGGTGGTTGTTGTAGTGGTCCTCGTACTCGGCCAGGACGCGCCGTGCGTGGGTGCTGTTCAGGATGAGGATCTTGTCGAGCAGTTCACGACGGACGCTGGCGACGAAGCGTTCCGCGATCGCGTTCGCCTCCTGAGTCGTGACACTCGGGTTAGAGCGTATGGAGTGTCGGGCTGTTCTCGCGCGGCCCGTCGTCATCCGAGCGTTCAGGGTCGGACAAGGCCAAGCAATCAGCAGGTCCGTATCCAACGTGGATCCGAGTCGATGGCTTTGACGGCGTGTTCGCCTTCACCTCGTGGGCGCAGGCGGCTCCGGCGGACCGCATCAGTGCATTGGCCGAGCTCCTTGTCGAGCCGCTGGCGGAACACCAGCACGTGTGCGGCGTCATCTACTCATCGGGGCTCGCCGCGGGCGGGTACGGAGCCCAGCCAGGGACGTTGGATGACACAGTCGAGACGGTGCCGGGCGTCTTCCTGCGCCGAGAGCAGGCTCAATTCCTCTTCCGCGAGCTGATCATCCTGCCCGTCCGACCCGAGGCGCGAGAACTCGCTACCGCGTGGGCTGCGGCGTACAGCAGCGAACCCAGTTGGCTCGACGAGGACCTGGCGATGTGCGGCATGCCTCCGCTCGGGGTGATCCGTCCCTGAGGTGCAGTCTGGCGTCCCCGCTGCGCGACATCGGCTCCGCTGTTCCTGGGGAGTCAGCGAAAACGACAGCGGAAGATGGCGGAGCCGGCTGCGCCAGCGCAGTGCCTTCCGTTGCCACTCCCTCCGGTCATGCCAGTCTGCGTGTGGCCACGGCGCTCCGCGCAAGGGCCGAGCCTCGCTGCGCTCGGTCGCCTTCGGCGAGCCCTTGCACTCCGGCCGCACCCACACGCTGACGGGCCTGCCCGGAGGGAGCAGATCAGCCAGCCCGAGGCGCTGGCGGCTCACCACCGGGCGGGAAGCAGGTTCTCGTCGTGGTCACCAAGCGCACCGACAAGCCGACCTCTCGCCGTACGTCGGCGGCAGCCGCGACGGATGTGGTCGTCCCCACCGACTCCCACGCCGACAGCAATGCCCCGTCGGGCCCGGCGGAGGCAAGGACCGTGCGGGTCGAGATGGTCGACCCCGCCTCGCTGCTCGTCGACGTGAACATCCGGCTCGAGGCCCGCCTCGACGCCGACTTCGTCGCCTCCGTCCGTGACCTGGGCGTGCTGGTGCCGGTCGTCGCCGTCCGGACCGACGAGGGGCAGCTGCGAGTGAGGTTCGGTCACCGGCGCACCCTCGCCGCTGTCCAGAACACCCTGCCCATGAACCGCCCTGGATCTCCCGGAGGGTGTGGCCTGCCCCGGGTCTGACGGAGTCGAACGGGCTGGACTCTCACGCCACCGGTGATTGGTTCTCGAACTGTATCGGCGACAGGTAGCCGAGGGCGGAGTGGCGGCGTTGCCGGTTGTAGAAGATCTCGAGGTACTCGAAGATCGCGTTCGCGAGCTCGATCCGGGTTCTCCAGCGTCGCCGGTTGAGGAGCTCGACCTGCATCCGGGACCAGAACGACTCCATCATCCCGTTGTCGTAGCAGTCCCCGATCGATCCCATCGACGGGACCAGACCCGAGGCCTTCGCGCGCTCGGTGAAGGCCCAGGAACCGAATTGAGCGCCCTGGTCGCTGTGGATCACGGTGCCGGTGACGTCTCGGCGGTTGTCGATGGCCATGCCGAGGGCGTTGGTGACCAGGGCCGCGGTCGGTGAGGCGTCGATAGACCAGCCGACGACCCGGCGCGAGTAGGTGTCCAGGACGACGGCGCAGTACACCTTGCCCTCGCGGGTCGGGTGCTCGGTGATGTCGGTGACCCACAACGCGTTCGCCCGGCTGCGGGCGAAGTCCCGGTTGACCAGGTCGGCGGCGTAGGTGTCGCGCTTGGCGTGCTTCCACTTGCGGCGCCCGGGCAGTCCCGCCAGTCCGGCGCGGGCCATGAGGAGCTCGACCTGGTTGTGCCCAATGGCGATGCCGTAACCGAGGACGAGCTCGGCGTGGACCCGCCGAGCCCCGTAGACACCGCGGGAGGCGGTGTGGATGGCGCGGATCTGCTCGGTCAGGTTCGCGTGCCGCAGCGCCCGAGCGGAGGGCCGTCGGTCACGCCACTCGTAGTACCCGGACTCTGCGACCCCGAGCAGGCGGCAGGCCCGCTGCACCGAGTGTCCTTCAGCGGCCATCTGTCGGACGGCCGCGTAGCGGTCTTTTGGGGGCATCACCCCCTTCACAAGCTCCAGCGCTCGTTCCGCAGCGGCCAGTTCGGCCTGCAACTGCGCGATGGTGCGCTGGGCGACCGCGAGCTCGGTCTTCTCGCTCGTCGTCGCGCCGGCCTGCAGACCGCGGTCGATGCGGTCTTGCCGGCGCCAGCTGTAGATGGTCTGCTCGCTGATGTCCAGGTCGCGTGCGATGTCAGCGACCTTGCGTCCGGATTCGAGCAGATCCAAGACCTTGCGACGGAACTCAGCCGGGTAGCCCCTCGGGGCCATCGATGCCTCCTGCGCTCAAACGGCACAAGAATCCAACATCATCGACTCCGTAGGACCCGGGGCAGACCAACCCGCTGCACGGGAACATCAACAGCGGCAAGCCGACGACCGCCGAGATGACCGACGAGCAGCGCGAGGCCGCCCGCGCCGAGCGCCGGGACGTCATCGAGTCGAACAAGGCCTGGGACAGTGCCCTGTTGACTGCACCTTCATAGGTCCCCACGGCGGGGACCGGGTGGAGGCAGAGGCGTGCACGAGGTCGAGGAGTTGCCGGAGCGTGCGGTCGTTGAGATCCGCAGCGCGCTGGTGGAAGGGCGTCGGCAGGTCCCTCGGGTCGGTGCGGTCCGTGCCGGGCCGAGCGGGGCGATCCCGTTCGTGGTGGTCGACGAGTCCGACCGGCCGATCGAGGCGTTCTCGGTGTTCCTCCGGGACTTGATGTTGACCGACATGAGCCTGTTGACGTGTCGTTCGTACGGCAACGACTTGCTGCGCTGGTGGCGGCTGCTGCGAGTCCTCGGGATCGGCTGGGATCGCGCGTCGCGGGCCGAGGTCGAGGTACTGGTAAGCCATATGCGCTCGGCAGACAATCCTCAGCGCCGGCGCAGCTCGTCGTCCGGGTCGTCGTCCGTGTCGTCGACTACGCCTGGATCGGTGAACCTGCGGACAGGGAAGCCGGCTCTGAGGCAGGGCTATGCGCCGGCGACGATCAACCATGCGTTGTCGGTGGTGTCGTCGTTCTATGCGTTCCACGCGCAGTTCGGTATCGGTCCGGTGGTGAACCCGGTGCCGGTCAGCTCGACCCGGCGGGGGCGACTGGCTCACCGCAGCCCGCTGGAGCCCGGTCGGGAGTTCCGGCGGGCAGCGTTGCGGCAGAAGTCGGTCGAGCTGACGCCGAGGGCGATCCCGGACGCGTTGGCCGATGAGCTTGCGGCGATGATGCGCAGCAGCCGTGACCGGGCGCTGCTGGCGATGTTCTTGTCCAGTGGGGCGCGGGCGAGCGAGCTGCTCGCCGTGACCGGTGAGCGGGTCGACTGGACGCGTCAGCAGGTCTGGGTCGTCTCCAAGGGCACCCGCGCGTTGCAGCCGGTCCCGGCGTCCCCGGACGCGCTGCGGCTGTTGGCGGTCTACTACGACGAGCACGGCTCACCCGCTCCCGGCGAGGCCATCTGGCGCACGCTGCGCGGGACTCCGCGGCCGTTGTCGTACTTCGCTGCGCGGCGGGTGCTGCAGCGCGCGAACAGTGTGCTCGGCACGGACTGGACGCTGCACGACTTGCGACACACGACGATCCAGCGCATGACATCTGACCCGCAGCTGTCGCTCACCGACGTGATGGCCGTCAGCCGGCACCAACACGTGGCGTCCCTTGACCCGTATCTGCGGCCGAGCCTGGAGCAGATCTTCGACCGGCTGCAGCGTCACTACGCCGAACCGCGTCCCACTCGGACCCTCACCCCTGGGTATGACGCCGAGGACTTCCGGACGGTGTTCGGTGGGTGAGCGGCGCACCCACCCCAGGCAGCGGCACCTGGAACCAGAGAATGACCTGGAGCCAGGGATGGAGCTGGAGTCGGGGACGCGGACGGAACTGAATCGGGTGTCATCGGCTGCGTTGATGCCTGATCCGGTGGGTTCGACGAGGAGCGTGAAGATCCGGCAGGTCGTCATCGCGGGACGGTCTCCCGCGCCCGTGACTCCACCTCGCCCGCAAGGGGACCTGGACACCGCCGACGCCGCGCAGATCGCGGACATCGCCGACCGGATCTGGCCAGGCAGTCAACCCCGACGCTCAGAACGCCGCACCGCCCTGCGTCGGGTCCTGGGCCTGTTGGCAGGCTTCCCTGGGCGGACCTGGCAGCAGAGGTGGCTGGCGTCCGGACTGGACGAGGGGAGCGCCAAGATCGGGCGCTCGTTCAGCGACCTGCACCGCAATGGCGACGCGTCGCACGCGTTGATGCTGCTGTGCTGCCTGCGGCTCCTCCAACCGTCGTTGGCCGCGTTCCGCGGGCACCGCTTCGTCCGCTACTACGAGTACTTCGAACCTGCCCAGGCCGACCCGCACTTGGAAGAGTTCGTGGCGCGGGTGACGGCAGCGGACACCTCCCCGCACTACAAGCGATGCGCCCGCCTGGACATCGCCGGCGCCCTGACGACCCAGGGCGTCGACCTGGCGGGACTGACCGCGGGAGGGCTGCTCCATCACGCCGTCGAGACCCGCCGAGGCCGCTACGGGAATGGCTACGAGCAGTACGTCGGGCACCTGGCCTGGCAGGTCCTGCACGAGTGCGGTCACTTCCCACCAGCCGTCCCCGCGACGCTGCGTGGCGCGATGCGCGCCCCAGCGATGAGTCCCGCAGAGCTCGTCGCCTCCTACCAGGTCAGCGACGCCGCGGGAGGTGGCCCGGTCGCGGAGATGCTGACCGCGTACCTGACCCGCCGTGGACACGACCTGGACTACAGCTCGCTGCGCGGCCTGGCCCGCGACCTGTGCGACAGCTTCTGGCGGCAGATCACGCACATCAACCCCGGCCAGCAGGACCTGAGACTGTCCGAGGACACCTACCAGGCGTGGCGGGCCGCGCTCGGCGTCCGCCGCGACGGTCGACCCCGGCTGGGCGCCGACGCGGTCGTGATCAACGTCAGAGCGCTCTACCTCGACATCCAAGGGTGGGCCGCCCAGGAGCCCGAACGGTGGGCGCGGTGGGCGGCGCCCTGCCCGATCGGCGCCCGGGACGCCCGCGCCCGGGTCAAGGCCCGGCGACGCACCAAGGAACGCATGGACGGGCGCATCCGGGCCCTGCAACCCCTGCTACCCGCCCTCGTCACCGCGGTCGAACATCGCCGCGATCACCTGGCCGAGCTGCTGGCGGCCGCCGCTTCCGCCGGTGCAGGGCAGCGCCTGGCGATCGACGGCCGGCACTACACGCGGCTGTTCAGCGCTGGTGACGCTCGGCATCAGAAAGTCCACGGCGCGGCGAACATCCGGGTCTGCGACGAGCAGAACGGCCGACCGGTCAACCTCACCCATGCCGAGGACGCCGCGTTCTGGGCCTGGGCCTGCGTGCAGACCCTGCGGCACACCGGCGCCCGCTGCGAGGAGCTGCTCGAGATCTCCCAGCTCAGCATCCGCCAGTACGTCCGCCCGAACGGTGAGGTCGTCGCGCTGCTGGTGATCGCCCCGTCCAAGAGCGACCGCGAACGAGTGATCCCGATGACCGCAGAGCTGTTCCACGTCATCGCCACCATCGTGCGGCGCTTGACCCGTGACCGGCCGGCCGTCGCGTTGGCCACCCGTTACGACAAGCACGAGCACGTCACCAGCGCCCCGCAGCCGTTCCTGTTCCAGCGCACCATCGGGCAACGCACCGAGGTCATCACCCCGGCTGCGCTGCGGGACACCCTGAACCGGCTGTGCGCCGACCTCGCCGAGCAGCACCCGCAACTGGCCGACGTCCAGTTCACGCCGCACGATTTCCGCCGGCTGTTCGCCACCGACCTGGCCAACCACGGCCTACCGATCCACATCGGCGCCGCGCTGCTCGGCCACCTCAACGTCCAGACCTTCCACGGGTACGTCACCGTGTTCCCCGAAGACGTCACCCGCCATTACCAGACCCACCTCGCCGGCCGACGAGCCAGACGCCCGGCGACGGAGTACCGACCCATCACCGATCAGGAATGGGCCGAGTTCGAGGAACACTTCGACAAACGCAAGGTCGAGCTCGGCAACTGCGGACGCCCCTACGCCACCGCCTGCGAACACGAGCACGCCTGCATCCGGTGCCCCATGCTCCACATCGACCCGGCCATGATCGACCGGCTCGACGAGATCCACACCGACCTACTCGCGCGGCGCGCCCACGCCGAAACTCAAGGCTGGCAGGGAGAACTCCAAGGCATCGACCTCACACTGCGCTTCCTCACGGACAAGCGCGCGGAGACCGTCAGACTGTCCCGGCTCGACACCTCCGGCGCCACGATGCTCGGCATCCCCACCGTCGGTGCGCCCGCCTGACCGCCAGCAGCCCACTGCTCACCGTCCCTGCCGACCAGGAGCCCTTGCCACGACACGCGCCCGTTACCCTCCGGACGTGGCGAACAGCGGGCGCACCGAGCAAGGACCCCTGGGGACCACCCAGCGGCCCTCGGTCGAGGTCTTCGCCGCCGGGGCCGGTGTAGGGCTTCTCGGCGGAATGATCGGCCTGGGCGGCGCAGAGTTCAGGCTCCCGCTGCTGATCAGCCTGTTCGGGTTCGCCGCGCTGCAGGCCGTCATCCTGAACAAGGCGCTCAGCCTCGTCGTGGTCGCCACCGCCCTGCCTGCCCGCCTCGCCGCCGTCCCGCTGGCGGACCTGGCACCGCACTGGACCGTTGTGGCGAACCTGCTCGCCGGCAGCATGATCGGCGCCTGGCTCGGCGCGACCTGGGCCACCCGGATGCGCTCGGCCACGCTCTACCGCGTCCTGGCCGTCCTGCTGGTCATAATCGCCGCCGCGCTGGCCGCCAACCACCTCGGCACGCCCGTCCAACTCGCCCTCGCGCCTGCCGCCAGGATCCTGGCCGGGCTGGTCGCCGGCGTCGGGATCGGCGTGGTTGCCGCCCTAATGGGCGTAGCCGGTGGAGAGCTTCTGATCCCCACGATCGTGCTGCTCTACGGCATCGACATCAAACTCGCCGGCAGCCTGTCGCTGGCCGTGTCCCTGCCAACCATGATCGTCGCGTTCACCCGCTACAGCCGTGACGCGAGCTTCAGCGTGCTGCGCGCCAACGGCCGGTTCCTGGCCGTCATGGCCGCCGGCTCCGTGACCGGAAGCCTCCTCGGCGGACTACTCCTCGGTGTCGTGCCCGCGGCCATCCTGATCCCGCTGCTCGTCGCCCTGCTGCTTGCCTCTGCCGTTAAGGTCTGGCGCCACCGATAGGCCAGACCCGCCGGAACACATCTGCCCTATCCCCCGCCACCGCGGCCGGAGCATGGCCGGTCAAGCGTGTGGTCGACCACATCACAGACCGCGTCTTCGTCATCGTCGTCGTGGCAGGACTCGTCACCGCGGCCGTCCTGTTCTTACCCGGATTCCTACTCCGGCGGATCAACTGAGCAACGGGCGGCGCCCGCGGGTCCACCCCACGGCGGGAGCCTGTCAAGAGCGTGGGGCATACATGATGACGGCGACGCCGAGCAGGCAGATGGCGGCGCCGGTGATGTCCCAGCGGTCGGGTTGGAACTTGTCGACGGCCATGCCCCAGGCGAGGGACCCGGCGACGAAGATGCCGCCGTAGGCGGCCAGGATGCGGCCGAAGTTGGCGTCCGGCTGGAGGGTGGCGACGAACCCGTACGCACCGAGTGCGAGAACGCCGGCGCCGATCCAGACCACGCCGCGGTGCTCGCGTACGCCCTGCCAGATCAGCCACGCGCCGCCGATCTCGGCGACAGCAGCTACGGCGAACAGGAGCAGGGATCGCAGCACGGTCATGGTGAGCAGTCTTGCGCGCGGTCAGGTCGTGGCCCCGGTGGACTCCATCGGCAGGCCGGCGGCGAACCAGCCGGACTTCCCACCAGGGTAGACCCGCACGTCGAGGTACCCGGCCCGGGTCAAGGCCGCGGCGGTCGCCGTCGAGCGCCTGCAGCCTGGCCCGGAGCAGTAGACGACGACTGTGCGTGCGGGGTCGGGGGCCACGCGGGCCGCGTCGGTGGGGGAGAGGTCGCCGGGCACGTTGATCGCCCCGGGCAGGTGCGCGGCGGCGTTGTGCGCGGCGGGCAGCGCCTCGAGCACGGTGACGGTGCCCTCGCTCATCGCACGCAGCAAATCCTCGCAGGTGATGACGGTGCTCACGTCAGGTCCTCTCCGGCTCGCGAGCGGGAGCAGGGCTGTCAGCAGCTGCCGCCGCACCCGCACCCGGTGTCGCATCCGGCTGTCGCTGCTGCGGAGCGGCGGCGGCGCACCCACATCCCGCCGGCGACGAGAGCAGCGACGACCGCGACTACCCCCAGGGCGATGCCCTCCCCACCAGCCAGGAACGCGCCGAGTCCGGCGACGACACCGCCGGCGGCGATCAGGGGAAGCGCGCAGGCCGCGGCGCACGCCACAGCAATGCCGAACCCCGCCAGGACGCCATTCCTGCTCGCGGGCGCCGCCGCGTTGGTCGCGTCGTGATCGTGATTGTGGTGATGAACGGTCGGGCTGGTCACGGTTCTCCTTCGATCGTTGTGGCGCTGGGCGGTGCAACCGCAGCGGGAACGCGGCCGGAACGTTCGGTGCCGGCCGTAGGCCGCGAAGCAGGGTCAGGGGGTGGTGCCGAACATGGCCGCGACGACGTCCGCGGCGGCTTCGGGTGCTTGGACCTCGAGGCGGACCTGGCCGGTGGTCATCCGCAGAGTGAACGTGAAGAAGGAGCAGCAGTCCTGCTCGGCGGCCGCCAGCCGGGCGGCCTCGGCGACCAGGTCGGGGGTGGCAGCGAACTGCAGCGCCATCCCGCCGGTGATGGGCTCGCGGGCGACCGCCCGGCCCACGAGCGCCTGCCAGTCGGAGATCCGGTCCGGCACCGACCCGGCGTCCAGCGAGCACGCGACCGCGGGTGTCTCCGGTGTGATCACGACTGGACCACGGGTGAGCGGGACGAACGTGCGTCGGTCGGCCAGCGGCTCGGGTGCCGCGGTCGCGCACGCGCACCCGTCGCTGCACGGCCCCGAGGTCGGTGCGTCGGCCAGCCGCGCGGACACGGTCTGCAGCGTCGCGGCCAGCGCCACGAGCTCCCCGATGCGGGTCTGGGTCTCGGCCAGGCGCACGGCAACCATCTCCACGACCTGGTGCGCGACGCTCGAGCAGTCCTCGACGTCGAACGCCTTGACCAGCTCGGCGACATCGCTCAGCGGGATGCCCAGGTTCTTCGTGGCGGTGATGAACCGCAGCCGCGCCAGGTCCGCATCGTCGTAGAAGCGGTAACCGTTGCCGCCCCGGGCCGGCTGGTCGATCAGCCCGATGTCCTCGTAGTAGCGCAGCGTGGTCACCGGAACCCCGACGATCCCGGCAGCCTCAGCGATCCGGTAGCCCATGCCCAGACCGTAAACCTTCCACCCGACTCGAAGGTCAAGCCCTCAGACTTAACCAAGGTCGCGACCGAACCCCACCCGGACTACGCGGAAGCCACCGAGCCGCACCCAATCAAGAATCCCCCACCGGCTGCCGGACGGCAGACGACCGTCAGCACCCTCCGGGAGAACCAGGGTTCAGCCCTGAGCAGTGGCAGACCCCTCCACAAGCCGAAGATCGCCCGCACAGCAGACAGCTCGGGCTCGCCTCTCGCGTGCCCGGTTGACCAAGTGCAGAGAAGCAGAGACGGTCCGGCGCGACTGGCTGCGAGGGTTCCTCGCCAGGAAGACCCCTCCGAAGCGCACTGCCGCGTTCGTTGCCGTCGCTCTCGCCCAAGACGTGGCGCTGGTCGCTGACTCCAAGGCCAACCACCTCGCGGCCGACCTGCTCGCGCTGCAGGCGACCACGGCCTACGGCCGACACAGCGGCCTGGTCGAAGCAGCCGGTCAGGCGGCCGAGCCGCGCGCGACGGTGATCGCGCTCGCGCAGGTGCTCGCCGGGTACGAGGCGGCGATGGACCGCACCGCTTGGCGCAACCCGCGCGCCGCATCCACGCGCTACCTGACCTTCCTCGCCGGCCACGGGTACACCCTCAGTCAGGTCGAGGAGCGCGCCCGCCTCGCCTGACCGAGTGTTGACGACAGAGTCGCCGGACCCACGGTCCGGCGGCTCTGTCGTGTTCAGACACGGGCCCGGAATCTGTCAAGTCAAGTGAGACAGTCGATTTCAGGTCTTCTGTAGTTCTGGTGTCGGCTGGTTGATCCAGCTGTGGTTGGGGATCTTGGGTGGGTGGGGTCGTCGGGTGAAGCGTTCGGGGTGCGCGTGCCGGGCCGCGTCGAGGGTGGTCTGGCGGGCGTCGTCGATGGCGCCGGTGGTGCCGAAGTGGACTGATGCCGGGGTGTGCCAGCCGATCCCGGAATGGCGGTGGACATGGTTGTACTCGGTGAAGAACCCGAGCAGGAACGCCCGGGCGGCGGCCAGGTTGGGGAACGAGGCGGGGAAGTCGTGCAGGTACTTCAGGGTCTTGAACTGCGCTTCGGAGAACGGGTTGTCGTTGGAGACCCGGGGTCGGGAGTGGGTCCGGGTGACCCCGAGGTCGACCAGTAGCGCGGAGACTGGTTGGGAGGTCATCGAGGTCCCGCGGTCGGCGTGCACGGTGTGCGGGACCTGCCCGTTGCGGGCGATGGCCTCGTCGATGAAGTCGCGGGCCAGGACCGAGTCCTCGGCGCCGGCCAGCAGCCAGCCCGGGTTGTACCGGGAGTAGATGTCGATCAGGACGTACAGGTGGAACCAGATGCCCTTGCCGGGGCCGCGGATCTTGGTGATGTCCCAGGACCAGACCTGGGACGGGCCGTCGGCGACGAGTTCGGGTTTGACCTTCGCCGGGTGGGTGGCCTGCCGTCGTCGTTCCCGGGTCTGGCCGGCGGCGGCCGCGATCCGGTACATGCTCGACAGTGAGCACCAGTAGCGGCCCTCGTCGAGCTCACGGACCCAGATCTGCCCGATCGACAGATCACTGTTCCCGGCCCGGTTGATCACCGTCAGGACCGCGGCCCGCTCCCCGGCGTCCAGGGCCTGCGGCCCCGGCAGCCGCGCCTGCCGGGGGCCGTACGTCCGGGGCCGGTTGCGCCGGTAGTGGGTCGCCCTGGCCCGTCCCAGGAGCCGGCACGCGGTCCGTACCGGCGTCCCGGCGCTCGTGAGGTCCTGCAGCGCCGCCTCGATCAACGGTTCGACAGCGGCGGCGAGTCCGAGCTCTCGGCCAACGACGCCAAGAGCTCGTGCGCTTTTCCCATGATCACAAGCGCGGCCTGGGTCTGCGCGGCTTGGCGTTCAACCGGGCGTTCTCCGCGCGCAACCGATCGCTCTCACGCTCGGCCCGCGACAACCGCGACGCCGTCGTGCTGCTCGAGACCACCGCCGCGCCGGTCCCACCGGTCCCGCCGGTCGCACGGCCGGCCCGGGCACCGGTCCATTCCTGGACGTGGGAGTGGAACAGCCCCTCACGGCGCAGGACCGCGGACTTCTCACCATGCGGGGCAGCCTCGTACTCCGCCACGATCGCGGCCTTGTACTCGGCGGTGAAGGTACGCCGAGCCGGACGAGCCGCCGGATCCCCCGAACCCGCCTCACCCTGCTGCTCGGACTGACTGCTGCTACTCACGTATGCATCTCCGGTCACGCCCTCCGAGCCAACCCCGATCGCCGGGGTGTCTCACAGCAGCCTGACAGGGAGGGGCCGGCCGGCCAAGAACTTCCTTACACGTGGCGGAGCCTCGGCGGACGAACACGGACGGCTCGTGTGTGCCTGGCGAGAACACGCCACAACAGGAATCGGTGCCTATCAACGGCTTTGGTGGCCACCTGCATAGCGTCGAGCCGTGAACAGCTCCAGCATCCGCCGTGGCCCTCGGGCGAGCGACGACCCCTGCGTCCCTCCCGGCTCGCCTGCGCGCCAGAAGGCGCGCACCTCGCCTATCGGATGCGAGCGCTCGGGGCAAAGCCCGCTGAGGGGAGCAAGATATGCGTCTGGTCCCCAGACGCGGCCGACCGGGCACGGTCGGCTGACAGCCGCTGCAGCGGCAGCGCTTGGGGGAGCGCGATGACCTCGCGGCCGCTGCCGGCCCGCCGCCGTTGCGGTCGGGACCGCGTCCACCACCAGCCAGGCCGCCCCCGCCAGATAAAGCTTCGCTACAGCGAGGCGGAGCTCGCTGACATTGCCGCCGCCGCGCGACGGGCCGGGCTGACGCCGTCAGGGTTCGCGGCTGACGCTGCGCTTGCTGCGGCCCGTGGCACCCAGCCGCCGGCAAGTGAGCCGTGGCGTGAGGCGCTCACCGAGGTGATGGCGGCCCGCGCCCAGGTGCGCCGGTTCGGCACCAACGTCAACCAGGCTGTCCGGGCGCTGCGCACGACCGGCCAGGCACCCGACGCCTTAGTCCGTGCCGTCGCCCTGGCGGCCAAGGCGGTGGCCGAACTCGACGAGGCCGCCACGACCTTGGCGCGGCGGCTGCGGTGATCGGCAAGGTCATGCGCGGCCGCAAGGTCGGCGGCCTGCTCCGGTACCTGTACGGACCGGGCAAGGCCAACGAGCACGTCGAACCGCACCTGGTCGCGTCATGGGACGACAACCCGGCCGGCCTCGAGCCGGCCACGGACGCCGACGGCCGGCTTGACGTCCGGACACTGTCGCGGCTGCTCGAGCAGCCGCTGTCCGCCGCTGTCCGGCCACCTGACCGGCCGGTGTGGCACTGCGCCGTCCGGACAGCGCCGACCGACCGGCGGCTGTCGGACGAGGAGTGGCGCGACGTGGCGCGCGACATCGTGGCGCGTACCGGTCTGGCGCCGGACGGCGACGACGGGGGCTGTCGCTGGGTGGCGGTCCGCCACGCGGTCGACCACATCCACCTTGTCGTCACCCTGGCGCGACAGGACGGCGCGCCGGCGCGGACGAGCAACGACTTCTATCGGGTCGGCGAGGCGTGCCGTGCGGCCGAGGCGCGGCTGGGGCTGGCGCGGACGGCGCCTCGGGACAGGACGGCGCCGCGCCGTCCGACGCGCGCCGAGTCCGAGAAAGCTGTCCGGTCCGGGCGGCGGGAGCCAGCGCGGGTGACGCTGCAGCGCGAGGTCCGGACGGCGGCCGCGGGGGCGGCGACGGCCGACGAGTTCCTCGGACGGCTGGCCGATGCGGGGTTGCTGGTGCGGCCACGGTTCAGTGACCACGACGCGGACGTCGTGACCGGGTACTCCGTCGCGTTGCCCGGTGACCGGACAGGCGACGGCCGGACGGTGTGGTTCGGCGGTGGCCGGCTGGCGGCCGACCTGTCGTGGTCGAAGCTGGCGCGTCGCTGGGCAGTCGGACACGACGGCGGCCACGTCTTCGGACACATGGCTGGCCGTCGGACCGGACAGCGCGCCGGGCGTCGTGTCCGCCTGACTGGCGAGGAACGCGCCAGTGTTTGGCGCGACGCGGCCACGGCGTCGGCCGGTGCGGCGCACGAGGTGCGGCGCCTGTCCGCTACCGACCCAGCCGCCGCGTCGGACGTCGCGCACGCCGCCGGCCGGGCGCTGGCCGCGACCGCCCGCGTCGTCGAAGGCCGCGCCGGCGGCCCGCTGACCGCCGCGGCTGACCAGTACGACCGCGCCGCCCGCGAGCTGCATGGCCGGATCCCTGCCGCGACGCCGACTGGGACCGGGCTGCGCGCCGTCGCGCGGCTCATCGCCCTGACCGGCCGCGCCGCCCGCGACGAGACGACCCAGGTCCTCGCCCTGATCGCCAACCTCGCCGGCCTGGCCGACGCGGTCGCCGAGCTGCGCGCCGTCCAGCAGCGCACGGCCCAGTCGGCGGCAGCCCGCGGCGCGGCCGACCAACTCGCAGCCATCCCCACCACCGCTCACGCGGCATCCCGGACCGGCGCTCCCGGCCGACGTCCGGCCCCGACAGCGACGCCGCGCGGCGTCGTCAACAGCCCGGCTGTCCGCGGCCCTGTCCACAGAACCGGCCTCCAGCCAGGCCGCCCCCAGCCGCCCCGACGCAGAGTCCAGCCCTGACCGGACATGGAGGAGAACCTCATGACCAGACACCGCCAGCGCGCGGCCGGCCCCTGCACGCCGACCGAGGCACCACGATCGGCGGCCCGGACGTGGCCGACCGCGGACGACGTCCCAACGTCGCCGATCCCGACGCCCCTGATCCCGATGTCCGCCGTCCCACCGTCGATCGACGCCGCACGCCGCGTCCTCGCCGCCGCGCTCGACAGTGACCTGCCGGCGGACGGCATCGACCCCGACCGCTTCACCGTCGCCGAAGCCCTCGCCGTCCTCGATGACGTCACCCCGCCCTACCCGCCGGTGCCGCCCCAGCCGCCGATCGACGCCGGCACCGCCCGACGGCAGGCACTCGGCCACCTCGAGACCGCTCTCGACGAGGTGTCGTCCGTCCGGGACCTCACCCGGATCGGGCTCGCAGCGATCGTGCTGCGCCGCGGCGGGGGAGTGGTCGGATGAGCTTCCAGGCCGAGCTCGGCGCCGCGGCGCAGGGCCTGGCCCGGCTGGCGCTGCACGGCACCTCGACCCTCACCGACGCCGAGCTCGACGTCGCGCTGTACGCCAGGGCCACGGTCATCGACGTCGCCCGTCGGATGTGCCGCGACGTCACCGGGATCGCCCCCACGCTCCTGGAGCCGCGGATCGCTGACCTCGAGGCCCACCCGGTCCAGGCGCTCTACCGAGCCCTGCGCACCCACCAGCCCATCCCCGCGGTCACGGCCCCGTCCGATGTCCTGACCATCGACCCACCCAACCCCGCGGGGCGGCTGTGGAAGGACGTCGCCCGGCACTCGCTCCAGGCGCACCACCTGTGGCAGACGGGCACCCTCGGCAGACCAGCCGCGGACGTCGCGTGGGCCGCCATCGGGGACGTCGCAGCCTTGGCGGGAGTCATCGCCGAGCTCGACTCCGAGCTGGCGGTCGCGGCCAGTGCACTGCCCGGACGGGCACGGCACGCCGAGAAGCTCGCCAAGGCCGTCACGTCCGGCTTGCGGACGGCGGCACGCGAGGTCGCCGTCCTCGCCGACTCCGGGCCGCTGGGGGCGGCCGGACCGGAGCCGCGGCCCGCGCTGCGACGTGAGGTGGTCCCTGTCCTCAGCACTGAGCACGCCATCCGCGCGCAGGAACAGCTCTCCTCCCTCCTGCGCTCGGCGACCCATATGCGCCCAGAGCGCGTCGCGCTCATCACCCTCGGCCACCAGCGCACCTTCGCGGCCGTCATGGAGTCCTGGCGACAGACGGGAGCGAGCGTCGACCCCGACCTGCGCAGTGCCGTCCACCATCACCTGGGCCTGCTCACCGAGGCCACTGGCCGACGGTGGCGAGCTGCCTCACTCGACGGCGGTGACCCCTACCCGCTGCACCAGGCTCACCTGCTGCGGCAGGAGCTTCAACCTGGCCGACCGATCCTGCGCGGGCTGCTCGCCGATGCGATGCTGACCGGTCGGCTCGTCAGGGCACTCGCCGACACGAGCGCCGCACTCGCCGAGACGACCGACGCTCACCTTCAACGGCACGCCTGGCTCCGACCGATCGCGGACGGCGGCGGGCTCGTCTGGGCGTCGGCGAAGTCCTGGGACGACGTCCCGCCGGCTACTCAGGCGCTGCGGGCGGCCGGGGTCCACGCCGCCGTGCTGCAGGGCTCGACCGTCTCGCAGCCAGAGGCGTACGAGAGGCTCGTCGGCTCGCCGGCGCCTGGGCACACGCCGGTGGGACCGCGACAGGCCCGGGGTGCTCGGCACGCGCTCGCGCCGGCGCCTCACCTGCCGTTGCTCCCGCAGACCACCGCGGGCCGCCCGGTGCGCCCCGGCATCCCGCCGCGGCCGGCGGCGGCCACCTATGTCACGAGGCGGACCCGGCGATGAACGGCCACCCTGACCAGCACCCCGACCCCGGCGGGGAGGCCGCTGCCCGCGCCGCCCAGCTCGCGGCGATGGTGGTCAGCGTCGCCGAGGCCGCCGCTCGGCTGAGGGCACACCGGCGGAGCGCCGCGCACGCTGCGGCGGAACAGGACGCGTCCGCCCGCCGCGCTGTCGCCGCGGCCGAGGCAGCCTAGGCCCGCTTCGTCTACTGCGCGGCGCTCGACGACGCCTGGCGACGGCAGGCCTCGACGAGCGA
>JACRAB010000310.1 GCA_016213575.1 Actinomycetota bacterium
AGGTCCAGGGCACCCTGCGCTGCCTGGACTCGACGGTGTGGGCGCAGGCCGGCGCCCTGGTCACCGAGGTCGTCCACGAGGTCGTGCGGCCGTACGGCGTCCGCGCCGACGTGACGGTCGTGCGCGGCGTCCCGCCGACGGTGAACGACCCGGAGGCCGTGCTCGTCGTCGAGGAGGCCGTGCTCGCCGAGCTCGGGCCCGGCAGCGTGACCCTCGCCGAGCAGAGCCTCGGCGGCGAGGACTTCGCCTGGATGCTCGAGAAGGTCCGCGGCGCGATGCTCCGCCTGGGCACCCGGACGCCGGGCGGGCGGACCTACGACCTCCACCAGAGCGACTTCGACGCCGACGAGCGCGCGGTCCTCGTCGGGGCCCGGGTGCTCGGGGCGGCGGCGGTCCGGGCGCTCGGCGAGCCGGGCGTCGGCTGAGCCGCGGCTACCCGCGGCTGCGCTGTGGCCGACCCACGGGGCGCCCGGCGTGTCGGGAAGGTCCCCTTGATCGGCCCGGGCTGTCAGGTTGTGCTGATCGGCGCCCGGGCGAACCGTCAGTTGTGGTGGTCACAGTTCGGCCACCCCGTGCCGCGGAACCCCCTGCGCGTCACCTGCGGCCACTAGGGTCGGGCGCATAAACGACGCGACGGACCGCCCGGGGCCCACGGCTTTGCGGCGCGGACGGCGCGACACCCCGAGTCTTAAGGAGACACCCTTGCGTCGGGTGACGAAGCTTGCCGCGGTGGTCGCGACCGCCGCGCTCTCGCTCGCCGCGTGCGGCAGCAGCAGCTCCGGTGGCGGCACGACCACCGAGTCCGGCTCCCCGGCCGCGACGACCTCGAGCGCCGCGGCGCTCAAGGTCGGCCTGGCCTACGACATCGGCGGCCGTGGCGACAAGTCGTTCAACGACGCCGCCGCCGCCGGCCTCGACAAGGCCAAGGCCGAGCTCGGCGTCGAGATCAAGGAGCTCTCGGCGACCCAGGGCGAGACGGACGCCGACAAGGAGGCCCGCCTCACGCTGCTCGCGCAGGCCGGCTACAACCCGGTCATCGCGGTCGGGTTCCTCTACGGCACCGCCCTGAAGAACGTGTCGGCGAAGTTCCCGAACACACAGTTCGGCATCATCGACTCGACGGTCGAGGGTGCGACGAACGTGACCGGCCTCGTCTTCGCCGAGAACGAGGGCTCCTTCCTCGTCGGCGCGGCGGCCGCGCTCAAGAGCAAGTCGGGCAACGTCGGCTACATCGGCGGCTGCCTCATCCCGCTCCTGCAGAAGTTCGAGGCGGGCTTCACCGCCGGCGCCAAGGCCGTCAAGCCGGACATCAAGGTCCAGGTCAAGTACCTGTCGAACCCGCCGGACTGCAAGGGCTTCAACGACCCGGCGGCGGGCACCGAGACCGCGAACGGCATGTACGACGCGGGCGCGGACATCATCTTCGCCGCGGCCGGCGGCTCCGGCACCGGTGTCTTCCAGTCCGCGAAGGCCAAGAAGGCGCTCGCCATCGGCGTCGACAGCGACCAGTTCCAGACGGCCGCGGCCGACCTCCAGCCGGTCATCATGACCTCGATGCTCAAGCGCGTCGACGTCGCGGTGTTCGACTTCATCAAGTCGTTCAAGGACGGGGCGCCGCTCACCGGCGTCCAGGTCTTCGACCTGAAGAAGGACGGCGTCGGCTACTCGACGTCCGGCGGCCAGGTCGACGACATCGCCACCAAGCTCGACGAGTACAAGGCGAAGATCGTCTCCGGCGAGATCAAGGTCCCGGCCGAGCCGGCCAAGTGACGCACAACCCCGGACGGTGCGAGCCGTCCGGGGTGGTCATGATCTGACAGCACGCGACGGGCCCTGGGGCGCTACGGTTCCCCCGGGCCCGTCGTCGTCGTTCCACGCGCCGTCGGCGGCGGTGGCCCGTGACGGCGCAAGGAGGCCCATGAGCGAGCACCCCGAGCGGTCCACCACGGCCGCCGGACCCGCGACGACCGTGCCCGCGGTCGAGCTGAACGGCATCACGAAGAGGTTCCCCGGCGTCGTCGCGAACTCCGACGTCACGCTGAAGGTCGCGCGCGGCACGGTGCACGCGATCGTCGGCGAGAACGGCGCGGGCAAGTCGACGCTCATGAAGATCCTCTACGGGATGCAGCGTCCCGACGAGGGCACCATCGAGGTCGACGGGTCGCCGGTCACCTTCCACACCCCGGCCGACGCGATCAAGGCCGGCATCGGCATGGTGCACCAGCACTTCAAGCTCGCCGACAACCTCACGGTGCTGGAGAACGTCGTCCTCGGCAGCGAGCCCCGGCGCGGCTGGCGGCTCGACATCGAGGGCGCCCGGCGGAAGATCGTCGGGATCTCCGACCGGTACGGCCTCGACGTCGACCCCGACCCGCTCGTCGAGGACCTCGGCGTCGGCGAGCGGCAGCGCGTGGAGATCCTCAAGGTGCTCTACCGCGGCGCCCGGACGCTGATCCTCGACGAGCCGACCGCCGTCCTCGTGCCGCAGGAGGTCGACGAGCTCTTCGACGCCCTCCAGGAGCTCAAGGCCGAGGGCCTCACCGTCATCTTCATCTCGCACAAGCTCGACGAGGTGCTCAAGGTCGCCGACGAGATCACGGTGATCCGGCGCGGCACGACCGTGCGGACCGTGCTCCCGAGCGAGGTCACCCCGCGCAAGCTCGCCGAGCTCATGGTCGGCAGCGAGCTGCCGTCGCCGCAGACGAGCGAGTCGACGGTCACCGACCGCGCCGCCCTCGAGGTCAAGGGCCTGACCGTCCGCGACCGCGAGGGCCGTCCCGTCGTCGACGACGTGACCCTGACGATCCACGCGGGCGAGGTCCTCGGCATCGCGGGCGTCGAGGGCAACGGCCAGGCCGAGCTCGTCGAGGCGATCATGGGCATCCGGCCCGCCGAGGGGAGCGTCGTCCTCGAGGGCCGCGACCTCGCCGGCGTCCCGACCCGGGAGCGCCGCACCGCGGGCGTCGCGTTCGTCCCCGAGGACCGGATCCGGCAGGGCCTGCTCCTTGAGTCCCCGCTGTGGGAGAACCGGATGCTCGGCCACCAGACCTCCCCGCCGAACGCCCGCGGCCCGCTCGTCAACCGCCGCGGTGCCCGCGCGGACACCGAGCGGATCGTGCGGGACTACGACGTCCGGACGCCGTCCATCGACGTCACGGCGTCGGCGCTGTCCGGCGGCAACCAGCAGAAGCTCATCGTCGGGCGCGAGATGTCGGGCAACCCGCGGCTGCTGCTCGCGGCGCACCCGACCCGCGGGGTCGACGTCGGCGCCCAGGCGGCGATCTGGGACCACCTGCGCCGGGCCCGCGCCGAAGGGCTCGCGGTGCTGCTCATCAGCGCCGACCTCGACGAGCTCATCGGCCTGTCCGACAGCCTCAAGGTCATCCTGCGCGGCCGGCTCGTCGCCGACGCGGACCCGTCGACGGTGACCCCCGAGGACCTCGGCTCGGCGATGACCGGTGCCGGTTCCACCACGGACGGCGGGCCTGCGGCCCGCGAGGGGAGCGAGTCCTGATGGAACGGTTCGTCCCGCGCTTCGACCCGCGGCGCACGGGGCTGGCGATCCTCGCCCCGCTGCTCGCGCTCGCCGTCGCGGCGGCGCTGTCGTCGGTCGTGCTGCTCGTCGCCGACCACAGCCCGCTCGTGGCCTTCCAGGAGATGTGGAACTACGGCCGCAAGCCGGAGCAGGTCGTCAACATCCTCAACAAGGGTTCGGGCTACTTCCTGTCCGCCCTGGCGGTGGCGATCGGGTTCCGGATGAACCTGTTCAACATCGGTGTCGACGGCCAGTACCGGATCGCGGCGATGTTCGCGGCGGTCGCGGGGGCAGCCGTGACGCTGCCCGGGCCGCTGCACATCATCTTCATCGTCGCGGTCGCGGTCGTCGTCGGGGCCGTCTGGGCCGGGGTCGCGGGGCTCCTCAAGGTCTACCGCGGGGTCAGCGAGGTCATCTCGACGATCATGCTGAACTTCATCGGTGCCGCGTTCGTCGCCTGGGCGGTCACGCCGCAGGTGTGGGCGACGCTGGAGAACAACGTCGTCCGGACGCCGACCATCCCCGAGTCGGGCTGGTTCCCCGGGTTCTCGTGGAGCGGCGTCCCCGAAGGCGGCACGCAGACCGTCGTGTTCGGCGAGATCTACGGCTTCATCGTCATCTCCGGCCTCGTCGGGATCGCCTACTGGTTCGTCCTGTCCCGCACCCGCTTCGGGTTCGACCTGCGGGCCACCGGCAGCAGCGAGCCCGCGGCTGTCGCGTCCGGGGTGGACGTCAAGCGGATGGTCCTCACGTCGATGCTGCTCTCCGGCGCCGTCGCCGGCCTGGTCGGGATGCCGATCCTGCTCGGTGCCGCGCACTCCTTCGGCAGCCAGGACTTCCCGGCCGGCATCGGCTTCACCGGCATCGCCATCGCGCTGCTGGGGAGGAACAACCCGGTCGGCATCGCGTTCGCGTCCGTGCTGTGGGGCTTCCTCGACGTGTCGAACCAGATCCTCGACATCCAGGGGATCCCCAAGGAGATCGTGACGATCATGCAGGGCACCGTCGTGCTCGCCGTCGTCATCGCCTACGAGATGGTCCGCCGGATCTCGGTCGCGTCCGAGCAGCGGCGAGTGCTGTCGAGCGAGCGGACGGTCCCGACGGACCCGGCCGTCGATGCGTCGTCGGGAGGGGCGAAGTGAGCCTGACGAACGAGCGCGGCGCCGTGGAGGCGCCCGGCATCCAGACGCCCGGGCACACGCCGGTCCGGCGGAGCGGGGCCAGGACGGCCGTGTACGCGGTGGTCGCCGTCCTCGTCATCCTGTCCGTGACCCGCCAGCTGTCCGGCGCCAACGACATCACGTCGTCCGGTACCGCCGGTGCGGCCCTGCGGCTCGCGGTGCCGATCCTGCTCGCGGGACTGGCGGGCCTGTGGTCCGAGCGCGCGGGCGTCGTCAACATCGGCCTCGAGGGCATGATGGTGCTCGGGACCTGGTGCGGCGCCTACGGTGCGCTGAACTACGGCCCGTGGGTCGGGCTGCTCGCGGGCATCGCGGGCGGGGCGCTCGGCGGCCTCGTGCACGCGGTCGCGACCGTGACGTTCGGCGTCGACCACATCGTGTCCGGCGTCGCGATCAACCTTCTCGGCCCGGGCGTCGCGCGGTTCCTCACGGCCCTGATCTTCACCGGCTCCGAGGGCGGCGGCGTCACCCAGAGCCCGCAGATCGAGCAGCCGGGCAAGTTCACCGTGCCGGGGCTGTCCGACGCGCTGCTCTCCGTCGAGGGGCATCACTGGTTCCTCGTGTCCGACGTGGCCGGGGTGCTCGGCGGCTTCGTCACCGAGGTGTCCTGGGTGACCCTGCTCGGCGTCCTCCTCGTGCCCGCGACCGCGTTCGTGCTCTGGCGCACGAGGTTCGGGCTGCGGCTGCGGTCGTGCGGCGAGAACCCCTACGCCGCCGAGTCGCTCGGCGTGAACGTGTACCTCTACAAGTACCTCGCGGTCGTCATCTCCGGCGGCTTCGCGGGCCTCGGCGGCGCGTTCCTGTCGCTCGTGGCGTCGAACTTCTACCGCGAGGGCCAGACCGGTGGTCGCGGCTTCATCGGCCTCGCCGCGATGATCTTCGGCAACTGGCGGCCCGGCGGGCTGCTCGCCGGCGCAGGTCTGTTCGGCTTCACCGACGCCCTCCAGCTGCGCCAGGGCGAGACGAGCGTCCACGCGCTCTTCCTCGCGCTCGCGATCGGGCTGGCGCTCTTCGGCGGCTGGCTGCTCTACAACCGCAAGGTCGTCGGCGGTGCCGGGGCGCTCGTCGTCGCCGTGCTCGTCCTCGCGCTGTACCTGCTGACCGACACCGTGCCGCAGCAGTTCACGACGGCGACCCCGTACGTGACGACGCTGCTCGTGCTCGCCCTGGCGTCACAACGGTTGCGGATGCCGGCGGCGGACGGGCTGATCTACCGAAGAGGCACCGCGAAGTAGCCGGACGAGGAGCGAGCCCGGCCTCGGGAGGGGCCGGGCCCGGTTCAGGGTCGCAGGGGCAGCATCCGGACGAGCTCGGCCCAGGCCCGCTCGCCGAGCCGGCGGTCGGCGTCGTCCGTCCCGCCGTCGGCGAGCGGCCGGGTGCCCTCCGGTCTGGTCTCGCCGGGCAGCAGGGCACGGTGCCCGGCGCCGGGCTCGACGACGACGGTCGTCGGGAGGCCGTGCTCGGCCCGGCGGTCGGCGATGCGCCGTGCCCAGTCGGCGCCGGGCCAGACGGCGTCCTGCTCCCCGGCGACGAGGAGCACGTCGCCGCGGATCCGCTCCGCCCCGACAGCGGCCCGCTCGACCTGGCCCGGGTAGCGCCCGAGGCTCGCCTCGTAGGCGCCGCGGTAGGCGGGCGGGTCGGAGTCCGGCTCCCAGTCGTCGGTGTACGGCACGAACGGCAGCGGCGTCCCGCGCAGCGTCCACGACGAGCGCTGCGGGCGGTCCCGGCCGTCGGTCCCCGCGCCGACGTTCGCCCACACGACGTGGGTCGGCGCGAACGCCGCGACGACGGCGACGCGCCGGTCGTGCGCGGCCACCAGCAGCGCGGCCTCGGCGCCCTTCGAGGTCCCCAGGACGGCGAGCCGGTCGCACTCCGGCGCGAGCCGGTCGAGCGCGGCGCCGAACGTCTCAAGCGGCACCTCGCAGATCCCCGGCGGCTGCCCCGCCCCGCCGAACCACCGCACGGACGACGCGACCGCCCCCGCCGCGGCGAGCAGCCGGACCCGCTGCGTCTCGACGCGCCCGCTCGACCCGGCGAGCACGAGGACGCCGACCCCGGTCGCCGTTCCCTCGTCCGGACGCGCGAGGGCCTCGTCGGGCCGGTCTGACGTCGCGCACATGGTTCCACCGTAGGCCCGCCCTCCGCTCACGCAGCCGCTGCGGCGTCCGCCGTTCGGTCGCCCGGGTCGCCCGACGATCCACCCCGCACCGGCGGTGCTCGCGGCGGGTACCGTTCCGCAGTCTTCGTGGGTCGGATTCCGGTACCGAGCACGAGCATCACCGGTGGGTGGACGGGGTGTCGCAGCGGCGGGATGTCGCTGGTGCGGGACAGCGGGGCGGGGACGTCGACGTGGCGGCGCCTGGTCGGGCGCCGCGAGATCGTCGTCTGTCTACGCGTGGGGCGGCGCGGAGCGCCCGAGCGGTAGACAGGACGCGATCTCGTACGACGGGGGAGCGAGGCGCGACGGGCGGCGCGCTCGCGGACCCGGCCGGAGATGCTCAGGCTCCAGGTATGTACCGAGATCCCGGCCGCAGCGGGGTGGGAACGGTACGCAGCGGGTGCCTGAGCGGGCGGTGCGTGCGGGTGGGGCGTGCGGACGGGCGGGCGTGTGGGCGGGGTCAGTTGGTCGTCGTGACGATGGCCTGGGACTCGGCGACGGGGACCTGGGTCACCGTCTGGCGGGCCAGGGCGGGGAGGGTGCCGCCGGTGCCGCCGGCGCCGGTCCAGGTGGCGTCCCAGGTGGTCGCCGCCGTGACCGGGTAGCCGGTCGCGTAGCCGACCGAGGCCCGCTCGAAGGCCACCGTGCAGCCGGACGTGTCGTCCGTGCCGGGGGACCAGGCCCGCGTCGCGGTCGTCGGCGGGCAGGACGTCGCGCCGGCCGGGCTCGTGATGACGAGCCCCTGCGTCGTCGCGACGACCTCCGCCCAGACGGCGCCGCCGGCGACCTCGGCCCGGATCGTCCGGCGACCGGTGGCCCCGCCGACGGCCGCCGGGTCGGTGACCCAGAACCACGTCGGGAGGTTGACGAACGTCGCGCCGGCCAGACCCGCGCCGGTGGTCTTCGGGTTGCGCTCGACGTCGGGCAGGGGGAGCACCATGACGTCGCGGGCGACCTCGGCGAGGGCTTCGGGCTCGATGAGCGGCGGGGGAGGGTTCACGCCACCCGCGACGACCGGGAAGGCACGGTAGGTGACGGCGAGGGTCTGGCCGTTGTACTGGAAGGTCTCACCGGTGTACGAGGCGTAGTCGTCGACGTTCTTGCAGTACGCGTTCCACCACTGCATCGGTGTTGTCGACGCTGCAGCCGCTACGTAGCGCGCCCGCGGCCCGTAAGCGCCTTTGACGTAGGGCGGGGCCGTCGAGGCCATGACGCCGTCGTAGTGGGCCAGGAACGCGATCGGGTCGTCGTACGGCGGCTCTGCGTGCCGCCACCAGCACTTCGCTGCCACCTGCACGACTCGAACTCCGCCGCCAGACGGAGCAGCGTCCCCGGTGAAGGACACAGACACGGCGAATCCACTTCCGGTGCTCGTGCCGCCGTTCTCGCCGCTGCCAGGGACGATGTCAGCAGCAGCGGGCGTCATGGTGCCGAGCGTCACGACGGCCGCGGCGATCCACATCGTCATCTGTCTGCGCGGCATCGGGCTACTTCCCGGTCGAGCAGGAGTTCTTGCGCACCGTGGACCCCGAAGATGTGACGACGAGACCGCCAGCGACCTTGCGTACTGCGGCCTCGGTATCGAAAGCCACTGACCCTCGCTCAAGGCGCTTGCCTGACACGCGGTCAACGTCGTAGGTGCCGTTGTCCGCGCAGGCCTTCATGAGCGAGACCCCATTGACCACGTTGACCTCGGTGACGTTCAGGCTCACCCAGCCGACGGTCCGGCGTTGCTTCGACTTCAGATTCTTGACGTATGCCTGGATGTTCTCGGCGGCAGCACCGGATGCGACTTGCGCGAGCTCTGCCTTGTCCACCCGGACTTCGTAGCCAGCGTTGGTGAGGAAGACCCAGAAGTTGAGCCACGCGTCGACAGCGGCCTTCTCCTCGGCGGTTTGGGCAACGGAAGTACCTAGTACCGCCCCGCTGTAGACGCCCTTGTTCGGCCCGACATCCTTCTTCGGCAGCGCCGTCCACGGCGACGGGTCCACGGTCGGCGTCGCACTCGCGGTCTCGGTCGGGCTCGCCGGCGGCGTGGTCGTCCCGCTCGACGCGCCCACCGTCGGCAGCGCCGATCCGCCCGAGCTCCCCGATCCGCAGCCTGCGAGCAGCAGCACGGCAGCGGCGACCGGGACCACGGCGCGGTGCACAGGTGTCTCCCTCTCGGACCGGACGAGCCCCCCGCTGGTGCCCGCCGAGATCGGGATCTTTCCGTCGCAACGGTGACGTCGTCAATCAGGACCGGCCGCAAGATCCGTCACGTGCGGTGAACACGCCGCCGTATCGGAACCCTGGGTCGACCCATGATCACCCCAGAGTGATACCGAGCGTGACCGATGCCTCAAGTCCCCCGCCTGTGGTGTACCCGTGGTGACGTCGCTGTCTAGACTCTCGCCCGCGGTGTGGAGATCATGCCGCCGGGCGGTGCCGGGGGGACGCCCTGCCGCAGGGCAGCCCCGTCGGCCTCCCGACCGAACCGCCGCGGTCCCGGCCTGGCCGGTCCGTGGCACGAGGCCCCGGACGTGGACGACGCATGAGCCTGCAGCACCCGGTCCCGAGCGCACCGCCGTCCGGCACCGAGAACGGCTGGCGTCCCCGCGGCTCCGAGTCCCGCACCGACCCGCGCGACCCCCGGCTCGCCGCCGGCCCGATCGCGCCGCCGCCGGTCGGAGCCCCGTCCGGCGGCCCGGCCGGTGAGCGCCTGCCGCGCCCGCCACGGCGTCGCAACGCGGGGCTCGCCGCGCTCGCGGTCCTCCTCGTGGCCGGCGGCGCGGTCGCCGCCGGGCTCCTCGCGCTGCGGATCGACGACCGCGTCGACATGCTCGTCGCCCGCGACGACATCGCCGCCGGCACCCGGATCACTGCGGACATGCTCGCCGTCGCCCCCGTCGCCTCGCAGGGGCTCGCGCTCATCCCGGCCGCCGACCAGGCCTCGGTCGTCGGGCAGTACGCCGCCGTCCCCATCCCCAAGGAGCGGCTCCTCGACCGCGGGATGCTCACCGGCGCCTCGGTGCTGCGGCCCGGCACCGTCGCCCTCGGTGTCGCGATCGCCCCCGGCCAGGCACCGGGCACCCCGCTCGAGGCCGGTGACCTGGTCGCCGTCTACGGCACGGACGGCGAGGGCTCGGTGCTCGCGACGGACGCCGTCGTCCAGACCGTCGACCTGCCCGAGGCGAGCACCTTCGGCGCCGCCTCCGAGGTCAGCGTCGTGACCCTCGTGGTCCCCGCGGACACCGCCGCCAAGATCGCTGCCGCGAGCGGCGCGGGCAAGATCGCGCTGGCCCGGGTGGGGCGCGCCGCCGGGGCCGGGGCGGCCGGCTGATGCCGCTGCTCGCCGTCGCCGGGGTCAAGGGCGCACCGGGCGCGACGACGTTCGCCGGCGCGCTCCCCGGCGTCGTCGCCGGGCCCGCGCTCCTGGCCGACCTCGCCCTCGCCGGCAGCGACCTGTCGTCGCGGTACCGCGACCCCGCCGGGCAGCCGCTCGAC
>JACRAB010000313.1 GCA_016213575.1 Actinomycetota bacterium
GACCAGCACGCGGCGCGCCTGCAGGGTGCTGCCGTCCGCGAGGCCGACCGTGAAGCCCGGCCGGGCGTGGGCGCCCTCGGTCCGGTCGGCCCGGACGTCGACGACCCGGCCGTCGACGATGCGGCCGCCGTACCCCGTGACCTCCGCCCGGCCCGTGGCCAGCAGGGCGGCCGGTGCCAGCCCGTCGGACCCGAGGAACCCCTGCATGTGCGCCGCCGGTGCGTTGCGCGGCTGCCCGTCGTCGATGACGACGACCCGTCGCCGGGCCCTGGTGAGGACCAGCGCGGCGGACAGGCCGGCGGCACCCCCACCGATGACTGCTACGTCGAATGTGCTCATGTCCACGAGACTCGGCCCCGGCCGCGCAGCCGACAACGATCGTTGCCGTTTCCGGGAAGACCGCGGTCACGTCGCCGGACGCCGGCGGTAAGGTCGCGTCGGAGTCGAGGTGACATGACCGGACAGCTGTCGGGCACCACGGGCGATCCCACGGACGCGGCGATCCAGGCCGCGCTGGAGGCCGTCGCTCCCCGACTGCGTCAGGCGCGCGAGCTGCGGGCCCTGACCCTCACGGACGTCGCCGCCCGCACGGGGATCTCCAAGAGCACCCTGTCGCGGCTGGAGAATGGGCAGCGCAGGCCGACGCTGGAGCTGCTGCTCGCCCTGGCGGCCGTCTACCGGATCCCCCTCGACGACCTCGTCGGTGCGCCGGAGACCGGCGACCGCAGGCTGCGGCCCAAACCCCGTCGGGTCAACGGACGCACGGTCCTGCCGCTGACCCGGCCCGGCGGCGTCCAGGCCTGGAAGATCCTCGTCCCGTCGTCCCAGACGACGCCGAAGCCGCGTCGCCACGACGGGTTCGAGTGGTTGTGCGTGCTGTCCGGACGGCTGCGCGTCCTCCTCGGCGAGGAGGACCTCTCCCTCGGGGTCGGTGAGGCCGTCGAGTTCGACACCCAGGTGCCCCACTGGTTCGGCAGCGCCGGAGAGGGCCCCGTCGAGGTCCTCAGCATCTTCGGTCGCCCCGGTGAGCGGGTGCTCCTGCGCGGCGCGGACCCGGGGACCGGACCCGCAGCAGGCCGGTGATCGGCCCCGGCGGACGCGTGGCGTCCGGCTCCGCCGGCCTCGCCGGCTCGCGGCGAGCAGCCGTCCGGCCCGGTGCACGCTCCGGAACCAGGTCCTGACGGGATAGTCACTCGGTCTCGGACTGTCCCGGCGCGACAAGGGCACACCCGAGCGGTGCCGCTTAGCCTGCCAGCACCGACGGCGGCGCTGGTGCGCCGCGCGAGGAGGCTGCCATGGCGACGACGCCGGGGAACGTGCCGGGGACCGCGGTCGGGCTCGTCGAGACCAGGGGTCTCGTCGGTGCCGTCGAGGCGGCGGACGCGATGGTGAAGGCTGCCAACGTCGTCGTCGTCGGCTACCGGACGATGCGCAGCGGCGACGTCACCGTCGTCGTCCGCGGCGACGTCGGGGCGGTCCAGGCCGCGACCTCCGCGGCGGCCGTGGCGGCCCGGGCGGTGGGTGCGTCGGCCGCGGTCCAGGTCATCCCCAGGCCGGACCGGGACACCGAGGCGATGATCGCCGCGCTGGTGACCGCACCGGCCCGATGAGCCACCGGGCGCTGTCCGGGCGGGATAGCCACCGGCCGCAACGTTGTCCGGTGGCCCCCTGACCGACCGCCGACCGGCGAAGGCACTGTGACGCACGACACGAGGCACCTCCTCGTCGGAGGCGACCCGGTACGACACCGCATCCACATCCGTTCGAGGAGGAGCGAGCATGGGAGATGTCCTGGCCGAGGGCTACAACGTGTTCAACACGAACAAGTCGCCCGAGGGAGTCATCAAGTACCTGGGTGCACCCCAGGACGTCATCGGTCTCATCCAGTCCGGCAAGCTCGGCGAGCACATCCTGCTCGTCCGCGGCGGGACGACGACCTTCCTCGCGCCGGCGCTGAGCATGGGCGCGATCGGCGTCATCACGATGTCCGGCGCTCCGGAGTCCCACCTGGGGATCCTCTCGCGCGAGTTCCAGACCCCGTGCGTGATGACCGCCCACCTCACGAGCAGCGACTCCCGGTACGTCGTCGGCGAGACCGACGACTCGCACTTCGAGGAGATCGCCCGCGAGCTCGACGGCAAGCGGGTGCGGCTCGACTGCACCGACCACGAGGTCGGCCGCGTCGTGCTGGCCGACTGACCCCACCCACAGCCTCGACGCCTCCCTCACCCCACAGGAGAGCCCCATGACTGCGACGAGCGAGCACCGCGCGACGTACAAGCAGCGCTACCAGGACGGCGACCCGGGCCTGCGCTTCCAGGACCTGACGTACGTCGGCAACTTCAAGGGTCAGGAGCCCATCCCGGACGGGATCCTCGGCGACCGGATGATCCGCAGCCGCGCGAAGAGCGGGGTCCTGGAGCGGGTCGCCAAGGAGGGCGTGCTCCGCGACCAGTTCACGATCGACGAGCTCAACGACCTCAACAACTACCTGGCCTGGAACATCTGGGACGTCCTCGTCATGCGGGCCACCGAGGGTGTCTCGGGCATGATCCCGCGCCAGGAGTACGAGATCCTTGCCTTCATGCACGAGTTCTACCGCTGGCCGGAGATCCTGCGCATGACGACCGACGAGGTCGGTGCGCAGGGGATCATGGACATCGGTGCCTCGGCCCGCCGCGAGATCGGCACCAAGGTGAACGCCGTCCACGACTGGTGCATCGGTGCCGTCGGGTTCGGGATGGGGCGCTGCGGTCTGCTCGCCCTGGAGGCGATCGGCCCGGACGACTACATCGAGGAGAGCAACGAGATCCTCAAGTTCATGCAGCGGGTCCTGTGGGGCAAGCGGCAGGACGGCTACATCCTCAACAGTCAGGACCGCTACCGCTGCCGGATCCACGAGCAGGACTTCCTCGACTCGATCGTCGACCAGGTCGAGCACTTCGAGCCGGACAGCCCGCCGCACCAGGCCTTCACCCGGTTCAACGCGGCCGCCGAGCTGCTGTCCTTCCTCGACCACTACGACTGCCGGCTCGGCCTCGGGGACACCGGCCCGTACGAGCTGCCCGACGGCAAGCTGCTCATCCTGCGCGACCTCTTCGTCAACGAGGAGGCCTTCCACTGGAGCGACGTCTGCGACGACCAGGGGCTGCCGCACTGCTACACGCTCGCCCTCGTCATCGACCCCGACCTGATGTCGCTGGAGGAGATCCGGGTCAACGACATCTCGACGACGTTCACCCGGCCGAAGAACTACATCTCGGCCATCGTCGGCGGCGCGGTCTTCGCACGGGAGAAGTGGAACACCCCGATGGCGGAGGTCTACAACATCCCCGTCGCGGACCTCGGGGGGCACCTCACCAAGGTGCAGAACGCGACGCTCAAGCTGTACCAGAAGACGTCGCGGATGAACCGCCGCGACCTCATCTGGAACGGCCAGTACGTCTACTACGTGGACATGATCCTGCCGCACCTGCGGCTGGCCGGCACGTACGACAAGGCGTGCAAGGACTACCAGCTGTGGGAGATCGACCAGCGGGTGTCGAACTACTACTACGACATCACCAAGCGCGGGTTCGCCCAGGTCACGGTGCCGCAGAAGATCTTCTCCGGCGAGGGCTACCTGCCGTTCTCGGACGGCGCGGACACCCGCCGCTCGAAGTACCGCTGGCTGTGACAGCCGACCGTCCCTGACGACGGCGAGGCACGGCGGCCCGCCCCGGCCGCCGTGCCTCGCCGCACCCGTTGGCGGCAGCTCCCGGACCACACCGGCCGGGACAGGGCCGGACGACGCGAAGGAGCGACGATGACGACCACCCTGCCGACCCCCGGGCACTACGACGTCCTCAACGCCGTCGTCCTCAAGCAGATGGCCGTCGGGGCGGCGGTCTCCGAGGCGACCGGGGTCGGGCTCGACGACGTCGACGCCATCCTCGCCGAGCTCGCCGGAGCCGGTCTCGTCTTCATGGCGGGGGACAGCGCCCTGCCGACCGACGGCTCCGCACCGGCTCTCGCCGAGGTGGCCGCCCTGCGGTACGCCGCGCTGCGCTCCGACCCCGCGGTGCTCGCGGAGGTCGACCGGTTCGAAGACACCAACACGCAGATGCTCGCGACGATGACCCGCTGGCAGACCGTCGAGGTCGGTGGCCGGCAGGTCCCCAACGACCACACCGACCCCGCCTACGACGAGAAGGTCGTCGCCCGGATCGACCGGCTCGTCCAACGGCTCGGCCCGCTGCTCGACGCGCTCGCAGCCCACGACCCACGGTTCGCGCTCTACCGGCAGCGTTTCGACGCCGCGCTCGACGCCGTCGACTCCGGTCGCCGCGAGTTCGTCTCCTCACCGACCCACGACTCGGTGCACACCGTCTGGTTCGAGTTCCACGAGGACCTGCTCCGCGCCCTCGGCCGGGCCCGCACCGAGTGACGATGAGGTACACGCTCGCGTTCGAGGACGCCGACCCCGAGGACGTCGACCTGCTCGGTGGCAAGGGCGCGGGTCTGGCCCGACTGGTCCGGCTCGGTCTGCGGGTGCCGCCCGGGTACGTCGTCTCCACCGCGGCCTGCCGTGAGTACCTCGCGTCCGGGGCCCTGCCGGACGGGCTCTTCGACGAGGTGCTCGCCCGCCTCGAGCAGCTCGAGGCCCGCTCCGGCAAGCGGTTCGGCAGCGACCGGGACCCGCTGCTCGTCTCGGTCCGCTCCGGGGCGCCGGTGTCGATGCCCGGGATGATGGACACGATCCTCGACCTCGGGCTGGACCGGCGGTCCGCCGTCGCCGTCGCCCGCCTCACCGGTAGCACCGCCTTCATGGCCGACCTCGTCGCCCGGTTCCACCGGATGTACGCCGAGACCGTGCTCGGTGTGCTCGACGTCCACGACGGCGCCGACCGGGTGGCCCGCGACGTCGCGGCCGGCGACGACCCGGACGCCGCGTTCGCCGCCGTCTGGGCGGCGTGCGACGCCGCCGTCGCGGAGGAGACCGACGAGCGGGTCCCGACCGAACCCGTGGAGCAGCTCCGCGGCGCGGTCGAGGCGGTCTTCCGGTCCTGGAACACCCGCCGGGCGAAGACGTACCGCGACCACCACGGCATCCCGCACGACCTCGGCACCGCCGTCGTCGTCCAGGCGATGGTCTTCGGGAACCTGTCGGCCGACTCCGGCTCCGGTGTCGTGTTCACCCGCAACCCCGCGACCGGCGAGCCCTTGCTCTACGGCGAGTTCCTGGCCGCCAGCCAGGGCGAGGACGTCGTCGCGGGGATCCGCACGCCGGACCCGCTGCCCGGGGCGATGCCCGCCGAGGCCTTCGCCGAGCTCGAGGCCACCTGCCGGCGGCTCGAGCGCGAGCAGGGTGACGTGCTCGACATCGAGTTCACCGTCGAGCGGTCGCGGCTCTTCTTCCTCCAGGTCCGGCGGGCCAAGCGGACCCCGCAGGCAGCGGTCCGGATCGCCGGTGACCTGCTCGACGAAGGCGTCCTCGACCTCGCCGGCGCGCTCGGGGCGGTCACCCTCGACCACGTCCGGCAGATCGACCGTCCCGGCTTCGACCCTGCGGACGTCGCGGCCGCCCGGGAACGCGGCGACCTGCTGACGACCGGCACCGGCGCCTGCCCCGGGCAGGTCAGCGGCGTGCTCGCGCTCACCTCCGAGCGGGCCCGCGAGCTCGCGGACGCCGGCCACGACGTGGTCCTCGCGCGTCCGGTGACCAGCCCCAGCGACCTCGACGGGATGATCGCCTCGCAGGGCATCGTCACCGCCACCGGCGGCTCGACGAGCCACGCGGCCGTGGTCGCCCGGGCGCTCGGCACCGCGTGCGTCGTGGGCGCCTCGGACCTCGACATCGACGTCGCGGCCGGCCGCGTCCGGGTCGGGGACCGGGTGCTCGCGGCCGGTGACCCGGTCTCGCTCGACGGTGCGAGCGGCGAGGTCTTCGCCGGCGCGTTCACCCGTGCGACGGCGGCGTCGGCGACCGACGTCGTCCGGCGGCTCCTCACCCGCGCCGGACCGGTCACCGGCTGCCGGGTCTTCGCCCGGGTCACCCTGCCGCCCCAGGTCGAGCCGGCCCGGGCACGTGGCGCGACCGGGCTCGTCACCGCGGTCGACGACCTGCTCGCCGCGAGCGGCCGGCTGGAGAAGCTCGTCCAGACCCTCATGCGGCAGGGCCGGGTCACCCGCGCCGTCTGCGAGGAGCTCGAGGAGTCCGTCGTCGTCGAGCTCACCCCGCTGCTGCGGGAGGCCGGCGACCTCGAGGTCGGCGTCCGTGCCGTCGACTTCCTCTCCGACGACGCCCGCGAGCTCATGCAGCAGACCGCCCTGCTCGCCCGGTTCCCCGAGCTGTCGATGCCGGTCGGCGCCCCGGACCTGCTCCGTGCCCAGCTCGCGGCCGTCACCCGGGCCGCTGCGGACTCCGGAGCGAGGGCGCACCTCAGCGTCCGGCACCTGCGGGACCCGGCCGAGGCCGACGCGCTGCGGGCGCTGCGCGCACAGCTGCCGGGCGCCGTCCCGGTCGGTGCCTACCTGACGAGCCCGCGGGCGGTGAGCCACCTCGCGTCGATGGTCCGCAGCGACGAGCTCGCGTGGGTCGAGGTCCGGACCGTGCAGGCCCGGATGTTCGGCATTCCCGCCCGGCAGCTGCTCACCCAGCAGCCGCTCGACGACTACGTCCGGCGGGGCCTGCTCGCGGACCCGCGCACCGTCCTGGACCCGGTCGTCGACTCGCTCTTCGCGCCGGCGCTGGCGGCCGCGCCGCGGTCCGGGCCGGACGACGACTCGCCGGCCCTGGGGGCGCGGTTGTCCGGCCGGGTGTCGGCGCCCATGGTCGGCGCGCTGTACCGGCTCGGGCTGCGGCGGTTCGCCGTCGAGGTCGACGAGGTCCGGCCCGCACTGCTCGCCCTCGGGCAGGCAGCGACCGGCGGGTGACCGCGAGACCGGCGGGGCAGCCGGCCGCCGCATGCGTGACGGCCGCTCAGCGACAGATCCGTGCCACCGCGGCAGTGAGCTCCTCGACCGTCCGGTCCGCGCCGGACCTGCCCCGCGCCGGCGTGCGGCGGGCGGCGGGGGAGAGGGACGACGACGGCGACGGGTCCGGTGAAGGGCCCGGTGGAGGGGGTGCGGCGGTGGCTGCGGCCAGCAGGCCCTGGGCGGCCAGCAGCCGGCGCGCGGCCCGGTCCGCCGGCTCGGGCCCGGGGCGCGCGGAGCCCGCCGGGCACGACGTGCAGGCTCCGGAACAGGTGCCGCCGCACCGGCCGTCGCAGGACCCGCCGCACGTGCCGGCGCACAGCGCCGTGGCCTCCCCGGTCCGGGGCGGGAGCTCGCACGCCCCGCGCGGCGCCGCGTCGATCCCTTGCAGGAGGTAGGAACCGACCTCCTGCGGCCAGAGGGCGACGAACTCGGCACCGGCGTCCAGGAGCTGGTCGACCGAGTGCATTCCCCAGGCCACGCCGACCGCCCGGATACCCTCCTCCACCGCCTCCCGGACGTCGCCGGCCGTGTCGGTGACGAGGACGGTGCCTTCGGCGGCGACCTCGACCGGCACCATCGCCTCGTCGTAGTCCGCACTGCACCGACGGCCGAAGCCGCTGCCGGTGTCGGCGAGGAACTGCCGGATCGCCGTCCGCTTGTCGGGCACCGTGTCGCCGCCGAAGACGTGCGCGAAGCAGAACGCCAGGTCGTTGTCGACGAGGATCCGGCGCATCACCGGCAGCGCGTTCGACGACAGCAGCGCCAGGGTCGCGACCGACGCGAGGCGGCGGACGACGTGGAGCATCCCGGGGATCATCACCGGGTGGTAGCCGGACCGGAGCGCGGCGAGGAAGTCCGTCTTCACGGCGCGGTACTGCTCGGCGTCCGTGCAGCGCTTCTCGATCTCGCCGAAGACGTTGCTGCGGAACAGCTCGTAGTAGGCCTCGGGGGTGTCCACGCCGAGCCCGAAGCGGCGGTTCACCCCCTCGAAGATCTCCCAGGACGCGTAGCGGGTCTGCACGAGCGTGCCGTCCATGTCGAACATGACCGCGTGCACCGGCCGGACGACGTCCGGCACCTGGCCCAGCGGGGAACCGGCGGCCACCGGGGCCTCAGCGGTGGTAGACGGCGCAGAGCTCGCGCAGACCCACGAAGTCCATCGCCTCGCCGTGCCCGCCGTCGGCCGACGTCTCGCCGCGGATCGTCCAGCGGAGCAGGCTGTTGTGGCCGACGGTGCCGGGCCAGGCCTGCCAGGGGAACGTCGTGAGCGCCCGGCCGTCGAGCTCCCACTCGCGGCCCATCGCATCGGTCAGCTGCAGGCTGACGTGCTCGGGGTAGAAGCCGGTCCGCTCGCTGACCCCGCCGCCGGCGGCGAGCCCGACGGCCTTCCCGTGATCCATCACGTAGCCGTGGGTGAGCCGCAGCGGGGACGGCGCGTCCGGCCCGGCGTCGGTGCCGAAGTCGAGGATCGCGTGCACCGCGAGGTCGCGGCTGAAGTGCGCGTGCAGCCAGCTCATCCGCGAGGTCTGTCGCTCGGCCCGGATGCCCCAGCTGTGGTCCATCGTCGCGACGCAGTCGATCGGGTACGTCCGGCCGCGCAGCACGAGCTCACCCTCGTAGTGGCCCGACTGGTCGAAGTGCCCGGCGTAGGCGTGACCCCAGGTCTTGTCCATGTCCCGGCGGGCGGCGAGCGGGTCCATGCCCGGGTCGTTGATGTCGTACCCGGGCATCAGCGCGGTGTACCGGAAGTGCAGTGACATCTGCGCGTCCGGGTCGTCGAAGTCGACGTCGAACACCCGGTTCGGGTCGGTGCAGCGCACCGTCAGCCCGTTCGCCAGCGAGTAGTCGCACAGGTCGAAGTCCGGCCCCATCGGCAGGTGCTGCCAGGCGTCCCAGTAGTCCGCGGCCCACGGCATCGTCACCCGGCCGGAGTTCACCGACACGGTCGAGCTCGCCGCGCCGACGTTCGCCCGGGCCAGCAGGTAGACGCCGATGTTCACCGCCGGTTCGGCGACGTAGAGACCGAAGTAGTTGGTCTCCGCCCAGAGCGGGTCGGTCGTCGTCGGGGTGTGCAGCCGGGCGTCGTCGTCCGTGATCACTGCGCCTCCTCGGGCCGGATGTCCGGCCGCCGACCCCGGTCGGCAGCCGTGCGCGACCCTCGCACTCTCCCTCCCGGCCCGGGCCCGGCACAGGGCGGGCCCGGACAACCCACTGCGGCAACGTTGTCCCCCGCGGATAGCGCGACCGGTCTGCGCCCGCTCCTACTGTCCGGACGTCGGGTGCGGCGCAGACCCCAGGACCCACGACGACGGCGGTGAGGCGATGAAGCTCGCGACGGTGGTCGGCCAGGTCGTCTCGACCGTCAAGGACCCGGGCCTGGACACCCTGTCCCTGCTCGTCCTGCGAGACACCGGACCCGGGGCCGCCACGGACGCGCCGACCTTCGTCGGCGTCGACCTCGTCGGTGCCGGCGACGGCGACGTCGTCCTCGTGACGACCGGCGGGGCGGCCCGGGTCTGCACCCAGACCGCCGCCACCCCCACCGACTGCGCCGTGGTCGCGATCGTCGACTCCGTCGTCCACCAGGGCACCGTCAGCTACTCCACCGCCTGACCACCGCGAGACCGGATCCGGGAGGAACCATGGCAACGAACGACGCGTCCGCACCCGCCGGCCCGCGGGGCGCGCTCGGCCACATCGAGACCAAGGGGCTCGTCGGCGCCATCGAGGCCGCCGACGCGATGGTCAAGGCGGCCAACGTCCAGGTGATCGGCCACCGCGAGATCGGTGGCGGGCTGGTCACCGTCATGGTCCGCGGCGACGTCGGCGCCGTGAAGGCGGCCACCGACGCCGGCGCGGTCGCCGCCGCGAAGGCCGGCGAGGTCGTGTCGGTGCACGTCATCCCGCGCCCGCACGACGAGACCGAAGGGATCCTCGCCGTTCTCACCCGGCCCAAGCCCTGACCCTCACGGCGCCAGCACGGAGGTGAGCCATGCCCGCACCGACGGTCACGACCGGACCGGCCGCGCTCGACCCGGACCTCGCCGCCCTCGCCGAGGTCCGGCAGAAGGTGCGTGCCGCCCGCCGCGCGTTCGACGCCCTCGAGGGCGCCGACCAGGCCGACCTGGACCACTTCGTCCGCGCGATGGCGGCCGCGGGCACAGCGGCCGCCGAGGCCCTGGCCCGGCTCGCCGGCGACGAGACCGGCTACGGCGTCTACGAGGACAAGATCCACAAGAACCGGTACAACACCGGGTTCGTCGCCCGCTGGATGCTGCAGCGCCGCGCCGTCGGTGTGCTGTGGGTCGACGAGGAGCACAAGGTCACCGCGGTGGGTGCTCCGATGGGCGTCATCGCAGCGATCATCCCCGTGACCAACCCGACGTCGACCACGCTCTTCAAGAGCCTCGCGGCGGTCAAGTCGGGCAACGCCGTCGTCCACGCCCCGCACCCTCGTGCCGCCCGCTGCACCGCGCTCGCCGCCCGGGTGATGGCCGACGCCGCGGTCGCCGCGGGCGCCCCCGAGGGGATCCTCGGCTGCCTCGACACCCCGACGCTGGCCTCGACGGCCGAGCTCAAGCGCCAGCGCGAGGTCGCCCTGGTGCTGGCCACAGGCGGGCCGGGGATGGTGCGCGCCGCCTACTCCAGCGGGAAGCCGACGATCGCCGTCGGCGCCGGCAACGTGCCGGCCTGGGTCGGCCGGAGCACCGCGGACCTCGCCGAGGCCGCCGAGATGATCATCTCCTCGAAGTCCTTCGACAACGGGACGGCGTGCGTCGCCGAGCAGTCCGTCGTCGTCGACGCAGCGGTCGCCGACGAGTTCCTCCGCCACTTCGAGGCTCGCGGCGCGTACTGGATGAGCGCGGCGGAGCAGGCCTCGCTCGCCCGTGCGCTGTTCACCCGGGAGGGCGGCCTCGACCCGGCGAACGTCGGCCAGACCGCCGTCCGGCTCGCCGCCACCGCCGGGTTCACCGTCCCCGCAGGCACCCGGGTCCTGGCTGCCGAGCTCGACCGGGTCGGCGCCGACGTGCTGCTCTCCCGGGAGATCCTCGGACCGGTCCTGTCCGTCTACCGGGCCGCCGACAGCGCCGCCGGACGGGCCCGATGCCGCGAGGTGCTCGCCCTCGGTGGTGAGGGCCACACGGTCGCGCTGCACTCCAGCGACCACGCCGAGATCGCGCGCTTCGCCACGCTTCCTGCGGGCCGGATCGTCGTCAACACCCCGGCGCTCTTCGGCGGCATGGGCTACTCCACCGAGGTCGACCCCTCGTTCCAGCTGGGCACCGGCACCTGGTCGGGCTCGATCTGCTCGGACAACGTGACCCCGCTGCACCTGGTGAACATCAAGCGCGTGGCGCACGAGGTCAGGCCGTGGCGAAGCGTCAGGGAACCGGTGAGCCTCGATGACCTCTGAACCGGCCGCCGACGTGGCAGCCCTCGACGTGCCCGGCCCACGCGACCCGTCGCTGCTGCTCGCCGCCACCGCGGAGCGGCTCGGTCGCGGCGCCGCCGCCCATGTCACGTCCGGCCCGCTGCGGGTCGGGGTCGATCTCGGTACGGCCACCATGGTCGTCGTCGTCCTCGACGCCGAGGGGGCCCCGGTCTGGGTGGACAGCGTTGCCGCGCAGGCCGTCCGGGACGGCGTCGTCGTGGACTTCCACGGTGCCGCCCGCGCCGTCAGGACCCTGCGCGAGCGGGCCGGGTCCGACCTCGGCCGGCCGTTGCCCGCCGCGGCCTGCGCGGCCCCGCCGGGCGTCCCCGCCGCCGACGCCCGCGCCTGCGTGCACGTCTGCGAGGCGGCCGGCTTCGACGACGTCACGCTCACCGACGAGGTGAGTGCCGCCCAACGGGTGCTCGGGGTCCGCGACGGTGTCGTCGTCGACGTCGGCGGCGGGTCCACCGGCGTCGGGGTGTTCCGCGCGGGCGAGCTGGTCGCCCTCGACGACCGGCCCGGCGGCGGGCACCACGTCGACCTCGTCCTCGCGGGCGGGCTCGGGATCGGCATCGAGGACGCCGAACGGCTCAAGCGCGAGGACCCGTCGACCGCGCTGCCGGTCGTCGTCCCCGCCGTCGAGCGGGTCGCGGAGTCCGTACGCCTGATGACGCTCGGCGCGCAGGACCTCCCGGTCCACCTCGTCGGCGGCGGTCTGATGCTGCCCGGCGCCGCCGCCGTCGTCGGGCGCTGGCTCGACCGGCCGGTCCACGGCTACCCGCACGCGCTGCTCGTCACACCGGTCGGCATCGCGAGGAGCGCGCCGTGAGGGGCGGGCCGTCGACGGCGACGCTGCGGACGTACGCCTTCATCGACCGGATGCAGCCGCAGTGCGCGGCGCACATCGCAGCGACCAGCCCGGGTGACGTCCCGCTCGCGGGGATGTCCGAGCTCTACATCGAGATGGCACCGGGCAACGAGGTGTTCCGGGCCGCGGACATCGCGCTCAAGGCGGCCGGCGTCCGTCCCGCCCTGCAGATCATCGAGCGCGAGTTCGGGTTGCTCGAGATCCACTCCGAGCAGCAGGCCGAGGTGCGCGCCGCGGGGCAGGCCGTTCTCGACGAGCTGGGGATGTCGGAGTCCGACCGGCTCCGGCCGGTCATCGCCTCGACCCAGTTCATCACCAACGTGCACCCCTACCAGGCGCAGCTGCTGAACAAGTGGCGCAAGGGCTCGATGCTCATGCCCGGGCAGAGCCTGTTCATCATGGAGGTCGCCCCTGCGGCCTACATCGCGATCGCCGCGAACGAGGCCGAGAAGCACGCGAACATCACCGTCATCGAGCTGCGTGCCGTCGGACGGTTCGGTCGGATGTTCCTGTCCGGCACCGAGAGCGAGGTCGAGTCCGCGCGGGACGCCGCCGTCGCCGCTCTCGAGGCCGTCCACGGTCGGGAGGCGTGATGCGCGTCGTGTCCGCGCAGGACGTCGACGCCGCGGGGCGTGAGCTGGTCGTGGGCCCCGGTGACGTCGTCACTCCGCTCGCCCGCGAGCGTGCCGCGGAGCGCTCGGTGCGGATCGTCGTGCGCGGCGCCGCGACCGGTGCGCTCCCGACCGGCGCGGGCGGCAGCGCGGCCGGCGCCGATCACGTCGGCGTCGATCTCGCGGCCGGGCCGCCCGAGGACCCCGGCCCGCCGTCCGGTGCGCTGTTCCGCCGCGGCGGGCCGGTCCCCGCAGCCGCCGCCGCAACCGGAGTACGCACCCTGTCTCCGGCGTCGTCGGGTGGTCCCGGTCGCGCGGCCCGGGTCGTCGTCGTGGGGGCAGGGCACGTCGGGACGATCGCGGCGCTGCGCCTGGCGGAGGCCGACGTCGTCGACGAGGTCGTCCTCACCGACGTCGTCGAGGGGCTCGCCGCCGGGATCGCCCTGGACCTCGCGCACACCAGCGCGCTGAGCGGGTTCCGGACGCGGCTGCGCGGCGTCGGCCGGATCGAGGACGCCGGCCCCGCCGACTACTACGTCCTCACCGCGGGCCGGCCGCGCAGCCCCGGGATGAGCCGGACCGACCTCGTCGCCACCAACGCGGCGATCGTCGACACCGTGGGCCGTGCCATCGCTCGCACCTCGCCGGCCGCGGTCGTCGTCGTCGTGACGAACCCGCTCGACGAGATGACCCATCAGGCGTGGCGGAGCACGGGGTTCCCGGCGTCCCGGGTCCTCGGGATGGCGGGCGTCCTGGACACGGCGCGGTTCCGGGCGCTCACCGCGGTCGCCGCCGGCACGGCACCCGACGAGGTCGACGCCGTCGCGCTCGGCAGCCACGGCGAGGAGATGGTGCTGCCGCTGTCCCGGGCCGCCGTCGCCGGTCGGCCGTTGCAGGAGCGGCTCCCGGCGTCCACGGTCGACGGTCTCGTCGAACGGGCCCGCGGCTCCGGCGCCGAGATCGTCGCGCTCCTCGGCACGGGCAGCGCGTTCCTGGCTCCCGGCACGAGCGCCGCGGCGATGGTTCTCGCGATGGTCCGTGACCAGGGCGAGGTGCTGCCCGCAGCGGTCCGCGCCGACGGCGCGTACGGCCTGCGCGACGTCTACATCGGTCTGCCCGCCCGGCTCGGCCGGCACGGCGTCCGCGAGGTCGTCGAGGTCCCGCTCACCACGGCGGAGCGGGCAGCGCTCGTCGACGCCGCTCACCGCGTCCGGGCCCGGGTCGAGGCCCTCGCCGACGTGCCGGCCGACACCTTCGCGACGGGATGACCCGGTGCGTGCCGTGGCCTACTGGGCGCCGGGGGAGCTGCGTCGGGTCGACCTGCCCGAGCCGACGGTGGAGGCGCCGGACGACGCTGTCGTCGAAGTCCGACGGACCGCCGTCTGCGGCACCGACCTGCACCTCGTCGGCGACGGGCACGGGCTGACCCCTGGCACGGTGACGGGCCACGAGCTCGTCGGGACCGTGCGAGAGGCCGGTCCCGGGGTGCGACGGTTCCGACCCGGGCAGCGCGTCGTCGCGGCCGACTTCACCGCGTGCGGACTGTGCTGGTGGTGCCGCCGCGGCGACCACTGGGAGTGCCCCGAACGACGGTTCATGGGCACCGGGACCGCGTTCGGCCCCGCCCTCGCCGGCTGCCACGCCGAACTGGTCCGGGTGCCGCACGCGGACGTCGTCCTCGCCCCGGTGCCGGACGAGGTACCCGACGACGCGGCCGTCTTCGTCGGGGACGCCCTCGCGACCGCGTACGCGGCCGTCCGCCGCACCGGGTTCACGCCGGGAGACGTCGTGGCCGTCCTCGGTGGTGGCCCGGTCGGCCAGCTCTGCGCCCAGGTCGCGCAGGCGGCCGGCGCCGGAGTCGTGGTCCTCGTCGAGCCGCTCGCCGCCCGGCGTGACCTCGCCGAGGCGTGCGGTGTGCCGGCCGCCGAGCCCGCTGCCGCTGACGACGCCGTCCGACGGGTGACCGATGGCCGGGGAGCCGACGCCGTTCTCGACGCCGTCGGAGGGCCCGCGCTCCTCGACGCGGCCCTCGGGCTGCTGCGGCCGCGCGGGACGCTCTGCTCGGTCGGCGTCCCGGGGCACCGGCCGTGGTCCCCGTCCCTCGCCCGGCTCTTCACCGACGAGATCACCCTGTCGTTCGCCGTCGGCGACGCGATGCGCGACGCCGACGCGCTCTTCGGGCTGCTCCGCGGCGGGCAGGTCGACCCGCTCCCGCTGGTCACAGCGACGGTGTCGCTCGACGACCTGCCTGCGGCCTTCGGTGCCGTGTCGGCACGCTCCGGGGTCAAGACGCTCGTGAGCCCCGATGGCTGACGCAGATGTGTTCACAGTCGACAAACCCGAACGTAGACTCACGTTCTCGGCTGGACCAGCCCCGAGGAGCGACCCGATGACGCTCGCGACTCCCGCGCCGGCGCGCCCGGCCGACGACCTCTGCGGCCTGCTCTCCACGGTCCCCGTCTCCGCCGAGGAGGCCCGCAGCCGGCTGCACGCGGCGCTCGAGTTCGCCATCGGCGGGCCGGTGTCCCTGCTGCGCCAGGCCCCCGACGGGCGCTGGTCGCTGCTCGCCGGGCCGCGGGTCAGACCTGCCGCGATCGACCTCACCGGCCGGCGCCGGTCCGGCCGGATGCGCTGGTGCGAGGCGGGCGACGTCGGCCTGGTGACGCACGAGGTCGACGTCGACGAGGCCCTCCTCCCGGTGCTGCAGCAGGCCTGCGCGTGGCTCACCCTCGTCCTGTCGCGCGGTGAGGCCGTCGCCGCCGGGTCGGACGCCGGCGCCGAGAGCCGCGTGCTGCAGGAGGTCATCGACCAGCTGCTCCGGGTCCGGGACCTCGACCAGGCGCTGCTGTCCATCACCGACCGCACCCTCACCCTCCTCGACGCCGACATCTGCGGGGTGCTGCTGCGCGAGGGCGACGAGCTGCGGATGCGGTCCTGCGCAGGTCACCGGATGGTCGAGACCGGTCGGCTGCGGATGGGCCGGGGCCAGGGCGTCGCGGGTCTGGTGTTCCTCACCGGCAAGCCCGCGAAGGTCGACGACTACGTCCGCGACGCGAGCATCAGCCAGGACTTCGTGCCGCTCGCCGAGCTGGAGCAGACGAGGTCGGCGCTCGCCGCCCCGCTCACCCTGCACGGTGAGGTGATCGGCGTCCTCGAGGTGTGGCGGCGCCGGCCGTCACTGTTCACCGAGGACGACGTCCGGCGGCTCGTCACGCTCGCGGACGCCGCGACGATCGCCATCGACAACGCCCGCCTCTACGACGAGCAGGCTGCCGCGCTCGAGGAGCTGTCCCGCGCGCGGGACGCCGTCGAGGCGCAGCTCGCGGTGCACCAACGCACGGCGCACCTGCAGCGGACCCTGCTCGGCGCCGTCCTCGAGGGCGAAGGGCTGGGCACCGTGACCCGGGTCGTCGCCGAGGAGACCGCGTGCCGCATCGCGGTCTACTACGGCGGCGGGCAGCTGGCGGCGCGGCACCCGACCCGGCTCGACCCCGTCGACCTGCCGTCCAGGCTTCGGATGCCGGCCCGGGCCGGCCGGCACGAGGTCACCCTCACCGACGGCAGCAAGCACGTCGCCTGGGTCCACCCTCTCGTCGCCGAGGGCGACGAGCTCGGCTGCGTCGCGCTGCTGCCCGGGCGGGAGCCGCCCGAGGTCATGGACGTCGTCGCCGGGCAGGCGGCGATGGCCTGCAGCCTCATGCTGCTGCGGCAGCGGGCCGCCGGGAAGGCCCGTGCGGAGGCGCTCGAACAGGTGGTCTGGGACCTCGTCCAGGGCAGCGCCGAGCACCTCGCCGGGGCGCGCTCCCGGGCCAAGCAGCTCGGCGTCCCGCTGGACCGGCCGATGCGGCTCGTCGCCGGCCGGCTCGACAAGGTCGAGGACGTCGTGGCCCTGCAGGGCTGGACCGCGAACCAGGCCGACCGGATGCGTCGCGACGTCCTGCGGGCGCTCCGCCAGCGGTTCGGACCCCAGCACCTCGTGCTCGCGGCGCACCGGGCGGACACGTTCGTCGCGGTCATCGCGGGGCTGGACGCCGCGGCGGTCCGGGAGCGGCTGTCGGCGCTCAGCGCGACGATCCACGAGGACCTCCCGAGCCTGTGCGTCAGCTGGGGAGTCAGCCGGGAGGACGTGGATCCCGCGGCGCTGCCGCGCTCGTTCGAGGAAGCACGGGTCGCGGCGTCCGCGTCCCGACGGCTCGGCGGCGACGGGGTCTGCCTCTACGAGCAGCTCGGGATCGTCCGGCTGCTGCTCGGTTCCGGGCGTGAGCCCGACCTGCAGCAGTTCGTCGACGACGTCACGGGCCCGCTGCTCGAGTACGACCGGGACAACGCCGGTGCGCTCGTCCTCACCCTGCGGACCTTCTTCGACGCCGACTGCAGCCAGCGCGCGGCGGCCGAGCGCCTCTTCATCCACCACAAGACCATGCGCTACCGGATGGAGAAGATCCGCCAGCTCACCGGGCTCGACCTGGCGCACCACGAGGACCGGATGCGTGCAGACTTCGCCCTGCGGCTGCTGCAGGTCAGCGCCGACGCAGCCGCCGTCGTCGCCGGCCCGGAGCAGTGAGCGGAACCTTGCGCCACAACGGTTCCGCGCCCCGACGACAGGAAGTGAAGGACCGGTGACCGCTGACCGCGCGCGCCCTCTGCTCCTCGTGACCAACGACGACGGGATCGCCGCCCACGGCCTGTGGGACCTCGTCCGTGCCGTCGCCGGGCTCGGGGACGTCGCCGTCGTGGCGCCCGCCCGCGAGCAGTCCTGGACCGGTCGGGCACACCGCAGCGACCCCGACGAGACCGGGACCGACCCGGTGACCGCCGTCGTCTCCCGTGAGGTCGCGGCTCCCGAGGACGTCGAGCCGGCCTGTTGTCATGCCGTCGCCGCCACTCCCGCCCGGTGCGTCCGGCTGGCCCTCGACGGGCTCGGTCTGCGACCTGCCGTCGTGCTGAGCGGGATCAACTCCGGCAGCAACGTGGGTGCTCTGGTCAGTGCGTCCGGGACGCTCGGCGCCGCCTGGGAGGCCGCAGGAGACCTGCTGCCGGCGGTCGCCTTCTCCCGGCCGGAGCGGATGGACAGGACCCAGGTGCCCGTGATGCTCGCTCACGTCCGGTCGGTCGTCGGACGAGTCCTCTCGGACGGACTGCCCGCCGGCGCCGCCGTGCTCAATGTGAACTTCCCGTCCGAGGTCGCCGCCGACGCACCGTGGACCACGACGACGACGAGCGGGACGTCGCTCTACGGGCACCGGATGACACCCGGCCCTCAGGACGACGGCACGACACGGTGGGCACTCGACTTCCTGCTGCACGAGGTCGCGCACGTCGAGCCGGGCTCGGACCTCGAGGCGCTGAGGGACGGGAGCGTCTCGTTGACGTTCCTGCCGTCCAGGCAGGGCCTGACCGCGACCTGGTGACGCGGCGGACCGGGGCGCTACGGGCCGTCGCGGCCAGGCTCGGGGCGGGTCAGGAGCGGCTCGACGTGGTGCTCGCCGTGCGCCTGCTCGTGGCTCTCCCGGGCCCGGGTCAGCAGGGCCATGAGCTCCGGCTCGTCACGGACCTTCTTCCGGTACTTCGGGCCCAGGGCGACGATCGTGTCCCGCTCGGCGAGCAGCAGCTGGAAGACCCGCTCCCGCTCGCTCTGGTCGTGGGTGTACTCCATGTCGAGGTAGCTGGTCGCGTGGCGGCGGGCGTTGGCGATCGCGGTCTGCGCCTTGCCCGCGGGGCTGAGCAGCGACGCCACCACGGTGACGACGAGCACGCCGAGGATGACGCCGAGGCTGAGCCCGGTGGAGATCTCCACGACCTCGACCGGTTCGCCGCCGTTGACGAACGGCAGGTTGTTCTCGTGCAGGGCGTGGAGGATCAGCTTGACGCCGATGAACGCCAGGATCGCGGCGAGCCCGTAGGACAGGTAGATCAACCGGTCGAGCAGGTCGTCGACGAGGAAGAACAGCTGCCGCAGCCCCAGCAGGGAGAACGCCGTCGCGGTGAACACGACGTACACGTTCTGGGTCAGACCGAAGATCGCCGGGATCGAGTCCAGGGCGAAGAGGATGTCGGTGCCCCCGATGGCCACCATGACGAGCAGCATCGGTGTCAGGACGCGCCTGCCGTCCTGAACGGTGAAGAGCTTGTCACCGTCGTAGTGCTCGGTGGTGGGCAGAACCCTGCGCGCGATCCGGATGACCAGGGTGTCCCCGGTGCCCTCCTCGTCGCTGTCGGGCTTGAGCAGGTTGCCCGCGGTCATGAGCAGGATGAGGCCGAAGAGGTAGAACACCCAGGCGAACGTGTTGATGAGCGCCGCGCCGAGGAAGATGAAGCCGGTGCGGGCGACGAGGGAGAACACGATGCCGAACAGCAGGACCTTCTGCTGGTCCTCCCGGGGCACCCGGAAGCTCGTCATGATGATGAGGAAGACGAACAGGTTGTCGACGCTCAGCGCCTTCTCCGTGACGTAGCCGGCGAAGTACTCCGACCCCATGTCCGCCCCGCCGAAGACCAGCACACCGACACCGAAGAGCAGGGCGATCCCGATGTAGAGCGCCGACCACGTCGACGACTCCCGCAGCGTCGGCACGTGCGCCTTGCGGACGTGGAACAGCAGGTCGTAGACGAGCAGCCCGACGATGAAGGCGAGGGTCGCCGCCCACACCCAGACCGGGACTCCCATGGGTGCTCCTCGTGCTCGCCGGAACTCGGACCGGGGTGCGTCCACCCGCTCTGGATCGAGGATGCCATCGAGGTGGCCGGCGCACTGATCGAGGTTCCCCGGCCTCCGAGCCGGTGCTGACCGGGCACAGGGCTCGACGCCCTGTGCCCGGTCAGCGAGTGAGACAGGCGCTTCCCGGCCCGGTCACTTCACCTCGGAGCGGCGCAGGAACAGCAGCCCGACGGTCAGCGGCAGCACGATCCAGATCGCGGTCGTCGAGGCGAGCATGGCCCACTCCCTGCCGGTGTTCGTGGCGCCGTCGAAGAGGGTGACCTGGGTGTAGTTCCAGTCGATCCAGGGCTGCACGTCGGAGAACCACTCGCGCAGCTGGGCGAGCAGGGCGAGGATGCCCGGCAGCACGAGGGACACGACGAAGTAGCCGACGATGGCCGCGGCGGAGTTGCGCAGCACGACGCCGAGGGTGAACCCGATCGCCATGCCGACGAGGTTGCCGAGCACGATCTGCGGCGCGGTCGAGAGGGAGATGTCCCAGACCGTGTCGACGCCGGCGAGCGCGGAGCCCGCGAGGTTGCCGAGGGCCCCGACGGCGAAGGCGACGGCCATCGAGACGACGCCGACCAGGAAGGTCGCGGTCGCCTTGGCCCCGATCACCCGGCCGCGACCGGGCACGAGGGTGAAGGTCGTGAGCCCGCTGCGCTGGCTCCATTCGCTGGTGACGCCGAGGATCGCGATCATCGGCAGGATCACGGACATCGGGAGGCCGATCGCGGTCGCGAAGCTCTCGTAGGTCACCGCCTCGTCGGGCGCGAAGATGATGACGGCGCCGGTGGCCACGACCGAGAGGACGCCGATGCTGAGCAGCATCCAGAACCCCGAGCGGGTGTCGAACATCTTGCGCAGCTCGACCTTGACCAACCGTGCTGCCGGGATGGGACGCGCGGGCCGGCGAGCCCGGAAGGCCGCCGTCCCGTCGGTACCGGTCGTGGGGGAGACGGTCGTGGCGGTCATGCCGCAACTCCTTCGCGCTGGGTGTCGGCGGTGAGCGACAGGAACATGTCTTCGAGGCCCGCGCCCTCGGCAGAGCGGAGCTCGGTGAGGGCGACGCCCGCGGCCAGGGCCACCGCGCCCACCCGGGCGGGATCCGCGTCGGTGCGCACCGAGCCGTCGCCGGCGAGCACGCTGGCGATCCCGGCCTGCTCGAGTGCGTGCGCGAGATCGCGCGGTGCGGTGGAGCGGGCGAGGGTGCCGGCCGCAGCGAGCAGCTCCTCCTTGGTGCCGGACGCGACGATCCTGCCGTTGCCGATCACGACCAGGTCGTCGGCGATGACCTCGATCTCGTGCAGGAGGTGCGACGACAGCAGCACGGTGCCGCCCCTGTCGGCGTAGCCGCGCAGCAGGTCGCGCATCCAGCGGATGCCGGCCGGGTCGAGGCCGTTGGCGGGCTCGTCGAGGATCAGCACGCGCGGGTCGCCGAGCAGCGCGGTGGCGATGCCGAGTCGCTGGCGCATGCCGAGCGAGTAGTTGCGGACCCGGCGCCTGGCCTCGTTCGGCGTCAGGCTGACGAGCTCGAGCATCTCGTCGATGCGGGTGCGCGGCAGGCCCATCGTGTCGGCGGCGACGCTGAGGATCTCGCGGCCGGTGCGGCCGGCGTGCTGCGCGGAGGCGTCGAGGAGGACGCCGACCTCGAGGCCGGGGTTGGGGAGGTCGGCGAACCGCACCCCGTGGATGGTGGCGGAGCCGGACGTCGGGGCGGTGAGACCGACCATGACGCGCATCGTGGTGGACTTGCCGGCGCCGTTCGGACCGAGGAAGCCGGTCACGCGGCCGGGCCGGGCGGTGAAGGAGACGTTGTCGACGGCCGTGAAGCCGGCGTACCTCCGGGTCAGTGACTCAACGGTGATCATGGGCCCAACCCTCGCGGCTCGGCACCGGTCGGCACATCGGGTGTCACCCCCGGCGCTGCCCCCAAACGACCCTCGCCCGACCCTGAGCCGGGCTCGGGGTCACCCTGACCGTGTGCCCCACGCACCGGCAACCTCCTCGACGAGGGCCGAGCCCGGACCGTCGACAATGCTTCACCGATCCATTAACGTTCACCGTACGGTGAACCAAGGAGGTGGGCGGCAGTGGGCGACGGTCCGGCACCGGACGACGAGTCGGACGACGTTCTGGACGCCGTCCTGGTGGCACTGGCCAACCCGCACCGCCGCGACATCGTCTACCTCGTCGGCCTGCAGCCCCGGGCGGTCAGCCAGCTCGCCCGGCACCGTGGACTGTCACTGCCCGCGATCCACAAGCACATCAGCATCCTCGTCGACGCCGGCCTGGTCGTCCGGCACAAGCGCGGGCGCACCACCTACCTCACGCTCGACCGCCGTCCTTTGGCGCACCTGCAGGAGTGGGTCGGCCAGTTCCACACCTACTGGGGCGCCGACCGCGCCACCTACGACAACTACGCCCGACACCTCGGAATCGACGACCCGGACGCCGACCAGGACGCTGCCGAGGACGCCGGGGCCGGAACCGACACCCCACCACGGAGGCAGCCATGAAGAAGTTCCTCGTCCTCACCTACGGCTTCACCACCCCGACCCCCGAGGTCCAGAACGCCTGGGGCGCATGGTTCGCCGCCGCCGGACCGCACCTCGTCGACCCCGGAAGCCCCTTCGGGCGCGGCGTCGAGCTCACCCCGTCCGGCCGCACCGACCTCACCCTGGACTCGCCCGCACCCCTGGTCGGCTACTGCATCCTCAACGCCGACAGCCTCGCCGACGCCGAGAAGCTCGTCGCCACCATGCCCATCATCGACAGCGTCCGGGTCTACGAGGCGCACTCGATGTAGCCCGTCTCGGTTCCCGCGCAGCAGCGTCCGCGGGCCGCGGCAACTGTCGAGGTACTACGGCCGGAGCGCGTCCGACCGGCTCGGGCCCGGCGCCACCGGCTCACGCCCATCCACCGGTTCCGGTTGCTGTCACCGCGGCTGCAGAACAGTTCAGGCCCCGGGCTCCCGGGGGGAGCCACAGGGCCTGTGACCTGCACTTTCTTCGGTGCGCCGTCAGGGACTCGAACCCCGAACCCGCTGATTAAGAGAGTCGGGCGGCAGTGCCCGTCGTTGACTGGTGGTGCCCGTGACCTGCGCGTTCTCCAGCATCCGGTGCACGCCGGTCGCCGCCGGACGGCGTCGCGTTGCTGTCATCGCTGCTGTCACCCCGCGGGCTCAGTTCGTCCTCATCTGACGCGCGCGCCGGCCGGAGCGGAGCGGGAGGCAAGGCGCGCAGCCGCGCCCGCGGAGCGGGCGCCTTGAACGAACAAGAGAAACTGCTAACCCACAGACTGGCCAGGAAGCGAGAGGATCACTCCATGAACACGCGGAGCCTCGCGCTCGTCGTCGCGTCAGCCCTGGCCGCCGTCGGCGTCGCATTCGGCGTCAACGCGGTCGCCGGTACAGACCAACGGGCCACCACTGCGGCCCCCGCCGCCGTCACCACCACGGATGCCCTCCCGGCCCTGGTGGACCCAGACAAGGTGCCGGATGTGACGGCCGCCGACCTGGCAACGGCCAAGACGTTTGGCTGGGACGTCGCCGTGGAGCAGCCCGTCGGCCGCCTCAGCGCCGTACAGGCGGATTCCCGGCGCCTGGCCATGAGCAAGATGCGCGGGTCGGTCGTGGGCGTCAGCCTCGCCCGCGTCACCATCCACGGGTACGGCGACCCTGTCGATACCGCCGACAGCGATCCGTCGAAGGCCGATCTGGCGACCGATGAGGACCTGAAGCTCAAGTTCAAGGACGCCCTGCTGTGGGTCGCTGTCGCCCGGCAGGTGCCGGTGCCGGTGCTGGGCCCGAGCCGGCCCGCGGACTCGAGGAGAACGGCTCCGCGAACGGAACTTCAGGACGTCATCATGCTCATCGAACCGGGGAAGGACCGCGTTCTTGTCGCCCGCACGCTGTCGACCGATGGCTAGGTCTCTCGGCCTCGGCCACAGCTTGTGAGGCAGTGCCTGCCTGTGAGCGCATGAACGACACCTTGGTTGATCCGACATCGAGGCGCACGAGACCGTCTAGCAGAGTGGCGCGGCATCGCTTCTTGTCCACGTGGTGAAGTTGGCTAGGACCGGCAGGTCGTGGACGTCAATCCGGTCGCTCGGTGGGTGGATCGCGTAGAAGGCGCTGCGAGTCGTAGTGTCCGCGGGCGGGACGACGCGCTCCAGGTAGTGCATGCACGAGTTCGTGCCGACCATCCGCTCGAAGTCGTGGTGGATCGCTTCTTGCTTCGCGAGTTCCTCGACTGGCAGTCGGCGTAGTCGATAGCGCCTGGGCGCCGTCCAGTCGTCGAGGCTGTCGTCCCACTCGGCGTCGAACCACAGCCTCTCGCCCCGGTACAGGGCGAGGCCGGCGACAGGGCCGTCCCAGTAGTCGCTCAGCCACAGGAGCTGTACGCCGTCGACGTCGGACACGAATCCCCTCTCGCTAGGTACCTCCATCCGGGGGTGACGGGTCACATCCTCGCGCTTGTCGGTGGGGTGTGGCACTCTGGTGTTGGTGATCCGCTGAGGCCAATCTCAGAGGAGTTCCGTCGGGTGGTTTCCGCTCGGCGATGTCGATACCGGGCCTGCGGGCCGGCCAGGGTCACCGTCCAAGTCGTCTTCGTGAGCGTGTGACGCTGCGGGTCCCCGGTCTGAGTCTCGGGTTACCGCTTCCTCGTTCCCCTTGTGCTGCAGCGGTTTCCGCGCGGTGCGGCAGTTCGGCGACCCACAGGCTGGGCGTGCCGGGGTGTGACTCAGCCCCCGGCACGCCCTTGTCGTGTGTCGGGGTGAACGAACGATGTCGCTGGTCACCGAGGTCGCGGGCCTCGCCATGCTGCGCTCGGTCAACCCTGCCGCGGTGACCGGCCCGGACGCCGATGTCGTGACCGCCGACCTGGCCGAGACGGTGCGGGGTGCGATCGCCCGGGCGGACTTCGCGTCCTGGGCGGCCCGGGTGGCCTCCACCGGGTACTGCGCGAACCCGATCCACCTGCGTGGCCTGGCCCAGGAGACCGGCCCGGACGGCGCCCCGGTCGGCCCGGGGGAGCGGCGGTCGTTGATGGTCCGGTGCGGGAACCGGCGGGCTGCGGTGTGCCCGTCGTGCTCGTTCACCTATGCCGGTGACGTCTGGCAGGTCCTGGCGTCGGGGATCGCTGGCGGCCGGCACGACGTCCCGGCGTCGGTGGCCCGGCATCCGCTGGTGTTCGTGACCCTGACGGCGCCGTCGTTCGGGCCGGTGCACACCACGCCGACCTCGAGCAGCGGCCGCCCGCTACCGTGCCGGCCGCGTCGGGTCGATGACCGGCACCGTTGCGTGCACGGCCGTCCGATGTGGTGCGGGCAGGTCCACGACCCGACCGACCCGGGCGAGGCCCGCCGGTTGGGGACGCCGCTGTGCGTGGGCTGCTTCGACTACGCCGGGCTGGTGGCGTTCAACTGGGATGCCTCGCAGCTGTGGGGCCGGTTCACGATCGACCTGCGCCGCGACCTCGCGCACCGGCTCGGGATGTCGGAGGCGCGGCTGCGGGATGTGGTCCGGGTCCGGTACGCCAAGGTCGCCGAGTTCCAACGCCGCGGCGTCGCGCACTTCCACGCCGTCATCCGCCTCGACGGCCCACCCACCGACCCGACCGACCCCACCGATGACGTCCCGGACGGGGACCCGTTCCCGCCGCCGGCGATCCCGGTCTCGGTCGACACCCTCACCGCCGCCATCAAGGCGGCTGCGGGCACGGCCCGGGTCGCGGTTCCGGACCCCTCCGACCTGGACGGGAACGGGCTCGCGGTGGTGCTGCGGTTCGGCCGGCAGGTCGACGTCCGTCCGATCCGGGCCTCCCGCACCATCGACGGCCAGGACCTGGCGACGGACGACCTGTCGGCGGAGAAGGTCGCCGCGTATGTCGCGAAGTACGCGACGAAGGCCGCAGACGACTTCGGGCTGCCGCCTACCGTGCGCCGGGCCGCGGACGTCGACCTGCTCGGGCTGGACGTCACCGAGCACACCCGGCGGATCCTGGCCGTCGTCGACCAGCTGATGGTCCGGCACCCGCGGGCGTACAAGTGGGCCCACCAGCTCGGGTTCCGTGGTCACTTCCAGACCAAGTCCCGCCAGTTCTCCGTCACCCTCGGCGCCCTACGGCAGCAGCGCCGGGCCTGGCGTCAGACCCACCCGACCCAGGGCCTCGACGACCCGATCGCCGGCGGCGCGGGACCGGCCCGTGACCTCGCAGACGGCGAGGACACCGACGCCGACCAGACCACCCTGGTGATCCGGTGGACGTTCGCCGGCACCGGCCACCGCACCCCCGCCGAAGCAGCCCTGGCCGCCGCGGCCGCCGACCTCGCCCGGTCGCGACGAACCGCCCGCCGCTCGACCGCCGCGTGACCCACTGCGGGCCCGCGCGCCACGGCCCGCCCTGTCGGTGACCACTTGGGGGCGTCCTTCCGATAGGCGCGAGTTCAGGGACCGGCCGGGGACGGTCAAGGGTCGAGCGCAGCGAGATCACGCAGTGACGCCCGAAGGGCGCCCTTGACGGGCCCCGGACGGCCCCGACACTCGGCCGACGGAAGGCCGACCCAGGCGAGACAACAACGCGCGGCGCCCGAGCGGGCCCGTGCGGAGCGGGAGGAGAGGGTCATGGAGAGGTTGCTGCTGACGCCGGAGGAGGCCGCGGAGGTCCTCGCGGTCGGGCGGTCCACGGTGTACGACCTCATGCGGATGCGGCTGCTGCCGTCGGTCAAGGTCGGCCGCGGACGGCGGATCCCGGCGGTCGTGCTGCGCGAGTTCGTCGACCGCCTGGTCGCCGAGCAGGCGTCGTGAGCCGACGCGGGAACGGCGAGGGCTCGGTCTACAAGCGGACCGACGGCCGCTGGGCAGGGGCGGCCTACGTCCTCATGCCGAACGGTGGGCGTCGCCGGCGTCAGGTCTACGGCCGCACCCGCGAGGAGGTCGGCCGGAAGATCGCCGCGCTCGTCACCCAGGCCGCCTCGGGCGTACCGGCTGCCGAGACGTCGTGGACGGTCACGTCGTACGTGGCCCACTGGCGCGAGCACATCGCGCCCGGCTCGCTGCGGCCGGCGACGCTCGCCAACTACCTCTACGTCCTCGACAGCCACGTGCTGCCCGAGGTCGGGAAGGTCCGGCTGGCCCGGCTCACCCCGGCGCACGTCCGCCGGATGCTCGGCGCCTTGGACGACAAGGGCCTGTCGCCGCGCACCCAGCAGCTGGCGCACGCCGTCCTGCGGTCGGTCCTCGCCCACGCGGTGCGCGACGAGCTCGTGCACCGCAACGTCGTCGCGCTCGTCCGGCCGCCGCGCCCGGAGCGCCTCGAGGTGCAGCCCTGGACGCCCGCGGAGGCCGGCCAGTTCCTCGCCTCGGTCCGCGGGCACCGGATGTACGCGCTGTTCGCCGTCGGCCTGGCGCTCGGCCTCCGGCGCGGCGAGCTGCTGGCCCTCACCTGGGCCGACGTCGACCTCACCGGCAAGCAGCTCACCGTCCGGCGCTCGGTGCAGCGGCTGCGTGACGGGTCCGGGCTGGTGTTCGGGCCGCCGAAGTCCGCCCGGTCACGGCGGAGCATCCCGCTGCCGGCGGTGTGCGTCGACGCGCTCCGGGCCCACAAGGCCGCGCAGTCGGCCGAGCGGCTGGCGGCCGGGGGCTACTGGACCGACCTCGACCTGGTGTTCCCGACGTCGATCGGGACGGTGTTCGAGCCACGCAACCTCAACCGGCTGTTCGCTGAGCTCGTCGAGGCGGCGGGGTTGCGCCGGATCCGGGTTCACGACATGCGGCACACCTGCGCGTCGTTGCTCCTGGCCCAGGGTGTGCCGCCGAGGGTCGTCATGGAGATCCTCGGCCACTCGCAGATCTCGATCACGATGGAGACCTACGCGCATGTGATGCCGACCGCGATGCGCGACGCCGCCGATGCCGTCGACGCCGTCCTCGGGAGTCGGGCGTAGGAGCATCAGGTCAGGAAGGGGCCGTCTCGCCGCGTACGAGCCGGCGCAAGAGGTGAGTGATCGACTCCGGCGTCAGGTCGTCGTGGCCCTCGACTGTCACACCGGCTTCAGGTTGACGAGGGTCGAAGAAGGCAGCCTCGACGTGTGGTCCGCGGAAGAGGAACACCTCGGACTCCCACCACGGTGACCGGAACTGAACGATCCACACGGGGTCCATCCCCAGTGCGGGCAGCGGCCCTTCCACGCGGAGCTCGCAGGCGTCGCCGGGCAGGACCACATCCGCGTGCCAGGCCCGGATCGCCGCTCCAAGGCCGGCGATGACCTGGTCGTCCTCGATCACTCGCGCCTCCGCCGCCGGTTGCTGTCACCGCTGCTGTCAAACAGTTCAGGCCCCGGGCTCCCGGGGGAGCCACAGGGCCTGTGACCTGCACTTTCTTCGGTGCGCCGTCAGGGACTCGAACCCCGAACCCGCTGATTAAGAGTCAGCTGCTCTGCCTATTGAGCTAACGGCGCGAACGCTCGACGAGGTTATCAGGGGCCGGGCCGCGGAGTGAAATCGGTTCCCCGGGGACGCCGTCACCACGCGGTCTGCGGCTCCGGTTCGCCGGCGAGCAGCTCGTCGGAGTGCGGGCCGTGGGGCATCGACAGGTCCATGACGAGCGTCAGCGGCAGGTGGCCGTCGAGCCAGCGCATGGCGAGCGGGCGCAGCCTGTCCGGGTCGGGCAGCAGGAGGTCGCAGGCCCGCTCGTGGGCCAGCCACGATGCCGTGCGCACCGTCTCCACCGTCTGCGCGAAGTCGCCTCGCATCACCGGTCACCGCCCTGTCCGCCGGCCCGGGCCCGAGTCCCGTGCTCGGCGTGGATGTCGACGTGTGCAGCAGGGCACTTGACGGGACCGTCACCCGAAGGGACGTGCGCAGGGGCCGGGGTTCACCCGGGTGCGCGACCCGGCAACATGCTGTGACCGGGCGCGCACCGACGGACGGCGGCCCCGCGCAGGGGCTCCACCTGCCCCCGCGCGGGGCCGCCGTGCTCGTGGGCCGCTCGGCCCGTCAGCGGGTGTCGCTGGCCACCTGGGTGCTGCCGAGGATGCTCGCCCGGCCCGCCTCGAGCCGTGCGACGGGCACCCGGAAGGGCGAGCAGGACACGTAGTCGATGGCGATGGACTCGAAGAAGTGGATCGAGTCGGGGTCGCCGCCGTGCTCGCCGCAGACGCCGATCGGCAGCTCCGGCTTGACCTCCTTGCCCTCCCAGGCCGCGATCCCGACGACCCGGCCGACGCCGGCGACGTCGATCGACTCGAACGGGCTCACCGAGAAGATCCCGTGCTCCATGTACTGCGGGAAGAACGCCGCCTCGACGTCGTCACGGCTGAAGCCCCACACGGTCTGGGTCATGTCGTTCGTGCCGAACGAGAAGAAGTCGGCCTCCTCGGCGATCTGCGCCGCCGTCATCGCCGCCCGCGGCAGCTCGATCATCGTGCCGATCGGGATGTGCAGGTCGACACCGGTCTCGGCGGCGACCCGGGCGAGCGTCTTCTCCGACTCGTGCCGGATGACGACGAGCTCCTCGACGGTCGCGATGAGCGGCACCATGATCTCCGGCCGCGGGTCCTTGCCGGCCTTCTTCAGCCGCGCCGACGCCTCGGCGATCGCCTGCACCTGCAGCTGGAACAGGTCCGGGACGACGAGCCCGAGCCGGACGCCGCGGGTGCCGAGCATGGGGTTCTGCTCGTGCAGGCGCTGCACCTGGCGGAGCAGCTCCTCGGCCTCGGCGTCCCGGTGCCCGAGCGCCTCGGCGACCGCCACCTTGACGGACAGGGTGGTGAAGTCCGGGAGGAACTCGTGCAGCGGCGGGTCGAGCAGCCGGATGACGACGGGCAGGCCGTCCATCGCCTCGAGGATGCCGACGAAGTCCTCGCGCTGCAGGGGCAGCAGCTCCTGGAGGGCGGCGTTCCGGGCGTCCGGCGTCCGGGCGAGGATGAGCCGCTCGACGATGCCGCGCCGGGAGCCGAGGAACATGTGCTCGGTGCGGCACAGGCCCACGCCGGAGGCGCCGAAACCACGGGCCTTCGCCGCGTCGTCCGGGGTGTCGGCGTTGGCCCGCACGCCCATCCGGCGCCGCGCGTCCGCGTGGTCCATGATCCGCTGGACGGCGTCGAGCAGCTCGTGCTGGTCGGCGTCGATCCGGCCGTCGAGGGTCTCCCCGCGGAGCACCTCGGCGACGGGGGAGGGGGACACCGGGACGGCGCCGAGGTAGACCTCGCCGTTCGTGCCGTCGATGGAGATGACGTCGCCCTCGGCGAAGCGCCGGCCGTCGGTCGTCGTCACCTCGTGGTGCTTCGGGTCGACGCGCAGGGCCTCGACGCCGACGACGCACGTGCGGCCCATGCCGCGCGCCACGACCGCCGCGTGCGACGTCTTGCCGCCGCGGCTCGTGAGGACGCCGCGGGCGGCGACCATGCCGCCGAGGTCGTCGGGGTTGGTCTCGCGGCGCACGAGGATGACGTCGTCGCCGTTCGCCGCCCACTCGATCGCCGTCTCGGACGTGAACGCCGCCTTGCCGACCGCGGCACCGGGGCTGGCCGCCATGCCCGTCGCGAGCAGGGTCCGCTCCGCCTTCGGGTCGAACTGGGGGAACATGAGCTTGGCGAGCTGGTGGCCGTTGACCCGGGTCACCGCGGTGTCCATGTCGATGACGCCCTCGTCGACGAGCTGGACGGCGATCCGGAAGGCCGCGGCCGCCGTCCGCTTCCCGACGCGGGTCTGGAGCATCCAGAGCCGGCCGCGCTCGATGGTGAACTCGATGTCGCACAGGTCCTTGTAGTGGCTCTCGAGCACGTGCATGATCCGCTGCAGCTCGCTGTGCGAGGCCGGGTCGATCCGGGCGAGGTCGTCGAGGCTGAGGGTGTTGCGGATGCCGGCGACGACGTCCTCGCCCTGGGCCTTCTCGAGGTAGTCGCCGTAGGAGCCGGGGCGCCCGCTCGCGGGGTCGCGCGTGAAGGCGACGCCGGTGCCGGAGTTGTCGCCGAGGTTGCCGAAGACCATCGCCATGACGTTGACGGCGGTGCCGAGGTCGTCCGGGATCTTCTCCTGCCGGCGGTAGAGCCGGGCCCGGTCGGTGTTCCACGACCGGAAGACCGCGAGCACCGCCATGGACAGCTGCTCGCGCGGGTCCTGCGGGAAGTCGCGGCCGGTCTCGGCGCGGACGACGTCCTTGTACTCGACGACGAGCGCGCGCAGGTCGTCGGCGTCGAGCGACAGGTCGTTCGTCGAGCCGTGCGCGGTCTTCTTCGCGTCGAGGCGCTCCTCGAAGCGGGCGCCGTCGATGCCGAGGACGGTCTTGCCGAACATCTGCACGAGCCGGCGGTAGGAGTCCCACGCGAAGCGCGGGTCGCCGGAGTGGGTCGCGAGGCCCTCGACGGAGGCGTCGTTGAGCCCCACGTTGAGGACGGTCTCCATCATCCCGGGCATCGAGAACTTGGCCCCGGAGCGCACCGAGAGCAGCAGCGGGTCGTCGGCGTCGCCGAGGGTGCGGCCGAGCCGGGCCTCCATCCGGGCGAGGTGCTCCTCCATCTGGACGGCGAGCTCGACCGGCTCCGCGTCGTGCAGGAGGAACCACCGGCAGGCGTCGGTCGTGATCGTGAAGCCGGGCGGGACGGGCAGCCCGAGGTTCGTCATCTCGGCGAGGTTCGCGCCCTTGCCGCCGAGGAGGTCCTTGAGGTCCTTGTTGCCGTCCGCGAAGTCGAAGACGAACGTTCCGGCACCGGTCGGTGCGTCCGGGCGGGTGGTCACGGTCGCGGCGACGGGGGACTGCTGGGTGGTCGAGGTCTGCACCCCGAGCGTGTCGGTGGACACGGCGTCCGGCTCGTCGGGGCCGGGCTCGGCGGCTCGGGTCTCGGGATGTGTTGTCGGCATCGTTGCCTCCTCGAGGGACGTCCGGGTTGCCCGGCGCACGTCCACCCTCGTCCTCCTCGACCCTCCCATCGTGGGACCAAGGGCTCACAGGTGCACGTCCGTGCGCATGCAGGCGGGGACCCGCGGACGGGACATGCAGGTGGGACATGCGGGTCGGCCGGACGGCGGCGCGCCGGGCGCATGCCCGGTCCCGGCCGCGGGCAGTGGTGGCGCAGCAGCCGCGGCGAGCACGGCGCGGCGCTCCACGAGGGGGTCCCATGATCGAGGTCAGCCGCCGGGTCCACGCCGGTCCGGACGCCGTGTGGCGCGTCCTGGCGGACGGCTGGACGTACCCGTCGTGGGTCGTCGGGGCGTCCCGGATGCGCGCCGTCGACCCGGCCTGGCCGCGCGCCGGCGCCGCGCTGCACCACTCGGCCGGCGCCTGGCCGCTGCTGCTCAGCGACTCGACGTCCGTCGTCGAGGCGGTGCCGCAGCGCCGGCTCGTGCTGCAGGCCCGCGGCTGGCCCGTCGGGGAGGCGAGGGTCGACATCCGGCTCGACCCGGACCCCGCCGGCTGCGTCGTGACGATCGTCGAGGACGCCACCCACGGCGTCGGGCGGCTCGTCCCGGCCCGCGCCCGGCAGCTCCTGCTGGGCGCCCGGAACACCGAGACGCTGCACCGGCTCGCCCTGCTCGCCGAGGCCCACGGCCATCCGTCCGACGACGGCGACGCCGCCGGCGGGGAGCCCGACCTCCACGCGTGCTGACCAGGAGGCTCAGGGGAGCCGGTGGCGAGGGGTCCGCTGGACGCGCCGCTGCGCCGCCACGATGAGGCGGTCCCGCAGGCCGCCGCCCCCGGTCGACCGCAGGGCCGCCTGCGCGGCGATCCAGCCGGCCGCGCCGTGGACGCCGCCGCCCGGGTGTGCCGAGGCCGACGCGAGGTAGAGGTGGCGGACGACGGTCTCAGAGCGGCCCAGGCCCGGCACCGGGCGCAGGACGAGCTGCTGGTGGAGCTGCGCCGTCCCGCCGTTCAGCGACCCGTCGACGAGCGAGGCGTCACCCTCCTGCAGGTCGCCCGGGGTCTGCACCCAGCGGTGCCGGACGACGTCCCGGAACCCCGGTGCGTGCGCCTCGAGGAGGTCCTCCATCCGTGCGGCGAGCGCGTGGGCCGCCTCCGCGGTGGGGCGGCCCTTCGGCAGGTGGCTGTAGGCCCAGAGCGCCTCCCCGCCCGCCGGGGCCCTGGTCGGGTCGGCGGTGGCCATCTGCCCGACGAGCACGAACGTGTGCTCGCTCGGGCGGCCGACGGCGAGGGACGACGACCACATCGCGAGCTCCCCGGCGTCCGCGCCGAGGTGCACCGTCCCTGCCTGCGCGGCACCCTCGGCGCGCCACGGCACCGGGCCGTCGAGCGCCCAGTTCACCTTGACCGTCGGGCTGTCGCGCTCGAAGCGGGTGAGGTCCCGGACCAGGCCGGGCGGCAGGTGGTCGTTCCCGACGAGCCGGCCGAGGAGGGTCGGCGCGTCGACGTCCGCGACGACGGCCCGCCGGGCCCGGACGGCGAGCCCGCCCGCCGTCCGGACACCCACCGCGCGTCCGCCCGCGACGAGCACCCGGTCGACGCGCTCGCCGGTGCGGACCTGCGCGCCGTGCGCCCGGGCGCGGGCGGCGAGCGCCCCGGCGAGCCGCCCCGCGCCGCCCTCGGGGACGGGGAAGCCGACGTCCTGCCCGAGCATCGTCAGCAGCCAGCCGAAGACACCGCTCGTCGGGGCGACCGCCGGTGCGTCGCTGTGCATCGCGTTGCCGGCCAGGAGCAGCCGGCCGCCCTGTCCGCCGAAGAGCTCCTCGCCGAGCCGGTGGACCGGCAGGAGCAGCTGCCGCAGGGTGCGCAGCAGCTCGTCGGGCCCGAGCCGGGCGGCCAGCCGGGCACCGGCCCGGACCGGGGGGAAGGGCGAGAAGAGCGCGTCGAGGAGCGGGTCGCGCAGCCGCTGCCACTGGTCGACCAGCCGCAGCCACGTCTCGCCGTCGCCCGGGTGCTCGGCGTCGAGGCCCTTCGCGGTGTCCTCGGCGTCGCGGTGGAGGACGTGCGCCCGCTCCGCCCCGGGGCGCTCCACGTGTGCGAGGACCGCGGGCGCGTGCACCCAGCGCAGGCCGTGGTCCTCCAGACCCAGCCGGCGGACGACGCCCGACCCGGCGGCGAGCGGGTAGAAGGAGCTGTAGAGGTCGTGGACGTACCCGGGGACGACCTCCGCGGACGCCACGGCACCGCCCACCGCCGGCGCCGCCTCGAGGACGACGGTGTCCCAGCCCGCCTCGGCGAGCGCGTTCGCCGCGACGAGCCCGTTCGGTCCGGCACCGATGACGACCGCGTCGCACGTGAGCTGCTCCATGCCGTCCTCGTGCCCGCGACGGACCGCCGTCACACCTGCGCCGGGCCGGCCGTGACGCGGGTCGCGCCCGGCGGCGACCGAGGTCCCGCCCCCGGCCCGTGGGCGGGGACGAGAGTCGAAGGACCTGATGTCGCACCGAAGGACGTGGCCATGCCCGTCGACGAGAGCCCCGCCGCCCGACCCGACCCCGACGCAGCGACGACGGACCCCGTCGCGACCCCGGACCCGCTCCTGCCCGAGCACCTCGCCGGCTGGTACCCGGGCGACCTCGAGCAGGCCCGCGCCGCGCACGCCGGCCACACGCCGTCCGGGCTGCCCGCCCACCGCGACCCGGCGCCGCACCCCGCGCCGGAGCACGAGGACACCCCGGCCGAGGGCGGGCAGTTCCTCGCGTCCTGGTACGCCGGTGACCTCGGTGCCGCGGCCCGTGCCC
>JACRAB010000312.1 GCA_016213575.1 Actinomycetota bacterium
ATGGAGGAGTACTTCGCTGCGAAGGCGCTGCTCTTCACGCCGGAGCACGCCCGGCGCGGGGTCGTCGTCGTCGACGACGCCTGGGGTGTGCGAATGGCGCGCGAGTCCCGGGTCCCCGTGGTCACCGTGACGACGCGACCGGACGTCGACGCGGACTGGCGGGTCGTCGGCCGGGACCTCGACGGCGGCCTGACGACCGCGCACCTCACCGGCCCGGACGGCGTCGCGCTCTCCGTCCGCTGCCCCCTCCCGGGCGACTTCAACGTCGCGAACACGGTGCTGGCCCTCGCGATGCTCGTCGAGGCCGGGCACGCCCCCGCCGCCGCGGCGGCCGCGCTCGGCGCGGCGGGCCCGGTCCCGGGGCGGATGGAGAAGGTCCCCGCCGTCGGCGCCCCGGGCGTGCCGGTCGTCGTCGTCGACTACGCGCACACCCCGGACGCCGTCGCCGCCGCGCTCCAGGCGCTGCGCGACGCCGGCCACCCGCTCGTCGTCGTCCTCGGCGCCGGCGGAGACCGGGACCGCGACACGCGCCCGCTCATGGGGGCCGCAGCGGCCCGGGCCGCGGACGTCGTCGTCGTCACCGACGACAACCCGCGGTCCGAGGAGCCGGCCGCGATCCGGGCCGCGCTGCTCGCCGGTGCCCGGTCGGTCGCCGACGCGGCCGCCCCGACGGGGCCGGCCGCGCACCACGCCGAGGTGGTCGAGGTGGACCGCCGCCGGGCCGCGATCGCCGAGGGGGTGGCCCGGGCCTGGGGCGGCGGTGTCGTCCTCGTCGCGGGCAAGGGCCACGAGCAGGGCCAGGACGTCGCCGGCGTCGTCCACCCGTTCGACGACCGGGCGGTGGCCCGCGAGGTGCTCGTCCAGGCCGCGGCGCTGCGCGTCGGCGGCGCACCCGTGCACGCCCCGGAAGGGACCCGCGCGTGATCCCCCTGACCCTCGCCGAGGTCGCCGCCGCCACCGGCGGCCGCCTCGTCGACGGCGCCGCACCGGACGCCGTGGTGACCGGCGGGGTCGTCATCGACTCCCGCGCGGTCGCGGCCGGCGACCTGTTCGTCGCCTTCCCCGGCGAGCGCGTCGACGGGCACGACTACGCGCCCGGTGCCGTCGCGGCCGGTGCGGTCGCCGTGCTCGCGACCCGGCCGACCGGGGTGCCCGCCGTCCTCGTCGACGACGCGCAGACCGCGCTCGGGCGGCTCGCCCGCGCCGTCGTCGACCGGCTGCCGGACCTCACCGTCGTCGCCCTCACCGGCTCCTCGGGCAAGACGAGCACGAAGGACCTGCTCGGCGTCCTGCTCGCCCGGCTCGGCCCGACGGTCGCCCCGGTCGGCTCCTTCAACAACGAGATCGGGCACCCGCTCACGGCGCTGCGCTGCGACACCGGCACCCGGTACCTCGTCGCGGAGATGGGCGCCCGGATGCCCGGCAACATCGCCTACCTCTGCGGCATCACCCCGCCGCGGGTCGCGCTCGCGCTCAACGTCGGCACCTCGCACCTGGGGATCTTCGGCAGCCGGGAGGTCATCGCCCGGACGAAGGGCGAGATCGTCGAGGCGCTGGCGCCGGACGGCGTCGCGGTGCTCAACGCCGACGACCCGCTCGTCGCGGCGATGGCGGCCCGGACGACGGCCCGCGTCGTGACGTTCGGCCGTGCGCCGGACGCCGACGTGCGGGCGCAGGACGTGCGGCTGGACGCCGCCGCCCGGCCGCGGTTCCGGCTCACCGCCGCCGGTGGCTCGGCCGACGTCGCGCTGGCGCTGCACGGCGAGCACCACGTCGCCAACGCCCTCGCCGCCGCGGCCGTGGCCCTCGAGCTCGGGCTGCCCGTCGCCGACGTCGCGCAGGCGCTGTCCGGCGCGACGGCGGCGAGCCGCTGGCGGATGGAGGTCCACGAGCGGGCGGACGGCGTGACCGTCGTCAACGACGCCTACAACGCCAACCCGGACTCGGTGCGCGCGGCCCTCGAGGCCCTCGCCGCGATGGGCCGGGGCGGCACCTCCGGGGCACGCCGCACGTGGGCCGTCCTCGGCGAGATGAAGGAGCTCGGGGACGACTCGCCCGGCGAGCACGACAGCGTGGGGCGGCTCGCCGTCCGGCTCGGCGTCTCCCGGCTCGTGGCCGTCGGCGACCCCGCCCGCCCGTACGCGCAGGGCGCGGCCGCCGCGGGCGCGCCCGACGGGGCGGTCGCGACGGCGCCGGACGCCGACGCGGCGCTCGACCTGCTCCGTGACGCGCTGCAGCCGGGGGACGTCGTCCTCGTCAAGGCGTCACGCTCGGTGGGCCTGGACCGGCTCGCGACCCGGCTGCTCGAGACGCCGGTGACCGTCGGTGGCGGCGTGGCGGACAGTGCGTCGTCGGCTCCCGGCGTGCCGGTCCCGCCTGTCGCCGTCGCGGCAGGGGAAGATGTCGAAGATCGTGCCGGCCGGAAGGAGGGGAACGCGCCGTGAGGGCAGTACTCATCGCGGCGGGGATCTCGCTCTTCTGCGGCCTCTTCGGGACCCCGCTGTACATCCGCTTCCTCGTCAAGCGGGGCTACGGCCAGTTCATCCGCGACGACGGCCCGACCTCGCACCACACCAAGCGCGGCACGCCGACGATGGGTGGCGTCGTCATCCTCGGGTCGGCGCTCATCGCCTACGCGGCCGCCCATCTCGCGACGCTGCGCCCGCCGACGGCCTCCGCCCTGCTCGTGCTCTTCCTCATGACGGGCCTGGGCATCGTCGGCTTCCTCGACGACTTCATCAAGATCACCAAGCAGCGCAGCCTCGGCCTGCGGGCGGGCGCCAAGCTGGCCGGGCAGTCGGTCGTCGCGGTCGCGTTCGCGATCCTCGCGACCCAGTTCCGCAGCGACAACAACCTCACGCCCGCCTCGTACCGGATCTCGTTCATCCGGGACACCGGGATCAACCTCGCCTTCGCGGGGGCCGGCCTCGGCGTCGTCCTCTTCGTCATCTGGGCGTACGTGATGATCGCGGCGACGAGCAACGGCGTGAACCTCACCGACGGGCTTGACGGGCTCGCGACGGGTGCGAGCGTCATGACCTTCGCCTCGTACGTGCTCATCGGCATCTGGCAGTCGAACCAGTCCTGCCAGATCGTCGACGACGTCGTCGCGGGCGGGAAGTGCTACGACGTCCGCGACCCGCTCGACCTCGCCGTCGTCGCGGCGTGCGTCATGGGCGCCTGCTTCGGGTTCCTGTGGTGGAACGCGTCGCCGGCGAAGATCTTCATGGGCGACACCGGCTCGCTCGCCCTCGGCGGCGCGCTCGCCGGGCTCGCGATCCTGTCCCGCACCGAGCTGCTCCTCGTGCTCCTCGGCGGTCTGTTCGTCCTCATCTCGCTGTCGGTCATCATCCAGGTCGGCTTCTTCAAGATGACCGGCAAACGGGTCTTCCGGATGGCCCCGCTCCAGCACCACTTCGAGCTCGCGGGCTGGGGCGAGGTGACGATCGTCATCCGCTTCTGGATCATCGCGGGCCTGTTCGTCGGCCTGGGGCTCGGGGTGTTCTACGCGGAGTGGGTCGTCGGCCTATGACCGCGGACGTCCCCCCGACCGGTCCGTACCCGCCCCCGCACGTCACCGACACCGCCCGGACGGTGCCCCTCACGCACGGCCGGGCCGACTGGGCCGGGCTGCGCGTCGTCGTCGCCGGCATCGGCGTCTCGGGCTTCGCCGCCGCGGACGCGCTCCTCGAGCGCGGCGCCGAGGTCACCGTCGTCGACGAGCGGGCGGGGGAGGCGACCCGCGAGCGCGCGGTGATCCTCGAGACGCTCGGTGCCCGGCTCGCCCTCGGCGAGGGCTCGACGTCCCGGCTGCCGGACGGCGACGGCTGGGACCTCGTCGTCACGTCGCCCGGCTGGCGGCCGGACCAGCCGCTCCTCGCGCAGGCCGGCGCCGCGGGCGTACCGGTGTGGGGCGAGGTCGAGCTCGCCTGGCGGATGCGCCCGCAGACCGGCGCCGCGCCGTGGCTCACCCTCACGGGCACGAACGGCAAGACGACGACGGTGACGATGCTCGCGTCGATGCTCGCCGCCGCCGGGCTGCGGACGACGGCCGCGGGCAACGTCGGCACCCCGATCCTCGAGGCCGTGCTGCACCCGCAGCCGTACGACGTCGTCGCGGTCGAGCTGTCGAGCTTCCAGCTGCACTGGAGCCACTCGCTCCGGCCGCGGGCGAGCGCCTGCCTCAACGTCGCCCCGGACCACACCGACTGGCACGGCTCGCTCGCCGAGTACTCCCGGGCCAAGGGGCGGGTCTACGAGAACACCGAGATCGCCTGCGTCTACAACGCGGCCGACGCGACGACCGAGCAGCTCGTCCGGGACGCCGACGTCGTCGAGGGCTGCCGCGCCGTCGGGTTCACCCTCGGCGTCCCCGCGGTGTCGATGCTCGGCGTCGTCGAGGACGTCCTGTGCGACCGGGCGTTCGTCGCCGAGCGGCAGACCTCGGCCGCCGAGCTCGGGTCGCTCGACGACGTGCGGATCGCCGGCGGCGGCACCCTCGCGCCGCACACCGTCGCGAACGCCCTCGCCGCCGCCGCGCTGGCCCGGGCGCACGGCGTCCCGCCGGCCGCCGTCCGGGACGGCCTGCGCGGCTACACCCCGGAGCCGCACCGGATCACCCGGGTCGCCGAGGCCGGCGGCGTCGTCTGGGTCGACGACTCCAAGGCGACGAACCCGCACGCCGCGGACGCCTCGCTGCACGCCTTCGAGCACGTCGTCTGGGTGGCCGGCGGGCTCGCCAAGGGCGCGCGCTTCGACGACCTCGTCGCCGCCCACGCGGGCCGGCTGCGGGCCGCCGTCCTCATCGGGCGCGACCGGGACCTCGTCCGGGAGGCGCTCGCGCGACACGCGCCGCACGTCCCCGTCGTCGACGTGGACGTCCCCGAGACTGGGTCGGTGACCGTCATGGACGCCGTCGTGGAGCGTGCGGCCGGCCTGGCGCAGGCCGGTGACGTCGTGCTGCTCGCCCCGGCGTGCGCGTCCATGGACATGTTCGTCTCGTACGGCCACCGCGGCGACGAGTTCGCCGCCGCCGTCCGGCGCAGGCTGGGCGCGAGCCCGCCGCCGACCGGGGAGCGCTGAGTGGCGGCCGTCGGGGAAGCGGCCGCCCCCAGCACCTGGACCCGCCGCAGCGTGTGGCTGTCGCGGATCGAGTCGCCGCTCGCGCCCTACTACCTCGTCCTCGGCTCGACGCTCGCGCTGACCGTCATCGGTCTCGTCATGGTGCTGTCGAGCTCGAGCGTCACCTCGCTCAAGGGCGGCACCGGCTCCTCGTACACCGAGTTCCTCAACCAGGCCCGGTTCGCGGCCCTCGGGCTGCCGCTCGCGTGGGTGGCGTCCCGGATGCCCAAGCGGTTCTGGACCCGGTTCGCCTGGCCGATGCTCGCCGTGGGCCTGGCCCTGCAGGTGCTCGTCTTCACCGGCATGGGGCGGGAGCAGGGCGGCAACCGGGCATGGATCTACCTCGGCGGCGGCATCGTCCTGCAGCCCGCGGAGGTCTGCAAGATCGCACTCATCGTCTGGGGCGCCACGGTGCTGGCCCGCAAGCGGCCGCTGCTCAACCGGACGTCGCACCTGCTCGTCCCCGTCGTCCCCGGGGCGATGGCGGTGCTCGGCCTCGTGCTGCTCGGCCGTGACCTCGGCACCGCGATGATCCTCATCGCGGTCGTCGCGACGCTGCTGTTCGTCGCCGGGGCGCCGATGCGCTGGTTCACGATCGGCGGCGGCCTCGCGGTCTCCGCCGTCCTGCTCCTCGTGACGGGCAGCCAGAACCGCAGCAACCGGCTCGCCGTGTGGCTGTCCGGCTGCGCGAACCCGGACATGCTCGGCTGCTGGCAGCCGGCCCACGGCCGGTACGCGCTCGCGACCGGCGGCTGGTGGGGTGTGGGCCTCGGGGGCAGCCGGGAGAAGTGGAACTACCTGCCCGCCGCGCACAACGACTACATCTTCTCGAGCATCGGCGAGGAGCTCGGGCTGCCGGGGACGTTCGCGATCCTCGCCCTCTTCGGGCTGCTCGCGCTGGGCCTCTACCGGCTCGTCGTCACGAGCGACGACCTCATGGTGAAGATCGCCGCGGCCGGCGTCTTCACCTGGATCCTGCTCCAGGCCGTCATCAACATGTCCGTCGTCGTCGGGCTGCTGCCCGTCATCGGCCTGCCGCTGCCGCTCGTCTCGAGCGGCGGCTCCGCGCTCGTGACGACGCTCTTCGCACTGGGGATCGTCCTCGGGTTCGCCCGCCGGGTGCCCGGTGCGCCGGAGGCGCTCGCGGCCCGCGGCAGCGTCGTCAAGAGGTCGCTCGCGGTCGTGCCGCTGCGCGTGCGCCGTACCGGGAGGAACCAGCCGTGACCCTGTCCGTCCTGCTCGCGGGCGGGGGCACGGCAGGGCACGTGGCCCCGCTCCTCGCCCTCGCCGAGTGCCTGCTGCGCCGCGACCCGGACACCCGGGTCACCGCGCTCGGCACCGCCGAGGGGCTCGAGGCCCGACTCGTGCCGGAGGCCGGCCTGCCGCTCGCCGTCATCCCGCGGGTGCCGTTCCCGCGCCGTCCGGGGCCCGACCTCGGCCGGCTCCCCGGCCGGCTGCGGGCCGCCGTGGCGGCCGCCCGGGCCGCGATCGTCGACTCGGGCGCGGACGTCGTCGTCGGGTTCGGCGGCTACGTCTCGACCCCGGCGTACCTCGCGGCCCGCCGGCTCGGCGTGCCGATCGTCGTCCACGAGGCGAACTCGCGGCCCGGCCTGGCGAACCGGCTCGGCGCGCGGCTCACGCCGTACGTCGCGACGACGTTCCCCGGCACCCCGCTGCGCGGCGCGACCGTCATGGGCATGCCGCTGCGCCGCCGGATCACGACCCTCGACCGGGCGGCGCTGCGCGCCCAGGGGACGGCGCACTTCGGGCTCGTGCCGGGGCGCCCCACGCTCTTCGTCACCGGCGGCTCGCTCGGGGCGCAGCGGCTCAACACGACGTTCGGCGCGGCGTCCGCGGACCTGCGCTCGGCCGGCGTCCAGGTCGTGCACCTCAGCGGCCGCGGCAAGACCGTGGACGTCGCGCAGACCGTCGGCGGCGGCGCGTACGTCGTCGCCGAGTACCTCGACCGGATGGACCTCGCCTACGCGGTGGCCGACCTCGTCGTCTGCCGGGCGGGGGCGAGCACCGTGAGCGAGGTGACCGCGATCGGGCTGCCCGCGGCGTACGTCCCGCTGCCCATCGGCAACGGCGAGCAGCGGCTCAACGCCCAGCCCGTCGCCGACGCCGGCGGCGGCCTCGTCGTCGACGACGCGGCCTGCACCCCCGAGTGGGTCCGCTCGACGCTGCTGCCGCTGCTGCTCGACCCGCGCCGGCTCGACGACATGGGCCGCGCGGCCGCCGCGTTCGGGATCCGGGACGGTGACGAGCGGCTCGCCGACCTCGTCGAGACCGCGGCCCGCCGCGCCGCGGGCGTCACCGGCGGCTCGGCCGCGAGCACGGGGGAGGACGCCCGATGAAGCCCGACCTCGACCTCGTCGTGCCGCCGGCCGAGAGCCTCGGCGCGGTGCACCTCATCGGGATCGGCGGCGCGGGGATGTCCGGCATCGCGCGGATCCTGCTCGCCCGCGGGCTGCCCGTCTCCGGCAGCGACGCGAAGGACTCCCGCGGTCTCGCGGCGCTGCGTGCGCTCGGGGCCCGGGTCGAGGTCGGCCACGACGCCGCGCACCTGGGCGACGCGCAGACCCTCGTCGTCTCCTCCGCCGTCCGGGAGAACAACCCCGAGCTCGCGGCGGCTCGCGAGCGCGGTCTGCTCGTGCTCCACCGGTCGCAGGCGCTCAAGGCCGTCATGGCCGGACGGCGCACGGTCGCCGTCGCCGGGACCGCCGGCAAGACGACGACGACCTCGATGGTGTCGGTCGCCCTGCAGCACTGCGGCGCCGACCCGTCGTTCGCCATCGGCGGCGAGCTCGCCGACACCGGGGCCAACGCGCACAACGGGTCCGGGGACGTCTTCGTCGCCGAGGCCGACGAGTCCGACGGCACGTTCCTCATCTACGAGCCCCTCGTCGCGGTCGTGACCAACGTGGAGCCGGACCACCTCGACTTCTACGGCACGCCCGAGGCCGTCGAGCAGGCGTTCGCGACCTTCTGCACGACCGTGCAGCCGGGCGGGGTGGTCGTCGCGTGCGTCGACGACCCCGGGGCGCGCCGGATGCTCGAGGCGGCCGCACCGTCCGCCGCCGCACGCGGCGTGACCCTCGTCGGCTACGGCCGCTCCGCCGACGCCGCCGTCCGAGTCGAAGGACTGCACGCGACCCCGGCCGGCCTGTCCTTCACCGTCGTCGACGCGACGGGCGCGCTGCCCATGACGCTGCGGGTGCCGGGCGAGCACAACGCGCTCAACGCCGCGGCCGCGTTCGCGGCGGTGACGGCGCTCGGCTACGACCGCGATCGGGCCGCCGCCGGGCTCGCGGCCTTCGGCGGCACCCGGCGCCGTTTCGAGGCCCGCGGCGAGGCCGGGGGAGTGCGGGTCGTCGACGACTACGCGCACCACCCGACGAAGGTCGCCGCGGCGCTGCAGGCCGCGCGCTCGGTCGCCGGCGACGGTCGCGTCGTCGCGGTCTTCCAGCCGCACCTGTTCAGCCGCACCCGGATCTTCGCCGGTGACTTCGGCCGCGCCCTGGGCCTGGCCGACGAGGTCGTCGTCATGGACGTCTACGCGGCCCGGGAGGACCCGGAGCCCGGCGTCACCGGTGCGCTCGTCGCGGACGCCGTCCCGCTGCCGCGCGAGCACGTCACCTTCGTGCCGTCGTGGTCGGACGTCGCCGACGTCGTCGTCGCCCGGACCGCGCCCGGTGACATCGTCCTGACGATCGGCGCCGGCGACGTGACGATGCTCGGGCCGGAGATCCTCGGCCGGCTCGCCGACCGGTCCGGCGGCGGCGCCGGCCCCGCGGGGCCGGCAGACCCCGCGGGCCCGGAATGAGCCGTTCCACGGCCGAGCGGTCGTTCCCGCAGCTCCTCGGCGACGGCTCCGTCGTCGCCGCGGCGGACCGGTTCGGCGCCCTGGCCCGGGCCCGGCGGCGGCGCCTGATCGGCGGTCTCGCCGTCGCGGTGCTCTGCCTGCTCGCCGCCGGGTGGATCCTCACCGCGTCGCCGTGGGGGACCGTCCGGCGGGTCCAGGTGACCGGCGTCGACCGGATCGACCCCGCGCAGGTGCGGGCGCTCGCGACCGAGGAGCTCGGCCGCCCGCTGCTCCTCGTGCGCACCGGCGCCGTCGAGACCCGGGTCCGCACGCTGCGCCTGGTCGCCGACGTCTCCGTCGAGCAGGTCTGGCCGGGCACGCTGCGGATCGTCGTCCGCGAGCGGCAGCCGGTCGCCGCGCTGCCCGCCGGCGGCCGCTTCCGGCTCGTCGACCGGGACGGCGTCGAGGTCGAGACCGTCGGCTCCGCGCCGTCGTCCGTGCCCGTCGTCCAGGTCGACCTCGTCACCGCCGGTCCGGCCGCCGTCCGGTCCGCGCTCGACAGCCTCGGCGTCCTGCCGCCCGCGCTGCGGGCCCAGCTGCGCGAGGTCGGCGCGGCGAGCGGGGACGGCGTGTGGTTCCGGCTCGACGACGGCGACACCGTCGTCTGGGGCGACGCGGGCCAGGTCGACCTCAAGGTCGCCGCGCTCGACGCCCTGCGCCGGCAGGCCGTGCGCGAGCGGGCGGCGATGCGCAAGAAGGGCAACATCCAGCTCTCGAAGCGCCCGGTGACGTTCGACGTCAGCGCCCCGCGCGCGCCGTCCGTCCAGCGCTGACCCCCGGCGCCGGCGGTCCCGGCGGGAGGAGACCCCTGTGCACGAGCCGGTGCGCGAGACCGTCCACGCCGCCGACGCCCCCGCGGCCGTCGGCCCCTACGCGCACGCGGTCGTCGCGGGCGACCTGCTCCTGCTGTCGGGCCAGACCCCGATCGACCCGGCGACCGGCCGGCTCGTCGACGGTGACGTCGGCACCCAGACCGCGCGGGTGCTCGCGAACCTCGGGGCGGTGCTCGCGGCGGCCGGGCTGTCGCTGCGGGACGTCGTCAAGTGCAACGTCTACCTCACGGACATGGCCGACTTCGCCGCGATGAACGAGGCGTACGCGCGCGCCTTCGACGAGCCCTGCCCGGCCCGGACGACGGTCGCCGACGCGGGCCTGCCGCTCGGCGCCCGGGTCGAGATCGAGGCGGTCGCGGTGCGCCGGGCGGGGTAGCGACCCGTCCTGTTCGCCCGATTTCCCCTGCGGGGACACGGAAAACTCCATCGGTGCCGCGACACGCCCGGCCGGTCGTTGAATCGCCCTGGGGGCGTCCGTACGGTCGCAGAGCATCGAGTAGTTGACATAACTATAACCCTCTACCTGAGGGTGAGAGTCGTAAGAACGATCCACCGGGACCGACCAGACCGCCCCGGCACGGCTCACTGACCGGCACGTCGATCCGCGAGCGAGAGGCACCCGTCGTGGCAGCACCGCAGAACTACCTCGCAGTCATCAAGGTCGTCGGCATCGGCGGCGGCGGCGTCAACGCCGTCAACCGCATGATCGAGGTCGGCCTCAAGGGCGTCGAGTTCATCGCGATCAACACCGACGCGCAGGCCCTTCTCATGAGCGACGCCGACGTCAAGCTCGACGTCGGCCGTGAGCTGACCCGGGGGCTCGGCGCCGGCGCCGACCCCGAGGTGGGCCGCCGCGCCGCCGAGGACCACGCCGAGGAGATCGAGGAGGTCCTGCGCGGGGCCGACATGGTCTTCGTCACCGCCGGCGAGGGCGGCGGCACCGGCACCGGGGGCGCCCCCGTCGTCGCGCGCATCGCGCGCGGCCTCGGCGCCCTGACCCTCGGTGTCGTCACCCGCCCGTTCACCTTCGAGGGCCGCCGCCGCTCGACGCAGGCCGACTCGGGGATCGCCTCGCTGCGCGAGGAGGTCGACACTCTCATCACGATCCCCAACGACCGGCTGCTGTCCATCAGCGACCGGCACGTCAGCGTCCTGGACGCCTTCCGGTCGGCGGACCAGGTGCTCCTGTCCGGTGTCCAGGGCATCACCGACCTCATCACGACGCCGGGCCTGATCAACCTCGACTTCGCCGACGTGAAGTCCGTCATGCAGGGCGCGGGCAGCGCCCTCATGGGCATCGGCTCGGCCCGCGGCGAGGACCGGGCGATCCAGGCCGCCGAGACGGCGATCTCCTCGCCGCTGCTCGAGGCGAGCGTGGACGGCGCCCACGGCGTCCTGCTGTCGATCCAGGGCGGTTCGGACCTCGGGCTCTTCGAGATCAACGAGGCGGCCCGGCTCGTCCAGGAGGCGGCGCACCCGGAGGCGAACATCATCTTCGGCGCGGTCATCGACGACGCGCTCGGCGACGAGGTGCGGGTCACGGTCATCGCGGCCGGCTTCGACGGCGGCACGCCGACCAAGCGCAAGGACGACCGTGCCCTCGGCCAGGTCTCCGGCCGCTCGGTGACGCCTCCGACGTCGTCGGGCTCGGGCGGCTCCAACGGGTACTCGGGGTCGGCGTCCAACGGGTTCCCCACCGGGTACACGACGGCGCAGCCCGCCCAGACCGCGCCCCCGGTGCAGCAGCCGGTCCCGGTCGCCCAGGCGCCGGCCCAGCAGCCGGTCCACCAGCCCGTGCAGCAGCCCGTGCAGCAGCCGGTCCACCAGACCGTCCCCGCGGCCCCGCCGGTCCAGCAGCCCGCACCGGTCCAGCAGCCGGCGCAGCCGCAGGCCGAGCCGGAGCGGCGCTACGTCGAGCTCCCGACCGAGGCCCGCCCGCCGCGGGTGCAGCGGCCGGTCCCGCTCGACGACGACCTCGACGTGCCGGACTTCCTCAAGTGAGCACCTGACCGGCCGCCCGACCGGGGCGACGAGGGCCCACCGGCAGCGTGCCGGGGGGCCCGCGTGCGTCCGGGCCGGATAGGTTCGCGCCCATGGACTCGGGTGTGGGTACGGCGTCCGGAGATTCCGTAGGGCCGGTCGCGGACGTCGTCGCCGTCGACCTGGGGTCGGGCGTCCGGGCCGGCTTCACCCGCCGCCCCGGCGGGGTCTCGCGCGGCCCTTGGGCGGGCCTCGACCTCGGGCTGCACGTCGGCGACGACCCGGCCCACGTCCTCGAGAACCGGCGCCTCGTCGAGCGCTGGGCGGGGATGCCCGTCTGGTACCCGCGGCAGGTCCACGGCCGCGAGGTCGCCGTCCTCGACGCGCCCCCGGACCCCGGGCTGGCGCTCGCGTCGGGCGCCGACGGTGCGGAGTGCGACGCGGCCGTCGCCCTCGGCCCGGGCCATGCGGTGGCCGTCGTCGTCGCCGACTGCGTCCCGGTGCTGCTCGCCGACCCCGGTGCGGGCGTCGTCGCCGCGGCGCACGCCGGCCGGCCCGGGCTGCTCGCGGGCGTCCTCGAGGCGACGGTGGCGGCGATGGTCGCCCGCGGGGCCGTGCCGGCCTCGATCCGTGCCGCGCTCGGGCCGTCGGCCGGCCCGTGCTGCTACGAGGTGCCCGAGCAGATGCGGGACGACGCCGCCGTGCGCGTGCCCGAGACGGCCGCGACGACCCGCGCCGGGACACCGGCCATCGACCTGCGGGCCGGGTGCGCCGCCGTGCTGCGCCGGGCCGGCGTCGGGAGCGTCCGCACCGTCGGCGGGTGCACGATCGACGACGAGTCCTTCTACTCCTACCGGCGGGCCAAGGTCACCGGACGTTGCGGCGGCGTCGTCGGGATCGCGCCGTGAGCACGGGCGGTGAGCGCCGGGCCGAGCTCGGGGCGGGGCTGGCACGGGTGCGTGAGCGTGTGGCGGCCGGCTGCGCCGCGGCGGGCCGGTCACCCTCGGAGATCTGCCTCGTCGTCGTGACGAAGACGCACCCGGCGGCCGACGTGACGACCCTGGCGGACCTCTGCGTCACCGACGTCGGCGAGAACCGGGACCAGGAGGCCGCGGCGAAGCACGCCGAGGTCCTCGCGGCCGGCGTCACCGGGCTGCGGTGGCACTTCATCGGGCAGCTGCAGACGAACAAGGCGCGGTCCGTCGCGCGGTACGCCGACGTCGTCCACTCGGTCGACCGGGTGCACCTCGTCACCGCCCTGGGGAAGGCGGCGCACCAGGTGGGGCGGGAGGTCGAGTGCCTCGTCCAGGTGAGCCTGGACGGCGACACGGCCCGCGGCGGGTGCCTGCTGACCGACCTCGAGGAGGTCGCCGGGGCCGTCGCCGCGACCGACGGGCTCGCCCTGCGCGGCGTGATGGCCGTGGCGCCCCTCGGCGAGGACCCGCGGCGCGCCTTCGCCGTGCTCCCCGCCCTGCGCGAGCGGCTCCTCGCCGTCGACCCGCGGGCCGGTCTGGTGTCGGCCGGGATGAGCGGGGACCTCGAGGCCGCGATCGCCTGCGGTGCGACACACCTGCGTGTCGGGAGCGCGGTACTCGGTGCTCGTCCCGCACTCGGGTAGCGTCGCGACGGAGGGTGACGGACGGAAGGCGGAGGAGCCATGGGCGGCGCGCTGCGGAAGACCATGATCTACCTCGGCCTGGCCGAGGACGACGAGCGCTACGAGGCGTACGACGCCGACGAGGAGTTCGACGAGACGTACGAGGACGACGACCGGAGCACGCGGCACGACCGCGCCGGGGCGGCGTCCGAGCGTTCCGTCGACCGGCTGGACGACGTCTACGAGGAGCGGAGGGCCGCGGTGACGCCGATCGCCCGCGGGCAGGTGGCACGAGTGGTCCAGGCGCCGGCACGGTCGAACGAGCTGCACCGGATCTCGACGATCCACCCGCGCACGTACAACGAGGCCAAGACCATCGGCGAGGCGTTCCGGGGCGGCACCCCCGTCATCATGAACCTCGGCGAGATGGACGACTCCGACGCCAAGCGGCTCGTCGACTTCGCCGCCGGTCTCGTCTTCGGGCTCCACGGGACGATCGAGCGGGTCACCTCCAAGGTGTTCCTGCTCTCACCGGCGAGCGTCGAGGTCACCCCGGCCGACAAGATCCGCAACGGCAGCGACCGGGACCTGTTCACCCACGCCTGACCGTCCGCGCCGGCGCGGCCCCCGTCGGTACGGGGAGCCCCGCCGGTGCGGGACAATGGCGCACGTTGTCGCGTCGTCAGTCGTTGAGCCCGGTACGGGCGGCCGCCGGCCGACCGTCCAACCGTCGCGCAGATCACCGGAGCCACCCTCGTGAACGCCGTTCGCTCGCTGCTCAGCCTCGTCGTCTTCCTCTTCCTGCTGGCCCTGATCATCCGGCTCGTCTTCGACTGGATCCAGGTCTTCTCCCGGGACTGGAAGCCGAAGGGGATCGTGCTCGTCCTCGCCGAGGCCGTCTACTCCGTCACAGACCCGCCGCTGCGGGCGTTGCGGCGAGTGATCCCCCCGCTGCGTCTGGGCTCCGTGCAGCTCGATCTCGCGTTCACGCTGCTCTTCCTCGTGACGATCATCCTCTACCAGCTGCTCTGATCGTTACGCAGTGAATCGCCCTGGTGACCGAGGGTTGACCATGGCATCCTGGCGGGGGACCGCGACCGGCATCACGGGGGTCATCCTCGTTCGATCTGCGGCTTCCGATCCGCTACGGTGACGTCTCGGCACGGACCCGACCGGACCCGACGCACCACTCTCTCCCGCGAGGTGACCCTGATGGCCCTGACGCCCGAGGACGTTGTCAACAAGCGCTTCCAAGCGACCAAGTTCCGCGAGGGCTACGACCAGGACGAGGTCGACGACTTCCTCGACGAGGTCGTCAACGAGCTGCGCCGCCTGACGGAGGAGAACGACGAGCTCCGCTCGAAGCTCTCCGTCTGCGAGCGCCGCGTCGGCGAGCTCTCCCGCGCGACGGTGGCCCGCGAGGCCGCCCCCGAGCCCGAGCCGGTCGCTGCGGCCGTCCCGGCGCCCGCGCCGATGCCCGTCGCGGTGCCGGAGCCGGTGCGCAACCCGGCCGCGGAGCTCCAGGCCGTCGGCCAGGGCCCCGAGGCCGCCGCAGGCATGCTCGCGCTGGCGCAGAAGCTCCACGACGAGTACGTGCGCAACGGCGAGCAGCAGCGCGACCGCATCGTGGGCGAGGCCCGCGAGCACGCCGCCCGGCTCGTCCGCGAGGCCGAGGAGAAGCAGCGTCAGACGCTCGGCTCCCTCGAGCAGGAGCGCTCGCTCCTCGAGCGCAAGATCGACGAGCTCCGCGCCTTCGAGCGCGAGTACCGCAGCCGCCTCAAGTCCTACCTCGAGGGGCAGCTCCGCGAGCTCGAGGCGAAGGCCGCCGTCGTCCCGAACCGGGGCCCGCAGCCTGCTGCGAGCCTCGCCGGCAACGGCAACGGCCAGCAGTACTCCGGGCCGCTGCCGAGCCGTGGCGCCTACGCGGCCGAGCCCGCCGAGGCCGGCGGCCAGCAGTACCCGTTCGGCGACCGCAGCTGAGCTCGGCCAACGAGCTTGGCAGCACGAAGCACGGCACGACCGGCAGGGCCCTCGCGCGGGAGTGAGGGCCCTGCCGGTTTTGCGCGTGCGGGGGCGTCCGAGGGCACGGCCGGCTTCCTCGACGTCACCGTGCGGGCGAAGCCGGGCGCGTCGCGGGCGGCCGTGGGCGGGCGGTACGGCGACGGGGACGTGCTCGTCGTGGCGGTGAACGCCCCCGCGGTCGACGGCCGGGCGACCGAGGCCGTCGTGGCCGCCGTCGCCGAGGCGTTCGCGGTCCGCCGCAGGGACGTCGACCTGGTCACCGGTGCGACGAGCCGGACGAAGACGCTGCGGGTCGTCGGGGACGCGGCGGCGCTGCGGGCCCGGCTCGACGCCCTGCTCGCGGGGGACCGGTCGCCGGGCGGCCGGGGCGGCAGCGGGTAGGCGAGGACGGTCAACCCGGCCGGGAATTGTGTCGAACAAGATACGGAAAGTGATCACTGCAGGTAGATCATGTTTGTCGCTACGCGGCGTGGGCGATTGAGCACGCCAGCACACGTTCCGTATTCTTCGCGGACCGTCGAGGCCCGACATGTCGGGCGGGGGAGGCCCCCACATGGCACAGCGCAGGTCCCTGGCAGCGGTCGCGCGTCGCGCGGTCGGTGCCGCCAGGGCAGTGGGAGCGACGGTGACCGGGTCCCGCACGGGAGCGCCGGCGGCTGACCCGGCCCCGGCGAAGAAGGCCGCACAGAAGACCGTGGCGAAGGCCGCTGCCAAGAAGGCGCCGGTGAAGAAAGCCGTCGCGGTGCCGGCGAAGAAGGCTGCTGCGGCGCCGGCGAAGAAGGCTGCCGCGGCAGCCGCGAAGAAGGCCGCTGCAGCACCGGCGAAGAAGGCTGCCGCGGTGCCGGTGAAGAAGGCTGCCGCGGCGCCCGCGAAGAAGGCCGCTGCGGTGCCGGTGAAGAAGGCTGTCGCGGCGGTACCGGCGAAGAAGGCCGCTGCGGAGCCGGCGAAGAAGGCTGCCGCGGTACCGGTGAAGAAGGCTGCCCCGGCGCCGGCGAAGAAGGCTGCTGCGGAGCTGGCGAAGAAGGCTGCCGCGGTACCGGCGAAGAAGGCTGCCGCGGTACCGGTGAAGAAGGCTGCCCCGGCGGCCGCGAAGAAGGCTGCCCCGGCGCCGGCGAAGAAGGCCGCTGCGGCACCGGCGAAGAAGGCTGCCGCGGTACCGGTGAAGAAGGCTGCCCCGGCGGCCGCGAAGAAGGCTGCCGCGGCACCGGCCAAGAAGGCTGCTGCGGCGCCCGCGAAGAAGGCAGCTGCCGCGCCGGCCGAGAAGGCCGCTGCGGCACCGGTGAAGACCGCCGCGGCGCCCGCGAAGAAGGCCCCGGCGCGGAAGGCGACTGCGACGAAGGCCCCGGCGACGGTGCCTGCCCCGGCCGCCGAGCCCGGGCCCGGGCCCGAGCCCACGACCCAGGACGCGCTCGTCGTCCGCGCCGAGGAGGACCCGTGGACGCCCGCCGAGCTCGCCGAGGTCCGCGAGGAGCTCAGCGGTGAGCTCGAGCGGCTGGCCCGCGACATGGCGGCGCTCGAGACGAGCATCGCCGACGTCCTGCGCGACAGCGGGGACGGCGCCGGCGACGACCAGGCGGACACCGGGAGCAAGGCGTTCGAGCGGGAGCAGGAGATGACGCTCCTCGCGAACGCGCGCGAGTCCGGGTTCCAGACCCAGCGGGCCCTCGACGCGATCGAGGACGGCACCTACGGCCGGTGCGAGTCCTGCGGCAACGCGATCGGCAAGGCGCGCCTCCAGGCGTTCCCGCGGGCGACGCTCTGCGTCCCGTGCAAGCAGAAGCAGGAGCGTCGCTGACCCCGCGCTGAGCCGCCGGGCCCTCCCGGCGGGCACGGCCGCGGCGCGCCCGCCGGTCCGGGCGTGGGAGGCTTGGCCCGATGGACGCCACGCCTCACGACCCGACGCCGGACGCCCCGACGCGCGACGACGCCCCGCGGCCGCTGCGCCGCGACCGCGTCGCGACGCTCGTCGTCACGGCGCTCGTCGTCGTCGCCGCCGACCAGTCGTCGAAGGAGTGGGCGCTGCGCACCCTCGCGCCCGGGGCCGCGCCGACGTCCGTCATCGACGGGTGGCTCCAGCTGCGCCTCGTCTTCAACCCGGGGGCCGCCTTCAACATGGCGACCGGGACGACGTGGATCTTCACCGTCATCGCGACCTTCGTCGCGATCCTCATCCTGCGGGTGTCGCGCCGCCTCGGCAGCCGGGGCTGGGCGCTGGCGCTCGGCCTGCTCCTCGGCGGCGCGGTGGGCAACCTCGTCGACCGGCTCACCCGTGCCCCCGGGTTCGCCCGCGGGCACGTCGTCGACTTCATCGAGTACACGAAGTTCCCGTTCATGGACTTCCCGGTCTTCAACGTCGCCGACTCGTGCATCGTCACGGCGGCCTGCCTCATCGCCCTCCTGGGCTTCCGCGGGATCGCGCTCGACGGCACCCGCGAGCCGCGGCCGGGGACGGACCCCGCGGATGCCTGAGCAGCGTTCGCTCCCGGTGCCCGACGGGCAGGCCGGCGAGCGGCACGACGACGGCCTAGCGCGGCTGCTCTGGCTGACCAGGTCGGCGGCCGCCGACCTCGCCGAGGCCGGTGCGGTCGTCGTCGACGGCCGCGAGGCGGGCAAGTCCGACCGGCTCCGGGCCGGGTCGTGGCTCGAGGTCTCGCTGCCCGACCCGCCGTCCGCGGTCGAGATCGTCGCCGAGCCGGTGCCGGGGCTGCACGTCGTCCACGACGACGACGACCTCGTCGTCGTCGACAAGCCGGTCGGGGTCGCCGCCCACCCGAGCCCGGGCTGGACCGGCCCGACGGTCGTCGGCGGGCTCGCCGGCGCCGGCTACCGGATCGCCACCTCCGGCGCGGCCGAGCGGCAGGGCGTCGTGCACCGCCTCGACGTCGGCACCAGCGGCCTCATGGTCGTCGCGAAGAGCGAGTACGCCTACAGCCGGCTCAAGCAGGCCTTCCGGGACCGCACCGTCGACAAGACGTACCACGCGCTCGTCCAGGGCCACCCCGACCCGCTGCGCGGCACGATCGACGCACCGATCGGCCGGCACCCGAGCGCGGACTGGAAGTGGGCGGTCGTCGCCGGCGGCAAGCCGAGCATCACGCACTACGAGGTGCTCGAGGCGTTCCGGGCCGCGTCCCTCGCCGAGATCCACCTCGAGACCGGTCGCACGCACCAGATCCGGGTGCACTTCTCGGCGCTGCGGCACCCCTGCGTCGGCGACCTCACGTACGGCGCCGACCCGACCCTCGCGGCCCGGCTCGGCCTGACCCGGCAGTGGCTGCACGCCGTCCGGCTCGGCTTCGTGCACCCGGGCACCGACGAGCCCGTCGAGTTCGAGAGCCCCTACCCGGAGGACCTCGCGCACGCGCTCGAGGCGATCACCGACTCCTGAGCCCCCGGCCGGGTCAGCCCGGCCCGAGG
>JACRAB010000311.1 GCA_016213575.1 Actinomycetota bacterium
CGCTGGCCCGCGCCGTCGTCGTCGCCGCGGCCGCCGACCCGCTGCGCGACGTCGTCGCCGCGATGCACGACCGGGACGCCTCGTGCGTGCTCGTGCGGACGGCGGACGGCCGCCTCGGGATCGTCACCGACCGCGACCTGCGGACCCGGGTCGTCGCGACCGGACGGAGCGTCGGCGACCCGGTCGGCGCGGTGGCGACCGTGCCGGCCGTCACCGTGGCGCCGGACGCGACGACGGACGACGCCGTCCTCGCGCTGCTCACCCACGGCTTCAGGCACCTTCCGGTCGTCGCGGCCGGCGGCGAGGTCCTCGGCGTCGTCGAGGACCGCGACCTGCTCGCGGCGCAGAGCCGGACGCCGGTGCGGCTGCGCCGCGCGGTGTCCCGCGCCGCGACGCCTGCCGAGCTCGTCGAGGCGGCCCGCGGGATGCGCCCGGCACTGCTCGCCGCGGTCACCGCCGGGCTGCCGCCGGGCACGGTGACCGGCACCCGGAGCGCGCTCGTCGAGGCCGTCGTCGCCCGGGCCGTCGAGCTGCACGTCGCGGCCCGTGGTGTCCCGCCGGTGCCGTTCGCCTGGCTCGTCACCGGTTCCGTCGCCCGCGGCGAGGCGGTGCCGTCGTCCGACCTCGACTCGCTCCTCGCCTGGGAGGGCGACGACGCCGACCCGGAGGTCCGGCGCTGGATGCGCGGCCTCGCCGTCGAGGTGCTCACGACGCTCGGCGCGTGCGGGCTCGACCACGACGTCAACGGCGTCCGCGCCGACGACCCGCGGTTCTCCCGCTCGGTCGGCGCCTGGTGCTCGGCCGTCGCCGGCTGGGCCGGCGCACCGACCGAGCACCAGGCCGACATCTACCTCTCCGCCCTCACCGACGCGCGCCCGGTCCGGGGGCACGCCACGTGGGGCCCCGTCGGCCGGGCCCTGCGCTCGGCGCACGCGCGGCCCGCCGTCCGGACGACGGCCCACCGGGTCGCGACGGCCCTGCACCCGCCCACCGGCTTCGTCCGCGGCCTCGTCATCGAGAGCAGCGGCGAGCACGCCGGAACCGTCGACCTCAAACGCGGCGGCACCGGCCCCGTCGTCGCCGCGGGCCGGTACCTGGCGGCCCTGCTGCCCGCGCCGCCCGCCGGCACCGCGGCCCGGCTCCGGGCGGCCGCCGTCCACGGGCTGCTGCGGGACGACGAGGCGCGCGACCTCGCCGACGCGCTGGACGTCGTCCAGCACACCCGGCTCCAGCACCAGGCGGACCAGGTCCGACGCGGCGAGGCGCCCGACGACCACGTGCGCCCCGACGAGCTGACGACCCTCGAGCGGCGCGGGCTGCGCGACGCCTTCCGGGTCGTGGCCCGGGTGCAGCGCGCACTGCCGTCGCCGGTGGCCCGGCCGTGAGCCGGCGTCCGCGGGCACGCCGGGCGCTGCGCCGGGCGGGCGTCGTCGTCGCGGCCCTGGTCGTCGTCCTCACCGCGGCGTCGTGGGGCTTCAACCGGGTCACCGACGGGCCGGCCGCCGCACCCCCGGGACTGACGTACGTCCGCACCGGGGACCTCATGACCCGGGTGTCCGTGCACGGCAGCACCGGTCCGGCCGTCGTCCTCGTGCCCGGCGCCGCGGAGAGCGCCGGCACCTGGGACGCCGTCGCGCAGCGGCTGTCCGCCGACCACCGGGTCTACGCCTACGACGTCGTCGGCTGGGGCTACACCCAGCGCCGCGGCCCCTACGACCTCGACCACGCGACCCGCCAGCTCCTCGGGCTGATCGACGTGCTCGGCCTGGACCGGCCCGTGCTCGTGGGGCACTCCAGCGGCGCGGCGGTCGTCGTCGAGGCCGCACTCCGTGCGCCGCAACGGGTCGGCGGGCTCATGCTCCTCGACGGCGACGCACTGGCGACCGGGGCCGGCGCCCGCAGCCCGGTGCGGTACGCCGTCCTGCCGCCCTACCGGACGACGCTCCTGCGGCTCGCCGTCGGGTCCGACGCCGTCGTCCGCGGCGTGTACGACGGGCAGTGCGGGCCGCGGTGCCCCCGGCTGGACGCCGCCGGGCTCGACGCGTGGCGGCGGCCGTTCCGGGTGGCGGGCGCGGAGGACGCGCTGTGGGCGATGCTCGACACCGGCGTGCTCGGGGTGCCGACGGCGCGGCTGTCGCTCGTCGCGCGGCTCGACGTGCCCAAGGCGGTCGTCTTCGGGGCGCAGGACGACGTGTTCCCGGCGGGGACGCCGCAGGAGACGGCCCGCCGGATCGGCGCCCCGGCGCCGCGGATCATCCCCGACGCACGGCACCTCACGCCGGTGAGCGACCCGGACGCCGTCGCCCACGCGGTCGCGGCCCTCGCGGACGGCGCCCCGGGCGGCGGACCGTAGTCTCGCCGCATGCCCGGGACGACGCAGCAGGACTGGACGACGCCCGGGGCGCACCCCGTCTCCCCCGGCGTGCACCGGATCCCGCTGCCGCTGCCGCACGACGGGCTGCGGGCGGTCAACGTCTACGCCGTCGAGGACGGTGCCGGGCTGACGCTCGTCGACGGCGGCTGGGCGCTCGCCGAGAGCGAGCGGGCCCTGACGGCCGCCCTCGCCGGGATCGGGCGCGACGTCCGCGAGGTGCGCCGGGTCCTCGTCACGCACGTGCACCGGGACCACTACACGCAGGCCGTGGCGCTGCGCGGCCGGGTCGGGGCGTCGGTGAGCCTGGGGACCGGCGAGCGGCCGGCGATCTCGGCGATCCTCGGCCGCAGCGGGGAAAGGCTCTCCCGGCAGGTCGCGCTGCTCCGCCGGGCGGGCGCCGGCCCGGTCGCCGACGCGGTCGCGGCCCACGACCCGGGCCCGGTCGACCTGGAGAACTGGCAGCCGCCGGACACGTGGCTCGACGACGGCACGGACGTCGCGCTCGCCGGCCGCACCCTGCGCGCCGTCGCGACCCCCGGGCACACCCGCGGCCACCTCGTCTTCCACGACCCTGCCGCGGGCCTGCTCTTCGCCGGCGACCACGTGCTGCCGCACATCACCCCGTCGATCGGCTTCGAGCCGCTGCCCGGGCGCTCGCCGCTCGCGGACTACATGGCCTCGCTCGCCCTGGTCCGGGCCATGCCCGACGCCCTCCTGCTGCCCGCGCACGGTGCGGTCGCCGGCCCGGTCCACGAACGGGTCGACGCGCTGCTCGCGCACCACGAGGAGCGCCTCGACGCGACGCTCGCCGCGCTCGCCGCCGGCGCGACGACCGCCTACGAGGTCGCCCGGATCCTCACGTGGACCCGCCGCGGCCGGGCCTTCGACGACCTCGACGTCTTCAACCAGATGCTCGCGACCCTCGAGACCTCGGCGCACCTCGAGCTGCTCGTCGACCGTGCGGTCGTGACGTCCACGACCGACGACCCGGACGGGGTCCACCGCTACCTGACCGCCTGAGCGCCTGGCACGGGCCGGGCCGCGGCGTGGGGCATGTGCCTCTCGGCCCGTGACGGCGACGCCCCGGCGTGCCTAGCATGGAGGCCTCGAAGGCGAGGTGGGCCATGGCGCTGCTGCTGTCGGTACTGCTCTTCGTCGCGCTGTTCGCGCTCTTCGAGCTGCTCATCCCGCCGCGCCCTGCCTGGTCCCGGGTCGTCGCGCACGGAACCCCGCCGGAGCCGGCCGCGCCGCGCGTGCCGGACCTCGGCGGCCTGCTCTCCCGGGAGGCCGTCCAGCGCCGGCTCGCCGCGCTCTCCGAGGAGCTCGTCCGGCTCGACGAGGACCGCTCGATCTTCGCCCGGGCGTTCCGGACGTACGTCGTCCAGGACGCCTACCGGGCCCTGCTCGCGGACGCCTCGCGCCTGGCGAAGGTGCAGACGCTCGACCTCGGCGGGGTCACCGTCGACGAGGGGGCACCGGCCGCCCGCGGCCGCGCCGAGGTGCTGGAGCTCTAGACGGCGAGGCCGGACAGCACGAGGTCGACGAGCTCGCGGTAGGCCTCGGCGTCCGTGAGCCCGGTCGCCGCCGCGACGTCGCCGCGCTGGATCGCCGTCATGACCTCGGTGACCGCGGCCCCGACGAACCCGGTGTGGGCCGGTCGCAACGCCCCCGCGGCGACCCCCGCGGCGACGAGCTCCTGCACCCGGCGCGCGGCGTGCAGGGTGTTCTCGCGGTACACCTGCGCGGCCGGCGCGAACGCCGCGAGGTCACGGTGGAAAGCCTGCGTCGCCGGGTCGAGCTCCGCGGCGACCCCGTCGAGGTAGAGCCGGATCCGGGTCACCGGGTCGTCCGAGGCCGCGACCCGGGCCTCGATCCGCTCGGCCGCCCGCCGGAAGAAGCTGCGGACCGTCGTCACGACGATCTGCTCCTTGCTCGACGCGACGAGGTACAGCGTCGTCTTCGAGCAGCGCAGCCGCTCGGCGAGGTCCGCCGTGCTGAGCCCGGCGAACCCCTCCCGGAGGAACAGGTCGGTCAGCTCGGCGAGCAGCTCCTCGCGACGGACGTCGAGGCGCGTCGAGGAGGGCACGTCCGGAGGATACCGGTCGAGTACCAGAACAGGTACGTTGGTACTCAGTTCAGTATCTACCGTTCTGCACCTCCTGCGTCGAGAGGCCCTCATGCCCGGCTCCCCGCTCGTCCGGACCTCCGAGGAGGCCGACCTGCTGCAGCTCGTCCGCACCCTCGCCGAGCGCGAGCTGCGCCCCCGGGTCGCGCAGGACGAGGCCGACGAGCGGTTCCCGCGCGACGTCTTCGCCGTGCTCGGCCGGGCGGGCCTGCTCGGCCTGCCGTACCCCGAGGAGCACGGCGGTGGCGGCCAGCCGTACGGCACCTACCTGCAGGTCCTCGAGGAGCTCGCCACCGTGTGGTCGAGCGTCGCGGTCGGCGTCTCGGTGCACGCCCTGGCGTGCTTCCCGCTCTTCGCGTACGGCACCGACGAGCAGCGGGACCGCTGGCTGCCGGACATGCTCGGCGGCGACCTGCTCGGCGCCTACTGCCTGTCCGAGGCGCACGCCGGCTCCGACCCGGCCGCGATGCGCACCCGTGCCGTGCGCGACGGCGACGACTACGTCATCACCGGCGCCAAGGCCTGGACGACGCACGGCGGGCACGCGGACTTCTACACGGTCATGGCCCGCACCGACGAGGGCCGCCGGGGCGTCAGCTGCTTCCTCGTGCCGGCCGGCTCCCCGGGGCTGGTCGCCGACCCGCCCGAGCGCAAGATGGGGCTCACCGGCTCGACGACCGCCACCATGCGGTTCGACGGCGTCCGGGTGCCGGCCGACCGCCGGATCGGCGCCGAGGGCGACGGGCTGTCGATCGCGCTGGCGGGGCTCGACTCGGGCCGGCTCGGGATCGCCGCCGTCGCCACCGGTCTGGCCCAGGGCGCCCTGGACGTCTCGCTCGCCTACGCCCGCGAGCGCGAGGCGTTCGGCCGGCCGGTCGTCGAGCACCAGGGTCTGGCGTTCCTGCTCGCGGACCTGGCCGCCGCCGTCTGGTCGGCCCGGGCGACGACGCTCGCCGCCGCGCGGCTGCGGGACGCCGGGCTGCCGTTCGCGACGGAGGCGAGCATGGCCAAGCTCGTCGCCACCGACAACGCGATGCGGGTGACGACGGACGCCGTCCAGGTGCTCGGCGGGGCCGGCTACACCAAGGACTTCCCCGTCGAGCGCTACATGCGCGAGGCGAAGGTCATGCAGATCTTCGAGGGCACGAACCAGATCCAGCGGATGGTCGTCGGCCGGGCCCTCGCGGCCGGGCCGTCGACGGCGATCCGTACCCTTCCGAGCACCTGACCACCCACCGAAACACCCACGAGACGACGCCCAGGAGCCGACCGTGCAGCTGACCGACACCGCAGCCATCGTCACCGGCGGGGCCTCAGCCTCGGCGCCGCGACCGCGGCGGCCCTCGCCGCCCAGGGCGCGCGGGTGTTCGCGCTCGACCTCGCCGACGCCGTCGGCAAGGCCCCCGACGTGAGCGGAGTGACCTACCTGCCGACCGACGTCACCTCGGCCGAGCAGGTGGGCACGGCGGTGCGCACCGCGGCGTCGGCGGGCGTCCCGCTGCGCACCGTCGTCAACTGCGCCGGGATCGGGCCGTCGCAGCGGATCCTCAGCCGGGGCAACGTCCACGACGTCGGCCTCTTCGCGAAGGTCGTGCAGATCAACCTCGTCGGCACGTTCACCGTGCTCGCGACCGCGGCGCAGGCGATCGCCGAGACCGGGGCCGACGAGCACGGCCAGCGCGGCGTCGTCGTCAACACCGCGTCGATCGCCGCCTACGAGGGCCAGATCGGCCAGGCAGCCTACGCGGCGTCCAAGGGCGGCGTCGTCGGGCTCACGCTGCCGGCCGCGCGCGACCTCGCGCAGTACGGCATCCGGGTCTGCACGATCGCCCCCGGCATCGTCGAGACCCCGATGCTCGCGACCGTCTCCGACGAGTTCCGGGCCGCGCTCGCCGAGTCCGTGCCGTTCCCCAAGCGGCTCGCGCTGCCGTCGGAGTACGCCAGGCTCGTGCTCGCCATCGTCGACAACGACTACCTCAACGGCGAGGTCGTCCGGATGGACGGCGCGCTCCGCATGGCGCCGCGCTGATCCGCACCGCATGCTGGTCCGAGCACCCGACGACGAGGTCAGGGAGGACCGGCATGATCAAGGTGAGCGTGCTCTACCCGTACGCCGAGGACCAGCCGTTCGACATGGACTACTACCTCGGCAGCCACATGCCGATGGTCGCCGAACGCCTCGGTGACGCGCTCAAGGGCTCGTCGGTCGACCAGGGCCTCGCCGGCGGCGGACCGGGACAGCCGCCGCCCTTCGCCGCCGTGGGCCACCTCGTCTTCGACTCCGTCGAGGCCTTCCAGACGGCGTTCGGCCCGCACACGGCCGAGATCATGGGCGACATCCCGAACTACACCGCGACCACGCCGACGATGCAGATCAGCGAGATCAGGCTGTAGCGCGGGGCCGCGCTCAGGGCTCCCGGCGCAGCAGGAAGACGAACGGCTGCGGCAGCCCGCGCTGGTCCATGACACCGAGCACGGTGTCGTCGTCGACCCGGCGGAACACGTCGTGGATCGGGTGCGCGTCGTAGCACATCGTCGCGGTGACGACCCCGCGGTACTCGGTCATCCGCAGCCGCGCGGCGGGCCGGGACGTCGTGACGAGCGGCAGCAGCAGCCGGAACGCACGGGCGACCCCGGGCAGGGACGCCGTCCGCGGCCGGGCGGCGAGCAGCCCGACCGGCATCAGCGCGGGGTTGACGCTGCGCAGGCCGCCCGCCGTCCGGAAGACGAGCGGGTGGACGTCGTCCGGGCCGTCGAACCGCTTGCCGTACCAACCGAACCGCTCGAGGACGCCGTCCATCGGGTGCCCGGTGTCGACCCCCTCGCCGCGCCACCGGCCGAGCATCTCCTCGACGGTGACCGCGGGCAGCGAGTCGAAGTACCGCAGGCCCTCGGCAGTGCTCCGGTGCGCACGGACCTGCTCGATCGTCGGCGTCACGTCTGTCACCCGGTCAGCGTCGCACGCCGGTCCCGCACTGTCACCGGTCCCGCTGCGAGCATGGCCCCATGACGACGCCGGAGCCCCCGACCGACCCGCGGTACGCCGTCCTCTTCGAGCCCGTCCGGATCGGGCCGGTCGTCACGAAGAACCGGTTCTTCCAGGTGCCGCACTGCAACGGCATGGGCTACCGGGACCCGAGCGCCCAGGCGGCCATGCGCCGGGTCAAGGCCGAGGGCAGCTGGGGCGTCGTGTGCACCGAGGAGGTCGAGATCCACCCGACGTCCGACGTCGCACCGTTCGTCGAGCTGAGGATCTGGGACGACGAGGACGTGCCGGCGCTGGCCCGGATCGCCGATCAGATCCACGCCGGCGGCGCGCTCGCCGGCATCGAGCTGGCGCACAACGGGATGCACGCCGCGAACCTCTACAGCCGGGAGACCCCGCTCGGGCCGGCGCACCTGCCCGTCCAGTCGTACCACCCGGTCCAGGCCCGGGCGATGTCCCTCGCGGACGTCGCGGACCTGCGGCGCTGGCACCGCACCGCGGTCCGCCGGGCGATCGCCGCCGGCTACGACCTCGTCTACGTCTACGCGGGGCACGACCTGGCGGGCCTGCAGCACTTCCTGTCCCCGCGCTACAACCAGCGGACCGACGCCTACGGCGGCAGCCCGGAGAACCGGATGCGGCTGCTGCGGGAGGTGCTCGAGGACACCGTCGAGGAGGCAGCCGGCCGGGCCGCGGTCGCCTGCCGGCTCACCGTCGACGAGCTCGCCGGGCCGGGCGGGCTGGGGCGGGCGGAGATCGAGGACGTCGTCGGCGCCCTCGGCGAGCTGCCGGACCTCTGGGACTTCGTCGTCGGGGCGTGGGAGGACGACTCGAACACGTCCCGGTTCGGTCCGGAGGGCGAGCACGAGGACGCCGTCCGCGGCCTCAAGGCACTGACCACCAAGCCCGTCGTCGGCGTCGGCCGGTTCACCTCGCCCGACCTCATGGTCCGGCAGGTGCGCGACGGCGTCCTCGACCTCGTCGGCGCGGCCCGGCCGTCGATCGCCGACCCCTTCCTGCCGGAGAAGATCCGCACGAACCGGCTGCACACGATCCGCGAGTGCATCGGCTGCAACGTGTGCGTCTCCGGGGACCACACGATGACCCCGATCCGCTGCACGCAGAACCCGACGATGGGCGAGGAGTACCGCCGCGGCTGGCACCCGGAG
>JACRAB010000317.1 GCA_016213575.1 Actinomycetota bacterium
AGGGGCGCGGCCGCCGCACGGACCCAGCCGCGGTCGGCGAGCGCGGGCCGTGACGACGGGCCGTCCGGGGTCGCGCCCGGGCGCAGGGCGCCGACCAGGACGACCGCGCCGGCGACGAGCGCCGCGGCGAGCACCGGTGCGAGGGCGGCAGCGGTCCGGCGGGTGCGGCGCATCCGCCGGCCGCGGACGGCGGCGGTGCGGGCGGCGTCAGGCGGCAACGACCCGGAGCGGAACGGTGCCAGGGCGTCCCGGAGCCGCGTCTCGACGTCGGGCGGGGTGGCCGGGCCGGCCGGGCTGGTCTGGCTCGTCATCGTGACCTCCTCGGGGACGGCGCGCGCCCCGGCGCCGATGCGGCGCCGGGCCCGGTCGTCGATGCCTGGGACGTGCTGTCGCGGTCGTCGTCCTGCAGCGACCGCCGCAGGGCCGCGAGCCCGCGGTGCGCCTGGCTGCGGACACCGGCCGCACCGATCCCGAGGGCGGCGGCGACCTCGTCGTCGGGCAGGTCGTGCAGGTAGCGCAGGACGAGGACGGCGCGCTGGCCCCGAGGGAGGGCGCGCAGAGCCTGGTACGTGGCGAGCCGGTCGGCGGTCCGGTCGGCCGTCACGTCGTGGGACCCCGTGACCGGCAGGTCGACGAGGTCGGCCCGGACGTCGCGCTGCCAGGGTCTGCGCCACAGGCTGACCCGGCCGTTGGCGATGCTCCGCCGCAGGTAGGCCAGCGCGGTGTCGGGCCGGATCCGCGGCCAGCGCGCGTAGGCGGCGGCGAGCGCCGCCTGGGTGAGGTCCTCGGCGTCCTGCCGGTTGCCCGACAGGGCGTGGGCGAAGGCGAGCAGGCCGGCGCCGTGCTCGGCGACGAACGCCTCGAAGGAGTCGTCGTCCTGCGGCCCGCCCATGCGTCGTCCCCCTCCCTGCACCGTCCTGTCGAAGGATGCATACGCACCCGCGCCCCAGGATGTTGCAGGCAGGTCGGATCAGGGGCTGACGGCGAGGAACAGGAACGCGGCGAGCAGCACGAGGTGGACGGCGGCCTGCAGCCGGGTCGCGCGCCCCGGGACGACGGTGAGCACCGCCGCGACGATCGTCACCGCGAGCAGGGTGATCTGGGTCGGGTCGAGGCCGAGCAGGAGCGGGCCGTCGAGCCAGATCGACGCCACGGCGATCGCCGGGATCGTCAGGCCGATGCTCGCCATCGCCGAGCCGAGCGCGAGGTTGAGGCTGATCTGGATCCGCTCCCGCTGCGCCGCCCGGACGGCCGCCAGGGTCTCCGGCAGAAGGACGAGCAGGGCGATGACGACCCCGACGAAGGACGGCGGGAAGCCGACGCCCGCGACCGCCTTCTCGATCGCCGGCGACTCGACCTTCGCGAGGCCGACGACCGCGACGAGGGAGGCGAGGAGCAGTCCGAGGCTGACGAACGCCGTCCGGTTGGTCGGCGGGTCCGCGTGGACGTCGGCGTCGAGCGTGCCCGAGCCGTCCGTCGCGACCGGGAGGAAGAAGTCCCGGTGCCGCACCGTCTGGGTGAGCACGAACGCGACGTAGAGCGTCAGCGACGCGATGGCCGCGAAGACCAGCTGGCCGGACGACAGCTCCGGGCCGGGCCGGCTCGTCGTGAACGTCGGGACGACGAGGCAGAGCGTCGCGAGCGTGGCGACGGTCGCGAGCGCGCCGCCCGTGCCCTCGGCGTTGAAGGCCGGGATGCCGTGGCGCAGCGCGCCGACGAGCAGCGAGACGCCGACGATGCCGTTGACGGTGATCATGACGGCGGCGAAGACGGTGTCCCGGGCGAGGGACTGCGTCTCCGGCCCGCCGGAGATCATGAGCGTGAGGATGAGCGCGACCTCGATGACCGTCACGGCGACGGCGAGCACGAGCGACCCGAACGGCTCGCCGACCCGGTGCGCGACGACCTCGGCGTGGTGGACCGCGGCGAGCACGGCCGCGCCGAGGACCACCGCCACGAGCGTCACGACGACCGCGCCGACCGTGCCGTCGAACGTCCGGCCCCAGGTGAGGGCGAGGACGATCACCGCGAGCGGCGGAACCACGGTCGTCCAGGTGAGCGCGGGCAGGCGGGAACCGGTCGTCCGGGTGTCAGTGGTCATCACGTCGATGTTTTCAGCCCGGATCGCCCGGCGCAGATCCAGATGCAGTCGGGCCGTGCTGCGGGATCATCCGCCTGCCGGGGTGAGGACCTCGATCCGGTTGCCGTTCGGGTCCTCGGTGTAGAACCGCCGCATCCCCGGGAAGCCGTCGTCGAAGGTCACCGGCGCGCCCGCCTCTTCGAGCCGGGCGGCCCAGGCGTCGAGGTCGCCGACGAGGAGCCCTGGGTGCGCCTTGCGTGCCGGCCGGAAGTCCGCCTCGACCCCCAGGTGCAGCTCGACGCCGTCCCGGCGGAACCAGCAGCCGCCGCGGGCCGCGAGCGCGGGCGGCTTCGGCACCTCCTCGAACCCGAGGACGCCCGCGTAGAAGGCGCGCAGGACGTCCTCGGTGCCGGGCGGGCAGGCGAGCTGGACGTGGTGGACGACGGCGTCGCGGGTCATGACAGCCTCCTCGGTGATATTTTGATGTCAAGATACCTCGTCGTGCCATGATCTCCCCGTGGACGAGGCTCGCGTGCAGACGGCTCCCGGGCGTGCGATGCGCTGGTGGGTCGTGCTGCCCTGGGGAGCGGGCTGTCTCGCGTACATCGGGCGGGTCTGGTCGCACTGGCACGACAGCGACGCGTGGGACTCGGCCTCGCCGTTCGGGGTGGTCATCGTCGTCACCGGCGTCGTGATGCTGTGGCGGGGCCCCGGGACGGTGCGCGCCCGCCTGGCCGCAGGGCTGTTCCTGGCCGCCGGCGCGCTGCTGTGGTTCCTCGACGTCAACGTCGACCGGTCGGACCCCGGACAGCCGCACCGCGGAGCCTGGTTCGCGCTCGGCTTGGCGTCCGCCGTCGCGTTCTTCGGGATGGTCGTCGCGGCCGGTGCCCTCGCGCGGTCCGAGCGGGCACTCTGGCAACCGTCGGGCTTCCTCGGCCGGCGTTGAGCACAATGGCGTCATGGACGACGCCCGCGCCGTAGTCGTTCTCCGCGTCACTGATGCCGAGGCTTCCGCCGAGTGGTACCGCCGCCTCGGCTTCACCGAGGAGTTCCGGCACCAGTTCGAACCAGGATTTCCCTGGTACATCGGGATCCGGAGCGGGGACGCCGCCCGGCTGCACCTGTCCGAGCATCGCGGGGACGCCCGCCCGGACACGCTCGTCTACCTCTACGTGCCCGACGTGGACACGCTCGCCGCAGCCTGCGGGGTGACGCACATCCACGACAACCCGTGGGCGCGCGAGTTCGAGGTCAAGGACCCCGACGGCAACCGGATCCGGGTGGGGACGGTGCCCGCGTCACGTCGGTAGGGTCGCCGTCCGTGACCCTGCCCGAGGTGCTGACCGGTCGTAGCCTGCTCGTCGCCGCGTCGTACGTCGTCCTGCGCCGCGACGACGAGGTGCTCCTCCAGTTGCGCCGGGGCACCGGCTACATGGACGGGTTCTGGGCCAGCCTCGCCGGGCACGTCGACCCCTACGAGTCGGCGCAGCAGGCCGCCGTCCGGGAGGCGCGCGAGGAGGCCGGCGTCACGATCGACGCCGGCGACCTGCGCGCGCTGACGACGCTGCACCGGGTCGAGGTCGGCGGTCCGCCGGTCGAGCAGCGCTGCGACTTCTTCTTCGAGGTGACCCGCTGGCAGGGCGATCCGACGGTGCTCGAGCCGGCGAAGTGCGCCGGCATGCAGTGGTTCGGCCTCGACGCCCTGCCTGCGGACGTCGTCCCGCACGAGCGGCTCGTGCTCGACGGGCTGCGCTCGGGCGACCTGCCGCCGGTTGTCAGTCTGCTGCGCTGAGCCCGCCCCTCAGAGGCTGCTCAGCGACGTGATGTTCGCCTTCTCGAGGAAGGTCTTGTAGTCGTCGGGGCAGAGCGCGCTCACCGCGGCGTCGTCCATCGCGCTCCTCAGCTCGGCCGGCGGGACGTCGGTGCTCGTCATCGTCAGCACCATCTGCGCCTGGTAGCCGGCATCGACGGCGTCCTGGCCCTCGAGCCCGACGAGTGTCTCCTCGAGCGCCTTGCAGACGATCGGTGCGTACTGTGCGCCCGCCCCGGCGTCGCCCCCGGCCGGCTGGGCCGCCGACGACGAGGACGCCGCAGGGGCGGACGAGGCAGCGGGTGCGGCCGACGTGCTGCTCGCACCGCCGCACCCGGTCAGGAGGCCGACGAGAGAGAGCGCTGCCAGGACCACGGGGGTTCGCATCGTGCGACGCTAGTGGCCGGGACCGCCCGGCGTCGGCTTACGGGCAAGTGCGCGGGCGGACGCACGTCCTGGCGGGGCGCTCGGGGGTCGCCTAGCCTGCCGTCCATGACCGAGCAGCCGCAGTTCTGGTTCAACATCCGCACCGGCAAGGTCGAGACGGAGTACGACAAGAACCAGGGCAAGGACCTCATGGGGCCGTACGCCAGCGAGGCCGAGGCCGCGCAGTCGCTGCAGAAGGCCGCCGAGCGCACGGAGTCCTGGGACGAGGAGGACCGGCGCTGGCGCGAGGGGGACGACGAGGCCTGACCGGCCCGCGACCGGTCAGTGCCGGGCGAGGTACTCCAGCGCCCGCTGCTTGCTCGGCAGTGCCGGGGCGCCGACCCCGCTGCCCACGAGCTGCAGGCCGCGCAGCACCGCCCGGCCGATGCCGTCGATGCCGATGAACGCGGCGCGGACGCCGTTCGCCGCGAGAGGCCCCCGGGACGCCGCCTTCACGGCCGTGAGGAACTCGCTCGTCGGCTTGTGGTTGGGGTCGACCTGGACGAGCAGCCTGACCCCGGGGCCGGTGGCCTCGATGATGGCGATCGACTCCGCGAGCGTCGCCATGTCCTGCTCGTTCGTCTGCCCGCGGTAGTCCGCGAACAGGTACCGCAGCCCGTTCTCCTCCTGCCAGCTGCACGCCACGACCGGACCTCCTCGAACGGCGGCGTCGCCACCTCTGGGAGCCCTATCGGCCGCCGCGACGGCCGGCTTGATCAGACCGTGGGCCGGACCTGCCGGCGCCGTCGGTCGGTGAACGTCTCCCGGTAGCGGTTGAGGAGCGACAGCAGCTCGTCCTGGTCGAGGCCGCCGTAGCCCGCCGGCAGCGTCGTCGGGTAGCCGAAGCGGCCCCGCAGCCGGCGCCGCGTCCGGTCGTCGGGTGCGTGCCGGTAGGCCCGGTTCTGGAACCCGACCCCGGCGCCGGCCGGGCTGAACCGCACGCAGTCCTCCCAGGTCTCGCTCTGCCGCACCCGGAACGCGCCGACCTCGGTGACGCCGTCCTCGTCGACGACGAGCCGGGCCGGGCGCACGAGGTCGACCACGGACGACGCGACGAACCACCCCAGCGCGCCGAGGACGGCGACCGCTCCCGCCACCCACCACGCGGACCCCGCGCGGTCGTCCGCACCGGTGCCCACGACCGTGCCGGCCCCGAGGGCCAGGACGACCGCGAGCGCGAGGGTGGCGACCCGGTTGCGGCGCGCCATGACGAGCTCGACCCGGGGGAGCGAGGGCGGGTCCTGCGGCACGTCTCCAGGATCGCCGTTGGCAGTGACCATGCGCAGGCGTTCGGCTACGTCGCGTCGGGGCGGACGGCGTCCGCCCCGGGGAGCGGCTCGTCCGCCCGACGCGCCCGCTCCTCGCGCAGGTCCCGCTCGCGGACGGCGTGCTCGTCGGTCCGGGCGTCGTAGCCCCAGACCTCGCGCAGCCAGGCCGCGGTCGCGACGACGCCGACCGCGCACAGCACGCCGCCGCTGACGATGGACGCGCGGACGCCGAACCCGTCCGCGACGACCCCGGCCCGCACCTGGCCGCCGAGCGGGCCGACCGAGTACGAGAGCATCTCGATGCCCGCCAGCCGGCCGCGACGCTCGTCGGGGATGGTCTGGTTCCAGATGATCTGCCGGAACAGCGCGCTCACCATGTCGGCCGCGCCGGCGAGGGCGAAGAAGACGAGCACGAGCCAGGCGGACGACGCGAGGCCGGCCGCCGCGGTCGCCAGCCCCCAGCAGGCCGCCGCGACGACGACGACCCGCCCGTGGTGGTGCACGCGCGACGTCCAGCCGCTCGTCGCGGTGGCGACCAGGCTGCCCGCCGTCCCCGCGCTGTAGAGCAGGCCGAGCAGCTCGGGCTGCCGGAGCACGTCGGCGGCGAACGCCGGGAAGAGCACGGTCGGCATCGCGAGGAACATCGCGACCATGTCGATGACGTAGGTGCCGAGCAGGTCGCGCCGGCCGGCCGCGTAGCGGATCCCCTCGACGATGCCGGCGACGCTCGGCGGCGTCCCGCCGTCCGTGACCGGGGCGGGCCGCAGGCCGACGTACAGGACGGCCGCGACCGAGAGCCCGACGACGTCCACCGCGTACGCCCACGTCGCGCCGCCCGAGGCGAGGATGAGCCCGCCGATCGCCGGACCGGCGAGCAGGCCGGTCTGCATCCCGATCGACGACAGTGCCAGCGCCCCGGGCAGCTCGTCGTGCCGGACGACGCGCGGCAGCAGCGCCTCCCGGCTCGGCCGGTGCGCGGCGGTCACGGCGGAGAGCAGCGCGCCGACGACGTACAGCGCCCAGACCTGCGGGGTCGGCAGGTGCGCGTTGACGAGGAGCAGCGCCGTGAGCGCGACCTGGGCGACCGTCGTCGTGACGAGCACGGTGCGGCGGTCGTAGTGGTCGGCGATCGCCCCGCCCCAGAGGCCGAACACGACGAGCGGCACGAGCTCGACGGCGCCGAGCATGCCGACCGCGAGGTTCGACCCGGTGAGGGCGTAGAGCTGCCAGGGCAGCGCGACGTACGTGACCATCGCGCCGAGGTAGGTCACCGTGCCGGCGACGAGGAGCAGCCGGAAGTCGCGGGACGTCCGCAGCGGCGTCAGGTCGACCATCGGCAGGCGGGGGAGGCGGGGCACGAGCGGTCAGCCTCTCAAGCCGGTGGTGATGATCGCATCCGGGTTACCCCGCCCCGGAGCTCAGGTGCCGCCAGGGTCGGTGCTGCCGGTGTCAGCGGTGCAGCTTGGGCAGCACCTCGCGGCCGAAGACCTCGATCCACTCGGCCTGGTTGCGGCCCACGTTGTGCAGGTAGACGCGGTCGAAGCCGAGGTCGCAGAACTTCTGGATCGCGGCCCGGTGCACGTCGGGGTCGCTCGAGATGACCATCCGGCCCTCGAAGTCCTCCGGGCGCACGAGCTTGGCCATCTGCTCGAAGTCGAACGGGGAGCGGATGTCGGCCTTGGGGAACTTCATCCCGCCGTTGGGCCACTGGTCCATCGCGTTCGCCAGCGCCTCCTCGTCGGTCGGCGCCCACGACAGGTGCAGCTGGAGCACACGCGGCATCGCGTCCGGGTCCTTGCCGGCCTCCCGGGCGCCCTCGGCGAACTTGTCGAAGAGCCCGCCGATCTTCTCCAGCGGGGCCCCGACGGTGATGATCCCGTCGGCGAACTTCCCGGTCTTCTTCGCGTTGATCGGGCCCGCGGTCGCCACGAGGATCGGCGGTGCCTGCTCGGGCATCGTCCAGAGCCGGGTCGACTCCAGCTTGAAGAACCGGCCGTCGTGCTTGACGTCCTTGTTCGCCAGGGAGGCGTCGAAGAGCTTGCGGATGACCTCGATGGCCTCCCACATCCGCAACGACCGCTCGCCGGCCTCGGGCCAGTAGCCCGGCACGACGTGCTCGTTGAGCGCCTCGCCCGAGCCCAGACCGAGCCAGGACCGGCCCGGGTACATCGCCTCGGTCGTCGCCGCGGCCTGCGCGACGATCGCCGGGTGGAACCGGAACGACGGGCACGTCACGCCCGGGCCCAGGTCGCCGCGGG
>JACRAB010000316.1 GCA_016213575.1 Actinomycetota bacterium
GCCCGCCGCCCCCGGCGACATCACCCTGATCTACCGCGCCCGCGACACCACCGACCTCGTCCACCAGCACGAGCTCGACACCCTCGCCGCCACCCACGGCCACCGCGTCTACTACGTCCTCGGCCCCCGCGCCCACCGCCCCGACGGGTCACCCTCCTGGCTGCCCGCCACCGCCGCCCACCTCACCGACACCCAGGCCCTCACCCAGCTCGTCCCCGACCTCGCCCACCACGACGGCTACCTCTGCGGCGCAGACACCTGGATGGACGCCGCCCGCACCGCCGCCACCGCAGCCGGCGTCCCCGACACCCACATCCACCACGAACGCTTCACCTGGTAAGGAGACACGGCCATGCGCAGGATCATCACCGCGGCAGCGGGCACCGTGGGCGGGCTCGCGCTGCTCTTCAGCTACCCGACGAGCACGAACTCCGGCGGCACCGCGACGACGTCCGGGACGAGCGCGTCGACCGCCTCGTCGACCGGCTCGTCCGGGTCGTCCGGCTCCTCGTCGTCCGGCACCTACACCGGTGACGCGGTCATGACCCGCTGGGGCGTCGTCCAGGTCGAGATCACCGTCGAGAACGGCCGGATCACGAAGTCCGAGGCGGTGCAGTACCCGCAGGACAACCCCAAGGACGTCGAGATCAACTCCTACGCGCTGCCCGTCCTCGCCGAGGAGGTCACCGCCGCCCAGAGCGCGGACATCGACGCCGTCTCCGGCGCCACCGTCACCAGCGACGGCTACGTCCAGTCCCTGCAGTCCGCGATCGACCAGGCGCACCTGTGACGACCCGCGGACGGCGGCCGGGCGGCCCTGGGAGCCGGGCCGGGACTACGCTCGTCCCCTCCTGACCTGACACCTCGAGCGGAGCCCCGAATGTCCTTCCTCGACCGCCTCGGACGGATCGCCGTCGCAGCCCCCTTCGTCTGGCTCGGGGCCGAGGCGGCGGCCGACCCTGGCATCCGGGTCAAGCTGGCCGTCGACCTCGGCGTCCCGGAGGCGCTGGCGGACAAGGCCGTCCGCTTCAACGGCGCCGCGATGGTCGCCGGCGGTCTCGGCGTCGCGACCGGCATCCTCCCCCGGGCCGCCGCGCTCGGGCTCGTCGGCTCGATGGTGCCGACGACGCTCGCCGGGCACGCCTACTGGAAGGACACGGACCCGATGGCGCGCAAGATGAACCGGATCCACCTGCTGAAGAACGTCGGCCTCGTCGGTGCGGCGCTCGTCGTCGCCGCCTCGGCCGGACGGCGCAGCACGGACGACGCCCGGCCGGGCCGGGGGGCCTAGATCGTCATGTGCAGGAACGGCGAGGAGTACTCGTCGTCCCCGCCGAGCAGCGCCTCGGCGTCCTCGACCGGCATCCGGTCGCGCTCGGCCGCGACGATCATGCCGAGGAGCCGGACGTCACCGGCCGTCGCGAGGCCGGTGACCTCGTCGTGCGCGAGCACCCAGGAGACCGCGGCCCGGATCTTCTCGGCGGTGGTCAGCGGCTCGTACCAGGTCGAGTGGGTCTGCTCCGCACCCTCGGGCCAGTTGCGCCGGGAGACGGTCTTGATCGTCATGAGCCCGACGTCCTGGCGGCGCACCTCGGCGACGAGCGCCTCGTAGTTCTCCCGGTAGGCCCGGTCGCGCCAGAGCACCGCGTTGAGCGGGGTGAGCACCGTCGCGAACGGGAAGCGCCGCAACGCCTCCAGGTGGGTCGCGGCGGCCTGGTCGCCGTGCCCGGTGATGCCGATCTCGGCGACGAGCCCCTCCTCCTTCGCACGGACGGCGGCCTCGATGGCGCCGCCGGCCCCGAGGGCCCGGTCGAGGTCGTCGAGGTCGCCGACGGCGTGCAGCTGGAGCAGGTCGAGCCGGTCGGTCTGCAGCCGCTCGAGGGAGCGGTTGACCGACGCCCAGGCGGCGTCCCGGTCCCGGTCACCGGTCTTCGTCGCGAGGAACACGTCCTTGCGGATGTCGGCCATCATCGGGCCGAGCCGCAGCTCCGCGTCCCCGTAGCTCGCGGCGACGTCGAGGTGGTTGACCCCGGCGGCGAGCGCCTCGCGCACCGAGGCGTCGGCGGTGTCCTGGTCGACGTCCCCCAGCGCAGCGGCCCCGTAGATCAGCACCGAGCTCGAGTGGCCGGTCCTGCCCAGCCTGCGGTACTCCACGTCTGCCTCCTCGTGCTGCGGTGCTGCGGGTGTCCGCCCCGAGTCTGTCAACGGTGGCCCGCGCTGTCATACGCGCGGTGCCGGCCGACGTGCGGCGGTGCCCGGCGGGCCGGTCGCTAGGGTCGGCGTGTGACCTCGACGGCGCGGACGATCTGGCTCGACGTGTCCGCCGGCGTCGCGGGCGACATGCTCCTGGCCGCGCTCGTCGACCTGGGCGCGGACGTCGCGGCGGTCCGGGACGCCGTCGATGCCGTCGTCCCCACCACGGTCGCCCTCGACGTCTCGACCGTGCGCCGGGCCGGGCTGCGGGCCACGAAGGTCGACGTGCGGCTGCTCGACCCCGCGCAGCCCCACCGTTCCTGGCGCGACGTCGACGCACTGCTGTCCGCGGCGGTCCTTGCGCCCGCCGTCCGGGACCGCGCCCGGGCCGTCTTCCGCGCCCTCGCCGTCGCCGAGGCCCGGGCCCACGGCACCGAGCCGGACGACGTGCACTTCCACGAGGTCGGCGCGTGGGACAGCATCGCGGACGTCGTCGGCACCTGCGCGGCCCTCGCGACGCTCGACGTCGAGCGGGTCGTCGTCGGCGAGATCGCGCTCGGTTCCGGGACGGTCCGCGGCGCCCACGGCGTCCTGCCGGTACCGGGGCCTGCTGTCCTCGAGCTCGTGACCGGGCACCAGGTCGTGGCGGGCGGCAGCGGTGAGCTCGCGACCCCCACCGGGGTGGCGCTGCTCGTGGCCCTCGCCGACGACTGGGGGCCGCTGCCCGCGCTGCGCGTCGTCGGCACCGGCGTCGGCGCCGGCACCCGGGACCGCCCCGACCGCGCGAACGTCGTCCGCGCCGTGCTCGGGACGGCGACCGTCCCGGCCCGGCCGGCACCGGACTCCGCGGCCGTCGTCCTCGTCGAGACGACCGTCGACGACCTCGACCCGCGGGTCTGGCCGAGCGTCGTCGACGGGCTGCTCGCCGTCGGCGCGCTCGACGCGTGGATCACCCCGGTGCTCATGAAGAAGGGCCGGCCGGGGCCCGTGCTGTCGGTGCTCGTGCCGCAGGACCGTGCACCCGCCGTCCGGGACCTCGTGCTGCGCAGCACGTCCGCGCTCGGCGTCCGCGAGCACCCCGTCGTCCGCGAGACCCTCGACCGGTCCTGGGCCGACGTGGTGGTCGCCGGCGAGACGGTCGCGGTGAAGATCGGCCACCGCGACGGCCGGGTGGTCCACGTGTCGCCGGAGTTCGAGGCCGCAGCGGTCGCTGCGGCCGCGACCGGGCTGCCGGTCCGCGAGGTGCTGGAACGGGCGGCGGCCGCAGCGGTGGACGCAGGGCTCGTCCCCGGGAATGCGCTGCCGGGCGACGCCCGGCCGCGTCTACGGTGACTGCATGTACCTGGAGAACCTCGTCGTCGACGCCGTCGACCCCCGACGGGTCGGGCGGTTCTGGGAGGCGGCGCTCGGCGGCGAGACGCTGACCGACGAGCCCGAGGGCTTCGAGACCCGGCTCACGGTCGAGGGCGGGCCGGTCCTCGACGTGTGCTTCCAGCGGGTCCCCGACCTGCCCTCCGAGCCGCCGCGGCTCCACCTGGACCTCCTGGGCGGGGCGCGGCAGGCCGAGGTGGTCGACCGGCTGCTCGGGCTCGGGGCGCGGCATCTCGACATCGGCCAGCACGACGTGCCCTGGGTGGTGCTCGGCGACCCCGAGGGGAACCCCTTCTGCGTCATGGAGGAACGGGCGGCGTACACCGGGACGGGGCCGGTCGCGGCGCTCCCGTTCGACGGCTCCGACCCGGACCGGGACGCGGCGTTCTGGTCCTGGCTCACCGGCTGGGTCGACGCGGACGGCGTCGCGCCCCGCACCCTGCGCCACCCGTCGCTGCGCGGCCCGCTCCTCGAGCTCTGCCCGGAGCGCGCCCCCAAGGGCCCGGCCAAGAACCGGCTGCACCTCGACGTCCGGCTCGACGCCGGGGAGGACCCCGACGAGGTCGCGGCGGGCATCGCCGCACGCGGCGGCCGCGCGCTCCCCGCGCTCGCGCCCGGCCTGCCGTGGCGCCTCTACGCGGACCCGTCGGGCAACGAGTTCTGCGTGCTGCCGGCGCGCGCCTGACACGCGCGTCCTACCCCCGGCGGGTCACGGGGCCGCGATCTGCGCCGCGAGATGCCCCGCGCCGTACCCGTTGTCGATGTTGACGACGCCGATCCCGGGCGCGCAGGCGTTGAGCATCGTCAGCAGGGCGGCGATACCGCCGAACGACGCGCCGTACCCGACGGAGGTCGGCACCGCGACGACCGGTGCGGCGACGAGGCCGGCGACGACGCCGGGCAGGGCGCCGTCCATCCCCGCGACGACGACGACCGCCCGCGCGGCTCGCAGCGTGTCGAGGTGCCGGGTGATCCGGTGCAGCCCGGCCACGCCAACGTCGACGACGAGGTCGGTGGCGCGGCCGAGGTAGCCCGCGGTGAGCGCGGCCTCGTGCGCGACGGGCAGGTCGGAGGTGCCGGCGGCCACGACGACGACCCGGCCGCCGGTCGGCGGCGGCGGCTCGGGCGGCCAGGCGAGCAGCCGGGCCTGCGGCTCCCACCGCGCGTCGGGCAGCACGTCGAGGACGGCACGGGCGTGCTCGTCGGCCACCCGGGTGAAGAGCGCGACCGGCGCCGGGCCGTCGGTCGCGGCGGCCCGGTCCCGCAGCGCGGCCGCGACGACCCGCACCTGGTCCGGCGTCTTCCCCTCGCAGTACACGGCTTCCGGGTAGCCGCGGCGGGTCGCGCGGTCGTGGTCGAGGTCGGCGACCAGGGCCAGCGCCGCGAGCGCGTCGTCGACCGGCTCAGCCACGCCCGACCGCCACGAGCGGCAGCGTGAACGCCCCGGACTGGATCCCGGCGAGGTCGAGCGCGACGAACCGGAACCCGGCCGCGCGGACGGCGTCCAGCACCTGCGTGCGCAGCGGTTCGGCGACTGCGGCGGCGAGGTCCGCCGGGGCGACCTCGACCCGGGCGACGTCACCGTGGTGGCGCACCCGGCAGTCCGCGAACCCGAGGCTCCGCAGCCCGGCCTCCGCGGCCTCGACCTGCCGCAGCTTCGCCGGGTCGACGACCTCGTGGTGCGGGATCCGGGAGGCCAGGCAGGGCGCGGCGGGCTTGTCGGCGCAGGGCAGCCGCAGCGCCCGGGCGATCCCGCGGACCCCCGCCTTGTCGAGCCCCGCGTCGGCGAGCGGCCGCAGGACGCCGTGCTCCCCCGCCGCGAGCGCCCCGGGCCGGTCCGGGCGCCGGGCGTCGTCCGCGTTCTCCCCGTAGGCGACCGCCTGCAGGTCGTGCCGCACCGCGACCGACTCCTCGATCCGGGTGAAGAGCTCGTCCTTGCAGTGGTAGCAGCGGTCGGGGCCGTTGGCCCGGTAGGCCGCCCGCTCGCCCTCCCGGGTCTCGACCTCGACGACCGGCACGCCGACGAAGGCCGCCACGGCGTGCGCCGCGAGCCGCTCGTCGGCCGCGAGGCTCGGGGACACCCCGAGGACGGCGACCACCCGGGCGGCGCCCAGGGCCCGGACCGCGAGCGCGAGGAGCACCGAGGAGTCCACCCCGCCGGAGAAGGCCACCCCGAGCCGGCCCGCCGGCCCGGTCACCGCGCGCAGGGCGGCACCGACGCCGTCGGCCCGCCCGGTCAGCCCGCCGAGGTCGGCGCGGGCGGCCATCTGGTCGGGGGTGTCCACGCAGCCCCCGTAGTAGCGCTCCCGGGCGGCGGCAGCGCGTGCCGGGCCGGCCGGCCGGCGGGCCCGGTTGCTGGCGGGGACCTCGGATCCGCGGTAGCAAGGGGCATGACGCAGACCGAGGACGACGTCGCGGCGGTCTACGACGCGGCCGCCGACCTCTACGCCGACATGTTCCCCTCGACCGGCCCCGAGCAGGCGGTCGACCTCGCGATGGTCGCCCACTTCTGCTCGCTGCTGTCGGCCGACCGCACGGACGGCCCGGACGTCCTCGACGCCGGCTGCGGCGCCGGCCGGATGCTCCCCGTCCTGGCGGCGGCCGGCTGCCGCCCGGTCGGGGCGGACCTCTCGGCGGAGATGGTCCGCCGGGCCCGGCAGGACCACCCGGGGTTCGACACCCGGGTCGGGAGCCTCACGGCGCTGCCGTACCCGGACGGCAGCTTCGACGGCGTCCTCTCCTGGTACTCGACGATCCACACGCCGGACGAGCGGCTCGGTGCGGCCCTGGGCGAGATCCGTCGCGTGCTGCGACCCGGCGGGTTCGTCCTCGTCGCGTTCCAGGCCGGGGAGGGCTCCCGGGACGTCGCGCAGGGCATGCGCCGGCTGGGGCTCGACGTCGTCCTCGTGCGGCACCACCGAACCCCGGACCGGATGGCGGACGCACTGCGCGACAACGGCTTCGAGGAGGTCGCCCGGCTCGTCCGCGCCCCGGTGCCGCCGGAGTCCGACGACCAGGCCGTGCTCGTGGCCCGGCGGACGTCGTCAGGGTGAGCGCGGCGCCCGGGCCACAAGCCCCTCGCAGAACGTGTCGATCATGACGGCGAAGATCTGCTCGCCGTCCTCGAGGTGCGCGGCCCGCTGCTCGGCGGGGGTCACCCCGGCACCCGGCGTGCGGGGGCGGGTGTAGTAGCTGCGCCCCATCTCGAGCTCGAACGCCTGCGTCTTCACGGGCAGGGCGAGCACGTCCGCCGTCATGACGATGTGCCCCAGGGTCATCTCGGCGAGCGCCCGCGCGTTGGCGATCGCGGTGTCCTCGTCGTACCCGAGCTCGGCCATGTTCGCGAGCATGTGCGCGACGCTCGCCGCCTCGGCGGCCCCGCCGGTGAACCGGGACGCCACGGCCCGGGCGAGGCCCGGACGCCGCAGGTACGAGCGGCGCAGGGTCCAGCACATCCGGCGCAGGTTCTCGACGGGGGCGTCACCCTCGACGTAGGAGTTCATCGACTCCTCGAGCATGACGTCGGCCATGGCGAGGAGCAGCTCGTCCTTGTTGCGGAAGTGCCGGTACACCGCACTCGGGTCCGCGTCGAGCTCACGGCCGAGCCGGCTCATGGTGATCTCGTTCATGACGTCGGCGTCGACGACCCGGAACGCCGCCTCGAGGATCAGCTCGCGGGACAGGAAGTTCCGGACCCCGGTCTGCTTGCCGGCGGTCCTGCTGCCGGTCCTGCCGCTCACGGCAGCCGGCCCCGCGGCGTCATCGGTCGACCCCGCCGAACACGCACTCCCCGTCGACGTACGTCGCGACCACCGTCGCGGCGGCGATCTCGCCGGCCGGGCCGGCGAACGGGTCCCGGTCGAGGACGGCGAGGTCGGCGGCGACCCCCGGCTCGAGCCGCCCGGTCCGCCCGGGCAGCCCGTTGAGCCGCGCGGTGCCCGCCGTGTACGCGCTGAGCGCGACCGCGAGCGGGAGGGCCTGCTCGGCGTAGAGCGGCTCCGTCGCGTCCTCGGCGTCCGGCACCCGCCGGTTCACCGCGACGTGGATGCCGTCGAGCGGGTCGGCGCTGCTCACGGGCCAGTCGCTGCCCCCCGCCAGGGTCGCGCCGGCGCGCAGCAGGTCGCCGAACGGGTACTGCCACGACGCCCGCCGCTCCCCGAGGAACGGGATCGTCAGCTCGTCCATCTGGTGCTCGTGGGCCGCCCACAGCGCCTGGATGTTCGCCGTGGCACCGACCTGCGCGAACCGCGCGACGTCGTCCGGGTGCACGACCTGCAGGTGCGCGAGGTGGTGCTCCGCACCGCCCGGCCCGTTCGCCGCGCGGGCCGCCTCGACGGCGTCGAGCGCGTGCCGGACGGCGCGGTCGCCGAGCGCGTGGAAGTGCACCTGGAAGCCGGCGGCGTCGAGCCGGGTCACGTACTCCCGCAGCCCCACCGGGTCCACGAAGTCGAGACCGGTGTTCTCCGTGCCGCAGCCGCAGTCGTCGAGGTAGGGCTCGAGCATCGCCGCCGTGAAGTTCTCGGCGACGCCGTCGAGCATGATCTTCACGGACGTCGGACGGAACCGGTCGGTCCCGCCGTCCCCGCGCCGTTCGACGAGGTCGGCGATCTGGTCGCTGCTGCGGTTGCGGTCCCACCACAGCGCGCCGACGACCGACGCGCGCAGGTCACCGGACGCGGCGGCGGCGCGGTACACGGGGAGCAGGTCGGACTGGCCGAACATCTCGCCGACCGCGGCGTCCTGCCAGGACGTCACACCGAGCGAGAACAGGTGCTCCTGGGCGGCGAGCAGCCCCAGCCGCTGCTCGGCCGCCGTGACCGTCGGCAGCAGCCGCTCGACGAGGTGCATGGCGCCCTCGTGGAGGGTGCCCTGCGGGGACCCGTCCGGCTCCCGCTCGATCCGGCCGTCGGCCGGGTCCGGGGTCGAGGCCGTGATGCCGGCGAGCTCGAGGGCCCGGGTGTTGACCCAGGCCCCGTGGCCGTCCCGGTTCGGCAGGAAGGCCGGGCGGTCCGGGACGACGGCGTCGAGCATGCCCCGGGTCGGCGTCCCCGCCGGGAAGTGCTCGAGCGACCAGCCGCCGCCGGTGACCCAGGGCAGGCCCGGGTTGGCCGCGGCGTACTCCGCGACGACCGCCAGGGTCTGCTCCGCGGACCCGCAGTGGTGGACGTCGCAGCGGAGCATGTCGACGCCCGCGGCCACCGGGTGGACGTGCGCGTCCTGGAAGCCGGGTACGAGCAGCCCGCCGCGCAGGTCGACGACCTCGGTGCGCGGCCCGCGCAGCGCGAGGACCTCGTCGTCGCTGCCGACCGCGACGACCCGGCCGCCCGCCACGGCGACGGCGCCCGGACGGGAGGAGGCGAGGCCCGCGGTGAACAGGGCGCCGGAGACGAGGACGGTGTCGGCGAACGACGCGGACGCTGACGATGCGGAGCTCGACGGTGCGGAAGTCATTGCGTCACAACCTACTCGGCGCGGTGGACGACGTCGCCGCCGACCACGGTGAGGAGGACCGGCAGGTCCACGACGTCCTCGGGGGAGCAGAGCGCGGGGTCGTCGCCCCAGGCGACGAGGTCGGCGGGGGCACCGACCCGGAGCACGCCGCCGTCCCCGCCGTCGACCCGGGCGGCCTCCAGCGTGTAGCCGGTGAGCGCCTCGAGCCCGGTGAGCGGGCGGCTCGCACCGATCGGACGCCGGTCCTCGACGTCCGGGGCGAACCGCCGCTGCGCGGCGAACAGGCCGAGCCGCGGGTCGAAGGGGGCGACCGGCCAGTCCGAGCCGAGGACGACGGTCGCGCCGCTCGCCCCGATGTCGCCCGACGGCATGGCGTGCCGGCAGCGGTGCGCGCCGAGCCGCTGCGACCACGGGTCCACCATCTCCGCACCGATCCAGCGCAGGTGGATCGGCTGCATGGACGCCGCCACCCCTTCGGCGGCGAACCGGGCGACGGTCGCGGGCGGAGCGGCCTCGACGTGCTCGATCCGGTGCCGCCCGGCGGATCCCGGGAACGTCGCGTACGCGTCGAGCACCTCCCGGACGGCGCGGTCGCCGATGGCGTGCGTCGCGATCCGGAACCCCGTGTCGTGGAAGCGCCGCAGCGTGCGGCGGAAGTGCTCGACGTCCGGCCACATCGGGTCGGTGCCGTCACCGTGGGTGTCCGGCTCCTCGAGCCACGCCGTCCCGGTGTCGATGACGCCGTCGAGCATGAACTTCACCGCGGCGGCGGACCACCGGGCGCCGGACAGGTCGCGGCGGGCGACGATGTCGGCGAGGGCGTCCTCGTCGTCCGCCGGGTCGACCCACGAGTGCAGGCAGACCCGCAGCCCGAGCAGGCCCTCCGCCTCGAGCGCCTCGAGCGCCTCGATGGTCTCCCGGCCGCCGTCCATCTGGTGGATCCCGGTGATGCCGACGGCGTTCTGCGCCCGGATCGCCTCGGCGTACCAGCCGAGCTTGTCCGCCTGCGACGGCTCGGGGACCGCGTCCCACACGGTGCGGATCGCCGACATCTCGCGCAGCTCCCCCGTCGGGCGGCCCGCGTCGTCGACGACGACGAAGGCCCCGTCGGGGAAGTCCCGCGACCCGGTGACGCCCGCGATGCGCAGCGCCTCGGCGTTGGCGAAGGCGGTGTGCATGTCGAGGGAGTTGACGAGCATCGGGCCGGGCCCGGCGGCCTCGTCGACGAGCGTGTGGTGGAACTCGCGCCCTTCGAGGGCCGCGTACTCGAAGGCGTAGCCCCGCAGCCACTCCCCGGGGCCGATCCGGGCCCGCTCGGCCCGCAGCACCGCCCGGACGTCGTCGAGCGTCGCCACCCGGTCGAAGCTCGCGCCGCGGGCGACCTGCGCGCCCATGAGGAGGTGCTGGTGCCCGTCGACGATCCCGGGCGTGACGTGCCAGCCGGCACCGGAGAGCACCCGGGTCGTGCCGTCGCAGACGTCGCGGACGTCGGCGGCGTCACCGACGGCCACCACGACGCCGTCCTTGACGGCCAGCGCGGTGGCGGTGGGGCGCTCGGGGTCCAGGGTGCGGATCCGGACGTCGACGAGCGCGAGGTCTGCGGCGGTCATGGTGGCCCTCCGGTCGGGAGACGCGAACGTAACCCGGTCGGCACCTGTTCGGCAACGGTCTTGTCAAAGGTATTGACGAACGTTCGGGGCCGCCCTACGGTCCCCGGAACGCCACCAGACGGCGACGCGCCGGACGACGCAGGAGGAGCCTCCCGTGAGCGACCTGCACTACCTCAGCGCCACCGAGGTGCTCCGCGCGTTCCGCGCCCGGGAGCTGTCCCCGGTCGAGGTGCTCGACGCCGTGAACGCCCGCGCCGACGCCGTCGAACCCACCGTCAACGCCCTCCTCGAACGCGACCACGAGGACTTCCGCGCCGCGGCCGTGGCCGCCGAACGGCGCTACGCCGGCACCGGCGAGGCGCCGCGCGCACTCGAAGGGCTGCCGGTCGCGCTCAAGGAGGAGCAGCCGATCCGGGGCCGCTCGCTGCGCTTCGGCTCGCGCCTCACCGAGGGCTACGTGGCCGACGAGACGCACCCCGTCGCCGAGCGCGTCCTCGCCGCCGGGGCGCTCGTGCACGCCCGCACGACGACCCCGGAGTTCAGCTGCGCCGGGTTCACCCACAGCGACCTGTGGGGCGTCACCCGCAACCCCTGGAACCCGGACTTCACCCCGGGCGGGTCCTCCGGCGGCTCCGGTGCCGCGCTCGCCGCGGGGACCGCCTACCTCGCGAGCGGCTCCGACATCGGCGGCTCGATCCGCATCCCCGCGTCGTTCTGCGGCGTCGTCGGCTTCAAGGCCCCCTACGGCCGCGTCCCGGCGCTGCCGCCGTTCAACCTCGACGTCTACTGCCACGACGGCGCGATGGGCCGCACCGTCGCGGACGTCGCGCTCTTCCACAACGTCATCCAGGGGCAGCACCGGGCCGACCACGTGTCGCTGCCGGCACTGCCGATCCCGGCCGACCTCGGCGACGTCCGCGGCCTGCGCGTGGCGCTCGCGGTGACCCTCGGCGACTTCGCCGTCGAGCCCGAGGTCGAGGCGAACACGCGCGCGTTCGCCGACGCCCTGAAGGCCGCCGGCGCCGTCGTCGAGGAGGTCCGCGTCCCGATCTCGCTCGAGGCGCTCACCGAGGCGGCGCTCGTCCACTACGGCGCCGTCATGGGCCCGTCGATGGCCGAGGTCGCCGACCCGGACGACCCCCGCTTCATGGCGTACACGCGGCAGTTCCTCGCGCTCTCGAGCGCCGCGTTCGCCCGCACCGGCACCTACGCGGGCATGACGGCCGAGTCGGCCGTCCACCTCGCGCTCGCCGAGGTGTTCGACGGGCACGACGCCCTGGTCTGCCCGACGGTCGGCGGCCTCGGGTTCGAGGCGGGCGACGAGTACCCGGACGGGATCGACGTCGCGGGAACGCATCTCGACCTCTACATCTTCGCGGCGCTCACCCCGGTGTTCAACGTCGCGAGCCGGCACCCGGTGCTCAACGTGCCGTCGGGCCGGGCCTCGAACGGCGTCCCGACGGGCGTGCAGGTCGTCGCCCGCCCCTACGACGACGTCACCGCGTTCCACGTCGGCGCGGCCGCCGAGCGCGAGCTCGGGCTCTGGGCCGATCCCGCCTGGCGTCCCGCCCTGTAACCGCTCCGCAGCCCGTCCGACGCACCACCGCACCGTCGCCCGACCGCCCCCAGGAAGGAAGAACCCGATGGTCCAGGTCTCTCCCCGCCGGCGTGCCGCCCTCGGCGTCACCGGCCTCACGGCGGCGATCGTGCTCGCCGCCTGCGGCGGCGCGCCGCCCCCGACCCAGGCCACCGGGTCCGGCTCGGCGTCACCGGGCGCGTCCGCCCCGACGTCCGGCTTCGTCGTCGACACCCCGGCCCCGACAGCGGACGCCGGCGACGTCGTCTGGGGGACCTACCGGGAGACCCAGACCCTGGACCCGATCCAGGCGTTCGACTACCCGGAGAACACCGTCGACCCGCTCCTGTGCGACTCCCTCCTGCGCCAGAAGCCCGACATGACGATCGGCGACGGCCTGGCGAAGGTGACGACGCCGTCCCCCACGCAGTTCGACTTCGAGATCAACGCCGCGGCGAAGTTCTGGGACGGCACGCCCGTCACCGCCGAGGACGCCGTCTTCAGCCTGAAGCGGGCGGCGGACCCCAAGGGCGGCGGCTTCTACGCCCAGGTCTTCGCACGGGTCGACTCCATGGAGGTCACCGGCGACAAGACCTTCAGCATCAAGCTCAAGCAGCCCGACTTCTGGCTCCTCGGCGAGCTGTCGGCGACGCCGGGCGAGGTCGTCCAGAAGAAGTTCGTCGAGGCCAAGGGCAAGGACTTCGGCTCCGTGTCGGCCGGCACCATGTGCTCGGGGCCGTTCAAGCTCGACTCCTGGAAGACCGGCCAGGGCGTCAAGATGGTCCCGAACCCCGACTACTGGGACACGACCCTGCCCAAGCCGAAGCTCAAGAGCCTCACGGTCATCGGCGTCCCGGACGACGCGACGTTCACGGCCGGTCTCAAGACCGGCTCGATCGACGGCGGCTACGTCATCTCGCTGAGCACCCTCGGCCAGCTCCAGACCGACCCGAACGTCAAGGTCTACCAGGGCGCGCCCTACCCGACGTCCGCGCTCGTCGTGAGCGCCACGAAGGGCCCGCTCGCCGACCCCAAGGTGCGGCAGGCGATCTCCTTCGCGCTCGACCGCGACGGCATCATCAACTCGGTCTGGAAGGGCGCGGCGAACACCCCGCGCGCGCTCGCGGCGTCCGGCACGTGGGGCTACGCGCAGGACACCTTCAAGTCCGGCTTCGAGGCGCTGCCGCTCATGACGCGGGACGTCGCCAAGGGGAAGGCGCTCGCCGAGGAGGCCGGCGTCGTCGGCCAGACCATCACGCTCGGCGCGTCGTCCGGCATCCCGGCGCTCAACACCTCGGCCCTCGCGGTCAAGGCGGCCGCAGAGGCGGTCGGGCTCAAGGTCGAGATCAACAACGTGAGCCCGTCGAACTACATCAACTTCTTCATCGACCCCAAGGCGTGGGGCTCGGTCGACGGGTTCGTCACGACGAACTACGGCGACTACGGTGACCCGGCCGCGCTCTACAACCCGCTCGCGATGCCGGGCGGGTCGCAGAACTTCAGCGGCTGGGAGAACGCCGAGGTGACGAAGAACCTCGAGGCGGCGCGCAGCGAGGCCGACCCGGCGAAGCGGGCGGGCTACGTCGTCGCCGCGCAGAAGGTCATCACGGAGAACCTCGTCTGGATCCCGCTCGTGGAGCCGAACAACGTCGTCATCATGCACAAGTCCGTCACCGGCGCCCCGGCGACGTTCTCGTACATGTTCTCGCCGTGGGCGGTCTACCTCGGCGGCACCGGCCAGTAGTCGCGAGCGGCCGGGCCGGTTCCGCGACCGGCCCGGCCGTCCGTCCACCCACCGACGGGAGGTCCGGATGCTCAGGTTCCTGCTCCGCCGCGGCGCCATGCTCGTCGCGACGCTGCTCGTCGCGAGCTTCGCCGTGTACGGCGCGCTCGACCTCGCCCCGGGCAGTCCGATCGCGGCGCTCACCGGCGGCCGGACGCCGTCCCCCGAGGTGCTCGCCGAGCTCAACGCGAGGTACCACCTCGACGACCCGTTCCTCGTGCGCTACTGGAACTGGCTCACGGCCGCCGTCACCGGCGACCTCGGCCAGTCGATCCCGCTGCGAGAGAACGTCTCCACCCTCATCGGCCAGCGGATCGGGGTGACCGCCTCGCTCGTCGCGCTCACCTCGCTGATCATCGTCGTGGGCGGTGTCGGGCTCGGCCTGCTCGGCGCGCTGCGCAAGGGCCCCGTCGACACCGGCGTCGTCCTCGTCTCCACCGTGTCGGCCGCCATGCCGTCGTTCGCCGCCGCCGTCGTCCTGCAGTTCCTCTTCGGGGTCCGGCTCGGCTGGCTGCCCGTGCTCGGCACCGGGACCGGCTTCGCGGACTCCCTGAAGCACCTCGTGCTGCCGGCGCTGGCGCTCGCCGCGACCTCGGTCGCGCTCGTCACCCGGGTCACCCGGACGGCGGTCCGCGAGGAGCTCGACAAGGAGCACGTGCAGACGGCGGTGAGCCGGGGCCTGCCCTGGTCGTCCGTCGTCCGCCGGCACGTGCTGCGCAACGCCGCGATCCCCATCACGACGGTGGTCGGGCTCACCGTGGCCAGCCTCATCGCGCTGTCGGCGGTCGTCGAGACCGCCTTCGGGCTCAACGGTCTCGGCGCCTACCTCGTCCAGGCGGCGCTCAACAAGGACTTCGCCGTCGTCCAGGGCATCAGCCTCGTGCTCGTCGTGGCGTTCGTCGTGACGAACCTGCTCGTGGACCTCGCCTACGCGCTGCTCGACCCGCGCGTCGCCCTCGGGAGCCGTGCATCGTGAGCGTCCCCGTCCAGGCGGGTGTCGCCGCCGAGGTGCTCGACCCGGTCGCCGAGGTCGAGGCCGCCGCCGTCCGCGGCGGGCTGCGCCGCGTCCGGCTCGGCGTCCTCGGCTGGGTCAGCCTCGTCGTCGTCGCTCTCGCCGCCGTCCTCGCGGTCGTCGGGCCGCTCGTGCGGCCGTTCGACCCCAACCTCAGCGACCTGTCGTTCGCGTACGTCGGACCGTACGGGTCGCACCTGCTCGGCTTCGACGGCCAGGGCCGGGACCTGTTCAGCCGGCTGCTCGTCGGGGCCCGGACGACGTTCCTCGGCGCGGCGTTCGTCGCGATCGTCGCCGTCGCGGTCGGCTCCGGGCTCGCCGTCACGGCGGCCTGGTTCGGCGGCCGGTTCGACCGCGTCGTCTCCGCCGGGCTCGACGTCGTCTTCGCGTTCCCCGGCATCCTGCTCGCCGTCGTCGCGGCCGCCGTCTTCGGGGCCGGGCTGCTGTCCGCCGGCCTCGCGCTCGCCGTCGCGTACTCGCCGTACGTCGCGCGCGTCCTGCGCAGCGCGGCGCTCAAGGAACGCGCCATGGCCTACGTCGCCGCCCTGGAGGTGCAGGGGTTCGGGGCCTGGCGGCTGTGCCTGCGGCACCTGCTGCCGAACATCTCCGGGCTCGTCGTCGCCCAGGGCACGATCCTCTTCGGTTTCGCGATGGTCGACCTCGCCGCGATCTCGTTCCTCGGGCTGGGCGTCCAGTCGCCGCAGGCCGACTGGGGGGTCATGGTGTCCGAGGGCAAGACCGGCCTGCTGCAGGGCTACCCGATGGAGTCGTTGACGGCGGTGCTCTGCATCGTCGTCGTCGTCTCGGCGGTGAGCTTCCTCGGCGACCGGCTCGAGTCGGCCGGGAAGCAGGCGCACCGGTGAGCGCGCTGCTCGAGGTCCGTGACCTCACCGTGCGGCTGCGCGTCGGCGGCTCCGACCGCGAGGTCATCACGGGGACGACGCTGGAGATCGCCGAGGGCGAGGCGATGGGCCTCGTCGGCGAGTCCGGCTCCGGCAAGTCCATGACCGCCAAGGCGATCGCCCGGCTGCTGCCGGCCGGGGCTGGTGTCGAGGGGTCGGTGCACTTCGCCGGCACCGACGTCCTCGCCCTGTCGGGCGCCGACCTGCGCCGGCACCGCGCCAAGGTCGCCGTCGTCTTCCAGGACCCGCGCGCCCACATCAACCCGGTGCGGCGCATCGAGGACTTCATGACGGAGTCGTTGCGCACGCTCGAGGACGTGCCCCGCGCGCAGGCCCGCACCCGCGCCGCGGACGCTCTCGAGGAGGTCGGCATCGACGACCCCGCGCGGCGGCTGCGGCAGTTCCCGCACGAGCTCTCCGGCGGCATGCTGCAGCGGGTCATGATCGCCACGGCCCTGCTGTCCCGGCCGCTGCTGCTCCTCGCGGACGAGTGCACGACGGCGCTCGACGTGACGACGCAGGCGGAGGTCATGGCGATCCTCGACGACCTGCGCCGCGACCGCGGCCTGTCGATGCTCTTCATCACCCACGACCTCGAGCTCGCGGGCGCGGTCTGCGACCGGACGAGCGTCATGTACGCCGGCCAGGTCGTCGAGACGAGCGCGGCCGACCGGCTGCACGCCGACCCGCTGCACCCGTACAGCGCGGCGCTCGTGCAGGCCCGGCCGGACGTCACCTCCACCGCCGAACGGCTCGTCGCCATCCCCGGCCGCCCGGTGTCCGCCTTCGAGGCGCCGTCCGGGTGCCGGTTCGCGCCACGCTGCCCGCACGCGCTCGACTCCTGCCGCAGCACCGAGCAGGTGCTCACCGGTCTGGACGCCGGGCGGGTGCGGTGCGAGCGCGCCGCGACCCTGCGCGGCCGGCTGCTCGACCCGACCGAGAGCCCGACCGAGAGCGAGGAGACGGCGGATGCCTGACGCCGACGGTCCCGTCCTGTCCGTGAGCGGGCTGCGCAAGGTCTTCGGCACCCAGGTCGCCGTCGACGACATGTCGTTCGACCTCGCCCCCGGCCGGTCGCTCGCGATCGTCGGGGAGTCCGGCAGCGGCAAGACGACCGTCGCACGGATGGTCGTCGGCCTCGAACGGCCCACGGCCGGCACGATCGTCGCCTGCGGCCGCGACCGGTCGCGCCCGGCGCGCAACGCCGGCGAGCGCACCCGGCGCGGCCGCGAGGTGCAGATCGTCTTCCAGGACCCGTACTCGAGCCTCGACCCGCGGCAGTCCGGCGCGGCCGCGGTCGACGAGGTGCTGCGGGTGCACCACGACCACGACGCCGCGACCCGCCGCCGGATCGTCGGCGAGCTCGCCGACCTCGTCGGCCTGGACTCCCGGCAGATGAGCGCCCTGCCCCGGGCGCTGTCGGGCGGGCAGCGGCAGCGGGTCGCCATCGCCCGCGCGCTGGCGACCGAGCCGAAGGTGCTCATCCTCGACGAGTCGGTGGCCGCCCTCGACGTGTCGATCCAGGCCCAGGTGCTCAACGTGCTCGCGGACATCCGCGACGAGCGTGGCATCAGCTACGTGCTCATCAGCCACGACCTGGCCGTCGTCCGCCAGCTCACCGAGGACGTCCTCGTCATGCAGCGCGGCGTCGTCGTCGAGCGCGGCCGGACCACCGACGTCCTCGACGAGCCGCAGCACCCCTACACCCAGCGGCTGCGCGCCTCGGTCCCCGGCCCCGGCTGGAAGCCGACCAGAACGCTGCGCCGCCCCGCCTGACCGCTCATGCTCGCGGCCGGTACCGGAAACCGGCTCCCCGACCGCCAATTCCGGTACCCGGCGCGAGCATCAGCGGGGGTGGGAGCGGGCTCGGGTCGTGGCGGCCGCGGCGAGGGCGGACCAGAGGAGGTCGCGGGGCCGGGCGGGGCCCTGGTCGTCCTCGGGGTGCCACTGGACGCCGAGCGCCCAGGCGTCCGGGTGCTCGACGCCCTCGACGACCCCGTCGTCGGCGACCGCCGCCCGCCGCAGGGCGGGGGCGACGTCCGCGACCGCCTGGTGGTGCCCGGAGCGCACCGTCAGGTCGCGGCAGCCGAGCACCGCCTCGAGCCGGGTGCCGGGGTCGATGCTCACGTGCTCGTCGATGAACAGCCCCGTCGCGTAGTCGCCCCGGTGCAGGTGCGAGGGGTCGAGGTCGGGCACGAGTGTGCCGCCGAACGCGACGTTGAGCAGCTGCGCGCCGCGGCACACCGCGAGCACGGGCACGCCGGCGTCGACCGCGGCCCGGATCACCTCGACGCAGAACAGGTCCGCCGCCCGGTCGACGCCGAACTCGTGCGGCACCGGGCCGGGGACGCCGTACAGCTCGGAGTCGACGTCACCGCCGCCGAGCAGGAGCACCCCGTCGGCGGCGAGGACGTCGGCGACCGGCGGCAGGTCGGCCGAGGTGTCGACGAGCCGCCAGTCGAGCCCGAGCCGCGCGCACCCGGTGAGCGCGACCCGGGTGAACCGGCGGACGATCCGGGCGACGTGCTCGGTGAGGTCGGGGAAGTTCAGCGACACGAGGACGTCGACGCGCGGCCCGGTCCGCGGCCCCGGGTCCGCGGGGACGACCTCGTGCGCGTGGACGACCGCACGGGTCGTCGCCGCCGTCACAGGGCCATCCACGTCGTCTTCGTGTGCGTGTACTTGTCCATCGCGGCCAGGCCCTTGTCGTGGCCGCCGAAGCCGGACTGCCCGTAGCCGCCGAACGGCACGGTGATGTCGCTCTCGTCGTAGCAGTTCACCCAGACCGTCCCCGCCCGCAGCCGGCGCGAGACGCGGTGCGCGGACGAGAGGTCCTTCGTCCAGACCGAGGCACCGAGCCCGTAGTCGGTGCCGTTCGCGAGCGCGATGCCCTCGTCGAGGTCGTCGAAGGTCTGGACGGCGAGCACCGGCCCGAAGACCTCCTGCTGCGCGAGCCGCGAGCCGGCCGCGACGTCGTCGAAGACCGTCGGCTCGACGTAGTAGCCGCCGGTCTCGGCGAGCACCCGACCGCCGCCGGTGAGCAGCCGCGCACCGTCCTCGTGGGCCGCGCCGATGTGGCCGAGCACCCGCTCGAGGTGCTCGGCCTCGACGAGTGCGCCGACGAACGTCTTGGGGTCCAACGGGTCCCCGAGGCGCAGCCGCTGCGACGCGGCGACGACCGCCTCGACGAGCTCGTCCTTGCGGGAGCGGTGGACGACGAGCCGCGAGCCCGCCGAGCACACCTCGCCGGCGTTGAAGAA
>JACRAB010000314.1 GCA_016213575.1 Actinomycetota bacterium
GAAGATCGTCAGCGCCGCGAGCAGGCAGTACACGAGGAACTTGTACGGCAGGTCGCTCGCCTTGAGGGCCAGCTCGTCCGGCACACCCGGGATGTAGCTCACGGGCCACGTCGGGATCGGGTCCACGGGGCTGATGCCCTTGTCGCCGTTGGAGAGGTTGAAGACACCGTTCGGGCCGATGCGCTCACCGTTGCGCAGGATCTGCGGGATGATCTCGCCGAACCCGAGCGTGACGAGCGCCAGGTAGTCGCTCTTCAGGCGCAGCGTCGGCGCACCGATGATGAGGCCCCACAGGGCGCAGAACAGCCCGGCGATCGGCAGCACCAGCCAGAAGTTGACGTGGATGCCGGTGTCGAGCCCCTCGATGGCCGGCGGGTGGCCGAGGATGTTGACCTTCAGCCCGCCCCAGCTCTTGTACATCGACGAGGCGAAGGGCGACATGATCCAGCCGGCGACGTAGCCGCCGATGGCCCAGAAGGCGACGTACCCGAGGTCGAGCAGACCCGCGTAGCCGACGACGATGTTGAGGCCGAGCGCGAACACCACCCACAGCACCGCCTCGTTCACGGCGCTGACGGAGAGCCAGCGCCGGAAGAACGTCTGCACGTCGGCGGGGGCGTTCGGCAGGATCTGGGAGTAGAGCACGAAGATCACGACGACGGCGATGAGCAGGCCGACGGCCCACTTGCGGTTCGTCGAGTGCGCCTTGGCGGCCGCGGCCGCGGTGCCGGGAGCGGCGGTGGTGGTCGCCATCGTCACACCTTCTCCGTGGTCGGCTTGCCCAGGATGCCTTCAGGCTTGAAGACCATGAGCAGGATGAGGATGGTGAACACGACCGTCTGGGAGTAGGCGACGCCGAGCCCGAAGCGGTCGTTGAGGGCCTGGACGAGCCCGATGAGCACACCACCGAGGACGGCACCGTTGAGGTTGCCGATGCCGCCGAGGACGGCCGCGGTGAAGGCGATGAGACCGAGCTGGAAGCCCGCGTCGTACCGGGTGGTGCCGAAGGTCTGCAGGTACAGCAGACCGGCGGCGCCGGCCATCGCACCACCGAGGCCGAACGTCAGCGAGATCGTCCGGTCGACGTCGATGCCCATGAGCCGGGCGGCGTCCTGGTCCTGCGCGGTGGCGCGCATCGCCTTGCCCTGCCGGGTCTTCTGGATGACCCAGTTGAGCCCGAGGAGCAGCGGGATCGTGACCGCGGTGACGACGATCATCGACCACGGGACCTTGACGTTGAGCACCGTGAAGCCGCTGGAGCCGAGGATCGTGTCCCAGTTCCGCTGACCGGAGCCGTTCGACTTGATGCCGCCCCACTGGTACACGAAGGACAGACCGACCGCCGTGATGAGCGGCGCGAGCTTGGGCGCCCGGCGCAGGCGCCGGTACGCGACCCGCTCCGCCGTCGTGTTGAGCGCCGCCCCGAAGAGCATCGCGAGCACGAGCGTGGCGATGAGGGCGAGGAACGCCCCGGTCGTCGCCGCGGTCGCCCCGAAGGCGCTGACCATGAGGAAGCCGGACAGCACGCTGGCGAGCATGAACAGGTCGCCGTGGCTGAAGTTGATCAGCTCGATGATGCCGTAGACGAGCGTGTAGCCCAGGGCGATGAGCGCGTAGAGCGCACCCTGGTTCAGCCCCACGACCATGGTCGTGAAGAACGCGGCGGGGGTGGCGACGAGGTGCCAGACCGCGAACGCGGCGACGGCGAGCAGCAGCAGGAAGCCTGTCCCCCGTTCGAGGAGGGCGCCTACGGCGAGAGACGGCCGGGACTCGGCGGCCTCGACAGCGGTTTGGCTCATGGGCGAAGCCCTTCGGGTGGTCGACGGGAACAGATGATCGACAGTGGGCGCACGCTACCGGGTCGGGGCGGCGCGCGTGCCGTCTTGCGCGTCCGTCATGCGCACGGACGTCGTGCGGACAGTCCGGCGGGCCGGCCCGATGCACGGGCCGGCCCGCCGGCAAGGGTGGTTCAGCTGACGGTCTGCGCCGCCACGAACGTCTCCTTGTTGTCCTTGATGACCTCGACGGAGATGTCGATCGCCGTCGTGTCGCCCGTCGCCGGGTCGATCTTGATCTCCTTGCCGATCGCCGCCTTGTCGGCCGGGATCGTGATGCCCGCGCCCGAGAGCACCTGGTCGGTGACCGACTTGCGGCTGCCGTCCGACTTCTCGATGGCCGCGAGGATGACCTGGACCGCCGCCACGCCGTAGAGGGCGTAGTTGGAGGCCGGGTCGGCGCCGTACTTGGCCTTGTAGTCCTCGAGGAGCTTGGCGGCCGCGCCGCCACCTGCCTTGAGCTGGTCGGTGGTCAGACCGGCGAAGGTCAGGTACATGCCCTGGGCCTGCGGGAGCTTGTTGAGCTCCGGGTAGCCGGTGAAGCCGTCCGGGCCCATGAGCTTGACCGCGCCGGCGTTGTCACCGAGGACGGCGACCTTGTCCTTGACGAGCTGCCCGCCGTTGTTGTCGTAGATGCCCGCGAGGTAGACCATGTCCGGCTTCGCCGCGTTGATCTTGTTGAACAGGGCGGTGTAGTTCGCCTGCTTGGCGTCCCACGGCTCGTTGGCGATGACCTTGATGCCGAGCGCCGTCGCCTTGTCCTGGAACGACTTCCCGACGCCCTGACCGTAGGTCTGGTTGTCGTTGAGGATGTAGACCGACTTCACGCCGAGCTTCGACTGCGCGTAGATCGCGGCGGCCGCACCCTGGTAGTCGTCCGTCGTCACGACGCGCGCGTAGTTGCGCGCACCGGACGGGTAGTACTTCTGCGGCTCCCCCGGGTCCCAGGTCTTCGTCAGACCGGGGTTGGTGTTGGCGTGCGACACCATGAGCATCGGACCGGTCGGGTCCTGGTTGAGGACCGGCACCTCGATCTTGGCGCAGCCGGAGTTGAACGTGCCCATGACCGCGACCTCCGCGGTGTTGGCCACGTGCTCCTGCGCGTTCTTCGCGCACGTCGCGTCGTCCCAGGCGCCCTTGGCGGCCGTCGAGTTGTCGTACGTCTTGAGCTCGACGGTGTAGTCGCCGGCCTTGTTGCCGATCTGCTCCAGGTAGAGCTTGATCGCGTTGTTCGTGGAGTCGGACGCGTCCTTCGAGGCACCCTGCAGCGGGAGGTCGGTCGAGATGACGACCTTCTTGCCGCCACCGTCGCCCGCCGCGCCGCTCGAGCCGCCACCGCAGGCCGCGAGCGCGAGGCCCGCGAGGGCCACCGCCGCAGCAGCCTTGATCGGCTTCACCATGTCTAGAACCTCTCCCCGGCCGGGTCGAGCGCCCGGCTCCGATGGTCGGGGAAACTACCACCGCGGACGCCCCCCGGGAGGGGCTGGGCCGCCCCGTTCGGCGACGTCTCCACAACGATTCGAAAACGCTCTCAGGGGAACGTACACAAATCGGTATACAAGCCGGTGTACAGATGACCGGTGGGTTTCGTCCGTGTTGCGGTGGTGCGATCCGCCAGAAGACGCCCATGGCGGACCTCACAGCCCGCGACGCGCAGGCCACGGGGACGGCGGAGGGGCCGGGTGCGACGCACCCGGCCCCACCCCCCCGGCGAGGCCGCGGACGGGTCGATCAGCTGACGGCCTGGGCCTGGAGGAAGGTCTCCGCCCCGCCCTTCATCTGGAGGATCGAGACGTCCTTGGAGGTGACGTCACCCGTCGCCGGGTCGATCTTGATCTCCTTGCCGGTGAGCGACTTGTCGGCCGGGATGGTGATCCCCTCGCCGGTGAACACCGCGTCGTTGACGGACTTGCGGGTGCCGTCGGACTTCTCGATGGCGGCCAGGATGACCTGGGTCGCCGCGACGCCGTAGAGGGCGAAGCTCGAGGTGAGGTCCTTGCCGTACTTGGCCTTGTAGTCCTCGAGCAGCTTGGCCGCGGCGCCGCCGCCGGCCTTGAGCTGGTCGACCGTGAGGCCGGTGAACGACAGGTACAGGCCCTCCGCCTGCGGCAGCTTCTGGAGCTCCGGGTAGCCGGTGAAGCCGTCCGGCGCCATCATCGGCAGCGTCGCGTTGTCACCGAGGACGGCGACCTTGTCCTTGACGAGCTGGCCGCCGTTGTTGTCGTAGATGCCGGCCAGGTAGACCATGTCCGGCTTCGCGGCCTTGATCTTGTTGAACAGGGCCGTGTAGCTCTGCTGCTTGGAGTCCCACGGCTCGTTCGCGATGACCGTGAGACCGATCGCCTTGGCCTTGTCCTCGACGGACTTCGCGACACCCTGACCGTAGGTCTGGTTGTCGTTGAGGATGTAGATCGACTTCGCGCCGAGCTTCTCCGCCGCGAACGTCGCCGCGGCCGCACCCTGGTAGTCGTCCGTCGTGATGACGCGCGCGTAGTTGCGCGCACCGGACGGGAAGTACTTCTGCGGCTCGCCCGGGTCCCAGGTCTTCGTCAGGCCGGGGTTGGTGTTGGCGTGCGACACCATGAGCATCGGGCCCGACGGGTCCTGGTTGAGGACCGGCGCGATGATCTTCGCGCAGCCGGAGTTGTACGTGCCCATGACCGCGACCTCGGCCGTGTTCGCGACGTGGTCCTGCGCGTTCTTCGCGCACGTCGCGTCGTCCCACTGCCCCTTGGCGGCGGTCGAGTCGTCGTACGCCTTCAGCGTGACGCTGTACGCGCCCGCCTTGCCGCCGACCTGGTCCAGGTAGAGCTGGATCGCGTTGTTCGTCGACGACGACGCGTCGGCGGACGCGCCCTGCAGCGGCAGGTCCGTCCCGATGACGAGCGCCTTGCTGTCGCCACCGGCGGAGCCGGTCGAGCTGCCGCCGCCGCACGCGGCGAGCGCGACGGCACCGAGAACGACGGCCGCGGCCACGCGGATGGGTTGCTTCATATCCAGTGGGTTCCCTTCGCTGCGCGGGCCTGCTGCCCGCTCACCGGGCCGGAACCTAGCACCGACCTGTGTCGCCGATCAGCAGGCTGGGGGCCCTTCGACGGTCACCGGTCGGCAACGATTCGCCGAGCGGTCGCCCATGTGAGGACAAACCGCGCAGAGCGGCCGCCGAGCGGGGTGACCCGCCCGACGGCCGCTCTCCGCGACCGTTACCGGACCGTTGTGTCAGCTGACCGGCTGCGCCGCCACGAAGGACTCCGTGTTGTCCTTGATGACGAGGATGGAGATGTCGATCGCGGTCGTGTCACCCGTCGCCGGGTCGATCTTGATCTCCTTGCCGATCGCCGACGTCGCCGCCGGGATCGTGATGCCGGCACCGGTGAAGACCTGGTCGGTGACCGACTTGCGACTGCCGTCCGACTTCTCCAGGGCCGCGAGGATGACCTGGACCGCGGCCACGCCGTAGAGGGCGAAGCTCGTCGCGGGGTCGGCCCCGTACTTGGCCTTGTAGTCGTCGAGGAGCTTGGCGGCCGCACCGCCGGCGGCACGCAGCTGCTCGTTCGACAGGCCCGCGAAGCTCAGGTACATGCCCTGGCCCTGCGGCAGCTTGTCGAGCTCCGGGTAGCCGGTGAAGCCGTCCGGCGCGATGACCTTGACGGCCTCGTTGTCACCGAGGACCGCGACCTTGTCCTTGATGAGCTGGCCGCCGTTGTTGTCGTAGATCCCGCCGATGTAGATGAGGTCGGGCTTCGACGCCTTGATCTTGTTGAACAGGGCCGTGTACGTCGGCTGCTTGGCGTCCCACGGCTCGTTGCCGGCGACCGTGATGCCGAGCTCCTTGGCCTTGGTCTCGAAGGCCTTCGCGACACCCTGGCCGTAGGTCTGGTTGTCGTTGAGGATGTAGACCGTCTTGGTCCCGAGCTTCTCCTTGGCGTAGATCGCCGCGGCGGCGCCCTGGTAGTCGTCGGTCGTGATGACGCGGGCGTAGTTGCGGGTGCCCGTCGGGAAGTACTTCTGCGGCTCGCCCGGGTCCCAGGTCTTCGTCAGGCCGGGGTTGGTGTTGGCGTGCGACACCATGAGCATCGGGCCGGTCGGGTCCTGGTTGAGGACCGGCGCGATGATCTTCGCGCAGCCCGAGTTCAGGGTGCCCATGACGGCGATCTCGTCGGCGTTGGCGACGTGGTCCTGCGCGTTCTTGGCGCAGGTGGCGTCGTCCCACTGGCCCTTGGCGGCGGTCGAGTCGTCGTAGATCTTCAGCTTGACGTTGTAGTTGCCCGCCTTGGAGCCGATCTGGTCCAGGTAGAGCTGGATGGCCTGGTTCACCGCCTTGGACGAGTCCCCGGAGGCGCCCTGGAGCGGCTGGTCGGTCGCGATGATGAAGGTCTTGCCCGCATCACCGGTGCCACCGCCGGAAGAGCCGCTGCCGCACGCGGCGAGAGCCATGGCCCCGGCCAGGGTGATCGCCCCGGCCGTCAGCAGTCGTCGTCGCATTCGCTTCCCCTCGGATCGTCCGCGGGCCCGCTGCCCGCCGAGTGGCCGCAGGCTAGCGACGATCTTGTGTCGGCGGCGTCGCGCGACCGCGTCGGTTGGGTAACGAAGGAACGGCCCGCCCCGGACAGGACGGACCGTTCACCACGAACCGGGCAGCGGGGCCGCTGCTCAGGCCTCCGCGCCGCCGCGGACGGTGGCGGAGCCCTCGGCCGGGTTCGTCGAGTTGACGATGGCGCTGGCCACCTCGCGCATGGTGAGGCGCTTGTCCATCGACGTCTTCTGGATCCAGCGGAACGCCTCGGGCTCGGTCATGCCGAACTTCGACTGGAGCAGGCCCTTGGCCCGGTCGACGAGCTTGCGTGTCTCGAACCGGTCGGACAGGTCCGCGACCTCGGCCTCGAGGGCGGCGATCTCCTGGTGCCGGCTCACCGCGATCTCGAGCGCCGGGAGCAGGTCGGCCGAGGTGAAGGGCTTGACGACGTACGCCATCGCGCCGGCGTCCCGGGCCCGCTCGACGAGCTCGCGCTGCGAGAACGCCGTGAGGAGCACGACGGGGGCGATCCGGCCGCCGGCGATCCGCTCGGCCGCCGAGATGCCGTCGAGGACCGGCATCTTGATGTCCATGACGACGAGGTCCGGGCGGTGCTCCTCCGCGAGGCGCACCGCCTCCTCGCCGTCGCCGGCCTCGCCGACGACGTCGTAGCCGGCCTCCCTGAGCATCTCGACGATGTCGAGCCGGATCAGGGCCTCGTCCTCGGCCACGACCACTCGGCGCGCGGCTACGGTCCCGTTCTCACCTGTGGTCACGGCGCAAGCCTAGGCCCTCCGGGTTGCGGGGACGTGTCGTGGCGCCCGGGGGTGGCGCAGGTGACACCCGACCGGGTGAACAGGTGCTCGGCTAGAGTCGGTCACGCGCCGGGTTGGTGGAACGGCAGACACAGCGCACTCAAACTGCGCCGCCGAGAGGCATGCGGGTTCGAGTCCCGCACCCGGCACGGACGGCAGCGGCCGGCGCCCCGCGGGGCGCGGGCCGCTGCTGCTCGCACAGGATGGCGGTCAGCCGGTGGTCAGGCGTCCGGGTTCGTCGTCGCGTTCCCGATGCCGTGCACGCGCAGCGTGTTGAGCGAGCCGGGCACCCCGGGCGGGGAGCCGGCGACGATGACGACCTGGTCGCCGAGCCGGCCGCGCCCGCTCGTGAGCAGGGCCTCGTCGACCTGGCCGACCATGTCGTCGGTGTGCGCCACCTCGTCGACGAGGAACGTCTCCACGCCCCACGTCAGGGCCAGCTGGGAGCGCACCTCGGGGCGCGGGGTGAACGCGAGCAGCGGGATCCGCGAGCGCAGCCGGGCCATCCGCTTGGCGGAGTCGCCGCTCGTCGTGAACGCGCAGAGGAACGCCACGTCGAGCAGCTCGCCGACGGTCGCCGCCGCGTAGGTCACGGCGCCGCCCTTCGTCGAGGGCCGGGTGCCGAGCGGGGAGATCCGGTCGAGGCCCTGCTCCTCGGTGACCGTGATGATGCGGGCCATCGTCTGGACCGCCTCGAGCGCGTACTTCCCGACGCTCGTCTCGCCCGAGAGCATGATCGCGTCGGCGCCGTCGAGGACGGCGTTCGCGCAGTCGGAGGCCTCGGCGCGCGTCGGGCGCGGCAGCGAGATCATCGAGTCGAGCACCTGGGTGGCGACGATGACCGGCTTGGCGGCCCGACGGGCGAGCTCGACGGCCCGCTTCTGCACCATGGGGACCTGCTCGAGCGGGAGCTCCACGCCGAGGTCGCCGCGGGCGACCATGATGCCGTCGAAGGCGCGGACGATCTCCTCGAGGTTGTCCACGGCCTGCGGCTTCTCGACCTTGGCGATGACGGGCAGCCGGTGACCGACCTCGTCCATGATCTTGTGGACGACCTCGATGTCCGCGGCGCTGCGCACGAACGACAGCGCGATCATGTCGGCGCCGATGGACAGCGCCCAGCGCAGGTCGGCCTCGTCCTTGTCGGACATCGCCGGCACGCTCACGGCGACGCCGGGCAGGTTGAGGCCCTTGTTGTTGGAGACGGTGCCGCCGATCTCGACCGTCGTGACGACCCGGGGCCCGTCGACGGACGTCACCCGCAGCGCCACCTTGCCGTCGTCGACGAGGATGATGTCGCCGGCGGAGACGTCACCGGGCAGGCCCTTGTACGTCGTCCCGACGAGGTTCCGGTCCCCCGGGACGTCCTCGGTCGTGATCGTGAGGACGTGGCCCTCGGGCAGGTCGTGCGGGCCGTCGGCGAACCGGCCGAGCCGGATCTTCGGGCCCTGCAGGTCGACGAGCACCCCGACGGCGCGGTGGGTCTCGTCGCTCGCCGCCCGCACCTCGTCGTAGCGCTTCTGGTGCTCCTCGTACGAGCCGTGGCTGAGGTTGAGCCGGGCGACGTCCATCCCGGCACGGACGAACTCGGCGACCCGGCCGTCGACGGACGGGCCGAGCGTGCAGACGATCTTGGCGCGACGCATGCGTGGCGTTCCTCGGAGGTCGTTGTGGACGCCGTGCGGCCGATCCGGGCCGCACGGTGCTGCCTGGCGCCGCCTTCGCCGCCGGCGTGGATCTGGTCGGACCTGCGGTCAGACGGTCAGCGGCCTCGCCGTCGGCGGGATGGGCGCAGGAAGAACGCTACTCCCCGTGAGCCAGCGGTCGACCGAAGCCGCGCACGACCGCCCCTCGGCGATCGCCCAGACGATGAGCGACTGGCCGCGCCCGGCGTCGCCGGCGACGAACACGCCGGGCACCGACGACATGTACGCGTCGTCCCGGGAGATGTTGCCGCGCGGGTCGAGCGCGACGTCGAGCTGCTCGACGAGCGCGCCCTGCTCCGGCCCGACGAAGCCCATCGCGAGCAGGACGAGCTGCGCCGGGATCGTCCGGACCGAGCCCTCGACGGGCTGGAACCGGCCGTCGACGAGCTCCACCTCGACGAGCTCGAGCCCGGCGACGGCGCCGTTGTCGTCGCCGACGAAGCGCTGGGTGCTCACGGCGTAGACCCGGTCGCCGCCCTCCTCGTGCGCGGAGGTCACCTTGTACGTCATCGGGTACGTCGGCCACGGCTGACCGGCGGGCCGATCCTCGGTGGGGCGGGGCATGATCTCGAGCTGCGTCACCGACCGGGCGCCGTGCCGCAGCGAGGTGCCGAGGCAGTCCGCGCCGGTGTCGCCGCCGCCGATGATGACGACGTCCTTGTCGTGCGCCGTCACCTGGCCCTCGACCGTCTCGCCGACGGCGACCCGGTTGGCCGGCGGCAGGAACTCCATCGCCTGCATGATCCCGGTGAGCTCGCGCCCGGGGACCGGCAGGTCGCGCCAGGCGGTGGCACCGACGGCGAGGACGACGGCGTCGTACCGCTCGCGCAGCGCCTGGCCGGTGAGCTGGCCGCCGACGTCGACGCCCGGGCGGAACCGGGTGCCCTCGGCCTCCATCTGCGCGAGCCGCCGGTCGAGGACGCTCTTCTCCATCTTGAACTCGGGGATGCCGTACCGCAGCAGGCCCCCGACCCGGTCGGCCCGCTCGTAGACCGCGACGGTGTGGCCGGCCCGGGTGAGCTGCTGGGCGGCCGCCAGGCCCGCGGGGCCGGAGCCGACGACGGCGACGGTCTTGCCGGACAGCCGCTCCGGCGGCTTGGGCTCGACCCAGCCGCGCTCGAACGCCTCCTCGATGACCGTGACCTCGACCTGCTTGATCGTCACCGCGGGCTGGTTGATCCCCAGCACGCAGGCGGTCTCGCACGGCGCGGGGCACAGCCGCCCGGTGAACTCGGGGAAGTTGTTCGTCGCATGCAGCCGCTCGATCGCCTCCCGCCAGTCACCGCGCCAGGCGAGGTCGTTCCACTCCGGGATGAGGTTCCCGAGCGGGCACCCGCTGTGGCAGAACGGGATCCCGCAGTCCATGCAGCGGCCGGCCTGCCGGCGCAGCACGGTGCGGTCGGTGTCCTCGTACACCTCGCGCCAGTCCTGGATGCGGACGGGGACGGGCCGCCGCGGCGGCAGCTCGCGGTCGCGGACGGTGAGGAAGCCCTTGGGGTCAGCCATCAGTTCGTCTCCATGATCCGGCTCCAGACGACGTCGGACTCGAGGTCGAGCCCCTCGGCGACCGCCTGCTTGCGCACGCCGACGACCCGCGCGTAGTCGCGCGGCATGACCTTCGTGAAGCGGGGCACCGCGGCCGGCCAGTCCTGCAGGAGCCGCCACGCCACCGCGGACTCGGTCTCCTCCCGGTGCCGGCGCACGATGCCCTGGAGCACCTCGGCGTCCTCCTCGTCGAGCGGCAGGAGGTCGACGAGCTCGGTGTTCACGCGCATCGTCCGCAGGTCGAGCACGTACGCCTCGCCGCCGGACATGCCGGCCGCGAAGTTGCGGCCGGTCCGGCCGAGGACGACGACCGTGCCACCGGTCATGTACTCGCAGCCGTGGTCGCCGACACCCTCGACGACGGCGGTGGCGCCGGAGTTGCGGACGCAGAACCGCTCGCCGACCTGCCCGCGCAGGTAGATCTCGCCGCTCGTGGCGCCGTAGCCGATGACGTTGCCGGCGATGATGTTGTGCTCCGCGGCGAACGCCGCCGAACGGTCGGGACGGACGACGATCCGCCCGCCGGACAGCCCCTTGCCGACGTAGTCGTTCGCGTCGCCGAACAGCCGCAGGGTCACCCCCCGCGGGACGAACGCGCCGAACGACTGCCCGGCGGAGCCGGTGAGCGTCACGTCGATCGTGTCGTCCGGGAGGCCGTCGCCGCCCCAGCGCTTCGTCACCTCGTGGCCGAGCATCGCGCCGACCGTCCGGTTGACGTTGCGGACCGGCAGGGTGACCCGGACCGGCTCGCGCCGCTCGAGGGCGTCGGCCGACAGCTCGACGAGGGTGTGGTCGAGCGCCTTCTCCAGGCCGTGGTCCTGCACGGTGACGCAGCGGCGCGGGGTGTCCGCCGGGACGTCCGGCGTCGCGAGGACCTTCGTGAGGTCGAGCCCCGACGCCTTCCAGTGCTCGACGGCCGCGGCCGTGTCGAGCGCCTCGGCGTGCCCGATCGCCTCGTCGAGGCTGCGGAAGCCGAGCTCGGCGAGGTACTCGCGGACCTCGGTCGCGATGTACTCGAAGAAGGTCACGACGAACTCCGGCTTGCCGGAGAACCGCGCGCGCAGCTCGGGGTTCTGGGTCGCGACGCCGACCGGGCAGGTGTCGAGGTGGCAGACCCGCATCATGATGCAGCCGGACACGACGAGCGGCGCGGTCGCGAAGCCGAACTCCTCGGCGCCGAGCAGCGCGGCGACGACGACGTCGCGACCGGTCTTCAACTGGCCGTCGGTCTGGACGACGATCCGGTCCCGCAGGCCGTTGAGCACGAGCGTCTGCTGGGTCTCGGCGAGGCCGAGCTCCCACGGGGCGCCGGCGTGCTTGAGCGACGTCAGCGGGCTGGCGCCGGTGCCGCCGTCGTGACCGGAGATGAGGACGACGTCCGCGTGCGCCTTGCTGACGCCCGCCGCGACCGTCCCGACCCCGACCTCGGAGACGAGCTTGACGTGGATCCGCGCCCCCGGGTTGGAGTTCTTCAGGTCGTGGATGAGCTGGGCGAGGTCCTCGATCGAGTAGATGTCGTGGTGCGGCGGCGGCGAGATGAGACCGACGCCCGGCGTCGAGTGCCTGGTCCGCGCGACCCACGGGTAGACCTTGTGGCCGGGCAGCTGGCCGCCCTCGCCGGGCTTGGCGCCCTGGGCCATCTTGATCTGGATGTCATCGGAGTGCGTGAGGTACAGGCTCGTCACGCCGAACCGCCCCGACGCGACCTGCTTGATCGAGCTGCGCCGCGCCGGGTCGAGGAGCCGCTCGGGGTCCTCGCCGCCCTCCCCCGTGTTCGACTTCGCGCCGATCGAGTTCATCGCGATCGCCAGGGTCTCGTGCGCCTCCATCGAGATGGAGCCGTACGACATCGCCCCGGTCGAGAACCGCTTCATGATCGACTCGATGGGCTCGACCTCGTCGAGCGGGACCGGCGGCCGCTGGCCCTCCTTGAACCGGAAGAGCCCGCGCAGCGTCATGAGCCGGGCCGACTGCTCGTCGACCTTCGCCGTGTACTCCTTGAAGACGTCGAACCGGCGGGACCGGGTCGAGTGCTGGAGCCGGAAGACCGTGTCGGGGTCGAACAGGTGCGGCTCGCCCGCGCGACTCCACTGCTACTCGCCGCCGACCTCGAGCCGGCGGTGCGGGTCCCGGATGCCGTCCGCCGGGTACGCCTTCGCGTGCCGCCGGGCGACCTCGTCGGCGATGACGTCGAGGCCGATGCCGCCGAGCTGGGACGTCGTCCCGGTGAAGTAGCGGTCGACGAGCTCGGTGCCGAGCCCGATCGCCTCGAAGACCTGGGCGCCGCGGTAGGACGCGACCGTCGAGATCCCCATCTTGCTCATGACCTTGAGCACGCCCTTGCCGAGCGCCTTGATGAGGTTCGCGACGGCCTTCTCCGGCGAGACCCCGGTGATGTCGCCGCGCCGCACGAGGTTCTCGACGCTCTCCATCGCGAGGTACGGGTTCACCGCGGCCGCGCCGTAGCCGATGAGCAGCGCGACGTGGTGCACCTCGCGGACGTCACCGGCCTCGACGATGAGCCCGACCTGGGTGCGGGTCTTCTCCCGGATCAGGTGGTGGTGGACCGCGCTCGTCAGGAGCAGCGACGGGATCGGCGCGAGGTCGGCCGTCGAGTCGCGGTCGGACAGGACGACGAACTTCGCGCCCTGCTCGATCGCGGCGGAGACCTCGGTGAAGATCTCCTCGATCCGCTCGCGCAGGGCCGCTCCCCCGCCGTCGACCTTGTACAGGCCCTTGACGGTGACCGTCGCGTAGCCCGGCAGGTCGCCGTCCTTGTTGATGTGCACGAGCCGGGCGAGCTCGTCGTTGTCGATGACCGGGAACGGCAGCACGACCTGGCGGCAGTGCGCCGGGCTCGCCGAGAGCAGGTTGCCCTCCGGGCCGATCGCCGTCCCGAGCGCCGTGACGAGCTCCTCGCGGATCGCGTCCAGCGGCGGGTTCGTCACCTGCGCGAAGAGCTGCGTGAAGTAGTCGAAGAGCAGCCGCGGCCGGTTCGACAGCACCGCGATCGGGGTGTCGGTGCCCATCGAGCCGATCGGCTCGGCACCGGCGCGCGCCATCGGCGCGACGAGGAGCCGCAGCTCCTCCTCGGTGTAGCCGAACGTCTGCTGGCGCCGGGTCACCGAGGCGTGGGTGTGGACGACGTGCTCGCGCTCGGGGAGGTCCTTGAGGAAGATCCGCCCCGCGTGCAGCCACTCGTCGTACGGGTGCTGGCCGGCGAGGTCGGCCTTGATCTCCTCGTCGTCGACGATCCGGCCGTGCTCGGTGTCGACGAGGAACATCCGGCCCGGCTGGAGCCGGCCCTTCTTGACGACCGTCGCCGGGTCGATGTCGAGGACGCCGACCTCGCTCGCCATGACGACGAGGCCGTCCTCGGTCACCCAGTACCGGGACGGGCGCAGGCCGTTGCGGTCGAGCACGGCGCCGATGAGCGTGCCGTCGGTGAAGGCGACGCAGGCGGGCCCGTCCCACGGCTCCATGAACATCGAGTGGAACTCGTAGAACGCGCGCCGGGCCGGGTCCATCTCGGCGTGGTTCTCCCACGCCTCGGGGATCATCATGAGCACGGCGTGCGGCAGCGACCGGCCCGCGAGGTGGAGCAGCTCGAGGACCTCGTCGAAGCTCGCCGAGTCGCTCGCGCCGGCGGCGCAGATCGGGAAGAGCCGCTCGAGGTCGCCGGGGATGACGTCGGAGACGAGCTGGCTCTCCCGGGCCCGCATCCAGTTGCGGTTGCCCTTGACCGTGTTGATCTCGCCGTTGTGGGCGATGAGCCGGAACGGGTGCGCCAGCGGCCACGACGGGAACGTGTTCGTCGAGAACCGGGAGTGCACGACGGCGAGCTCGGTCGCGAACCGGCGGTCCGACAGGTCGGGGAAGAACGGCTCGAGCTGGCCGGTGGTGAGCATGCCCTTGTAGACGAGCGTGCGCGACGACATCGACGGGAAGTACACGCCCGCCTCGTGCTCGGCCCGCTTGCGCAGGCAGAACGCCATCCGCTCCAGGGCCATCCCGACGACGCGCCCGCGGGCGGACTCGACGAACAGCTGCCGGAAACGTGGCTGGACCGAGCGCGCGGTGGCGCCGACGAGGCCCGCGGTCGTCGGGACCTCGCGCCAGCCGAGGACCCGCAGCCCCTCGCCCGCGGCGATCGCCTCGATCGACGCGACCGCCTCCGCCTCGGCGGCGTCCTCGTCGGGGAGGAACGCGATCCCGATGGCGTAGGAGCCGCGCGGCGGGAGCTCGAAGTCCACGACGCCCCGCAGGAACGCGTCCGGCACCTGGGTGAGGATGCCGGCGCCGTCGCCGGTGTCGACCTCGGCGCCGACGGCGCCCCGGTGCTCGAGGTTGCGCAGCGCGGTGAGCGCCTTCTCGACGATGTCGTGGCCGGGCTCGCCGCGCATCGTCGCGACGAACGCGACGCCGCAGGCGTCGTGCTCGTGCGCGCCGTCGTAGAGGCCGGAGGCCTCGGGCTGGGCGGAGAACCGGCGGAAGGGCGTCAGCATGCGTCCACCTCGTCGTCGATCGTCCCGAGCGGCGGCGAGGGCCTCGCCCGTCTCGGATGCGGCTGTGCTGCGGCGGTCGGCCGGGCGGCGGGCAGGGGGTGTGTCGTCACCGTGCACGGCGGTCCCGGAACGGTCCGGTCGTGACGCCTGCCGGCGGGAGGAGGGCTCGTGACCCGTCCCGCAGATCGGCGTCACCGACCCGCGTGGGACGTCCATGGCCCTCGTGGAGTGGTCACACTGTAACGGGTGACGGAACCTCTACGTAACATGCGGAGCCGTCGTCGCCCGACGGATCCGCCACGCTGCGGAACGCGCTCAGTTGATCGCTGAGCGTGAGGATGTGTCGGCCGCGGAGTCGTCCGCTGAAGGCTTCTCGTCCGTCTTCCCGTCCGGGTCGTTGTCCGTCCCGCCGTCCGACGGGTCCTCGGCCTCGTCGTCGGCCGCGTCCGCGGCGCCGGGTCGCTTCCCGGCGTCCGGCGTCTTCTCGACAGGGCTGTCCCCGGCGAGGGCGTCCTTGACCTTCGCGTCGGCCGCCTCGGCGTCCGACGCGTCCTTCGCGTCGTCCTTCGCGTCCTTCGCGTCGTCCTTGAGGTCGGCCATGAGGTCGGGCTCGTCGTCCGAGGGGTCGGCGACCGGCCGGACGAGCACGCCGTCCCGCCCGGGCTTGCGCCGGGTGACGACGACGAACGCGACGATCGCCCCCACGAGCACGATGATCGACGTCCAGATGTTGATCCGCAGCCCGAGCACCTTCGTGGCCTCGTCGATCCGCAGCGCCTCGATCCAGAGCCGCCCGCTCGTGTACACCGCGATGTACAGCGCGAAGAGCCGCCCGTGCCCGAGCCGGAACCGCCGGTCGGCCCAGAGCAGCAGCGCGACGCCCGCGGCGTTCCACAGCGACTCGTAGAGGAACGTCGGGTGGAACGGGCCGTCCGGGTCGACGATCGGCGCGCCGGTCGTGCTGTCGCGCAGCGCCTGCCCGGCGGACTGGTCCCACTCGTAGATCTTCAGGGCCCACGGCAGGTCCGTGGGCCGCCCGAAGAGCTCGTTGTTGAAGTAGTTGCCCCAGCGACCGAGCGCCTGGGCCGCGAGGATGCCGGGCGCCAGCGCGTCGGCGAGCGGCGGGAGGTAGACCCCGCGCCGGCGGGCGCCGATGTAGGCGCCGAGCGCACCGAGCGCGACCGCGCCCCAGATCCCGAGCCCGCCCTGCCAGATGTAGAGCGCCTTGACCGGGCTGCCGCCCTCGCCGAAGTACGGGCCGGGCGAGGTGACGACGTGGTAGATCCGCCCGCCGACGATCCCGAACGGCACCGCCCACGCGGCGATGTCGAGGACGACGCCCTCCTCGCCGCCGCGGGCCGCGTAGCGCTTCTCCCCCATCCGGACCGCGAGGATGATCCCGGCGATGATGCACAGGGCGTAGGCCCGCAGCGGGAACGGCCCGAGGTACCACACCCCCTGGGTCGGGCTCGGGATGACCGCGTGCAGCGCCGCCCCCGCGGCCGCGACGGTCACGCCGTACGGCCTTCGCGGACCCCGGCCGCCAGGTCCGCGGCGAGCGCGCGGAGCGCGTCGAGCCCGGACGCACGGTCCGGTGCGTCGGCGAGCACCTTGACGAACGCCGAGCCGACGATGACGCCGTCCGCGAAGGCCGCGACCTCGGCGGCCTGCGCGCGGTTCGAGACGCCGAGGCCGACGCAGACCGGCAGGTCCGTGACGGCCTTGGTCCGCGCGACGAGCGCCTCCGCGGCGTTCCCGACGGTGCCCCGGGTGCCGGTGACGCCCATCGTCGACGCCGCGTAGACGAACCCGCGGCAGGCCCGCACGGTCGAGACGAGCCGCTCGTCGGTCGACGACGGTGCCACGAGGAAGACCTTGTCGAGGTCGTGCTTGTCGGCGGCGGCGAACCACTCGTCGGCCTCGTCGGGGATGAGGTCCGGCGTGATGAGGCCCGCGCCGCCCGCGTCGGCGAGGTCGGCGGCGAACCGCTCCACGCCGTACCGGTCGACGAGGTTCCAGTAGGTCATGACGAGCGGGACGGCGCCGGCGTCCGCCACGGCGCGCACCGCGAGGAACGCGTCCCGGGGCCGGGCACCGCGCTCGAGCGCCACCTCGACGGCGTGCTGGATGACCGGCCCGTCCATGAGCGGGTCGGAGTACGGGACGCCGACCTCGACGATGTCCGCGCCGCCCTCGACGAGCGCGCGGCACGCGGCCACGGAGTCCTCGACGGTCGGGAAGCCGACGGGCAGGTAGGCGACGAGCGCCGCCCGGCCCTGCGCACGGGCGTCGGCGAGGACGTCGCCGACCCGGGTGTGCCCGCTCACCGGTCGCCCGCCCCGGTGCCGTCGGTCGTCGCCGCGGCGGCCTGCTCGGCGTCCGGCACGAGCCCGAACCAGCGGGCGGCGGTGTCGACGTCCTTGTCGCCGCGCCCCGAGAGGTTCACCAGGACGACGCCGTCGGGGCCGAGACGCTGCCCCGCGCGCAGCGCGCCGGCGAGGGCGTGCGCGCTCTCGATGGCCGGGATGATGCCCTCGGTCCGGCACAGCAGCCGGAACGCCTCCATCGCCTCGGCGTCGGTGACCGGCTCGTAGGTGGCGCGGCCGATCTCGTGGAGCCACGAGTGCTCCGGCCCGACGCCCGGGTAGTCCAGGCCGGCGGAGATGGAGTGCGCCTCCCGCACCTGGCCGGCGTCGTCCTGGAGCAGGTAGGAGAGCGCGCCGTGGAGGACGCCGGGTCGCCCCGCGCCCA
>JACRAB010000326.1 GCA_016213575.1 Actinomycetota bacterium
CGCCGGTGGGCCCCCGGACGGGTGCCCCCGGTCGGCCGTCGCCCGGCCGGGCGGACCGGGCCCCGGCCGCCGCGTCGGCGGCGACACGCCGTCCCGGTCAGCCCGGACGCGAGCCGCCAGCGGTCTGTCGGTGCGGCGACCTAGACTGACCGGCACGCGAGGCCGTCCGGCCCGCACCGCGGGACCCCACCCCCGCGAGCAGCCGGACCTTCCCCCGGCCCGCACGCGCGCCGTCCGACGCCGACACCTCCTGCCCGGAGGTGCGGCGCCGCCGTGCGCCGTCCGAGCGCACCACCCGCACGACCCGAGGAGCCGCCCCGTGCCTGCCAGCTCGTCGAGCGACTCGTTCGTGCACCTCCACGTGCACACCGAGTACTCCATGCTCGACGGCGCCGCGAAGATCGACGACCTCTTCTCCGAGGCCGCACGGATGGGTATGCCGGCCGTCGCGACGACCGACCACGGCTACCTCTTCGGCGCCTACGAGTTCTGGAAGAAGGCCAAGAAGTACGGGGTCAAGCCGATCATCGGCGTCGAGGCGTACCTCACGCCGGGCACGAGCCGGTTCGACCGCACCCGGGTCCGGTGGGGCGACGGCGGCGAGGACGACGTCTCCGGCACCGGCGCGTACACCCACATGACGCTCCTGGCCCGGACCACGGAGGGGATGCACAACCTCTTCCGGATGGGGTCGCTCGCGAGCATCGAGGGGATGTTCTACAAGCCCCGGATGGACCGCGACCTGCTCTCGACGTACGGCGATGGCCTCATCGCGACGACGGGCTGCCCCTCCGGCGAGGTCCAGACCAAGCTGCGCCTGGGCCAGTACGAGGCCGCCTGCGCCGCCGCCGCCGACTTCCGGGACATCTTCGGCGCGGAGAACTTCTTCTGCGAGCTCATGGACCACGGCCTCGGCATCGAGCGCCGGGTCCAGAAGGACCTCATCCGGCTCGCCCGTGACCTCAACCTGCCGCTCGTCGCGACGAACGACCTGCACTACACCCGCGCCGAGGACGCCCAGGCCCACGCGGTGCTGCTGTGCGTGCAGTCCGGCGCGACCCTCGCCGACCCGAAGCGGTTCAAGTTCGACGCCGACGACTTCTACCTCAAGTCGCCGCAGGAGATGCGCCACCTCTGGCGCGAGCTGCCCGAGGCCTGCGACAACACCCTGCTCATCGCCGAGCGCTGCGAGTCCGGGTTCACCGAGTCGGTCGGCAAGTACATGCCGAACTTCCCGTGCCCCGAGGGCGAGAACGAGGAGTCCTGGTTCGTCAAGGAGGTCGAGGCCGGCCTGCACCGGCGCTTCCCGAACGGCATCTCGGACGTCGTCCGCAAGCAGGCGAACTACGAGATCGAGGTCATCACGAGCAAGGGCTACGCGGGGTACTTCCTCGTCGTCGCCGACTTCATCAACTGGGCGAAGGCCAACGGCATCCGGGTCGGCCCCGGCCGTGGCTCCGGCGCCGGGTCGATGGCCGCGTACGTCATGGGGATCACCGACCTCGACCCGCTCGAGCACGGGCTGATCTTCGAGCGGTTCCTCAACCCCGAGCGGATGTCGATGCCCGACTTCGACGTCGACTTCGACGAGCGCCGCCGGGGCGAGGTCATCCGGTACGTCACCGAGAAGTACGGCGACGACCGGGTCGCCCAGATCGTCACGTACGGCACGATCAAGGCCAAGCAGGCGCTCAAGGACGCCTCCCGGGTGCTCGGCTACCCGTTCTCGATGGGGGAGCGGCTCACCAAGGCGATGCCGCCGGCCGTCATGGGCAAGGACATCCCGCTCGCCGGGATCTTCGACCCGGAGCACAAGCGGTACAACGAGGCGGGCGAGTTCCGCGAGCTGCACGCCTCCGACCCCGAGGTGCAGAAGGTCGTCGCCACCGCGCGGGGGCTGGAGAACCTCAAGCGGCAGTGGGGGGTGCACGCGGCCGGCGTCATCATGTCCAGCGAGCCGCTCGTCGACGTCATCCCGATCATGCGCCGCGAGCAGGACGGCCAGATCATCACGCAGTTCGACTACCCGTCGTGCGAGGACCTCGGCCTCGTCAAGATGGACTTCCTCGGCCTGCGCAACCTGACGATCCTCGACGACGCCCTGCGCAACCTCACGCTCAACGGCAAGCCGCCGATCGAGGTCGAGAAGCTCACCCTCGACGACCCGGCGACGTACGCGCTCCTCGGGCGCGGCGACACCCTCGGGGTGTTCCAGTTCGACGGCGGCCCGATGCGCTCGCTGCTGCGCCTCATGCAGCCGGACAACTTCGAGGACATCTCCGCCGTCGGCGCCCTCTACCGGCCGGGCCCGATGGGCGCCGGCTCGCACACGAACTACGCGCTGCGCAAGAACGGGCAGCAGCCGATCACGCCGATCCACCCCGAGCTCGCCGAGTCGCTGTCGGAGATCCTCGGGACGACGTACGGCCTGATCGTGTACCAGGAGCAGGTCATGGCCATCGCCCAGAAGGTGGGTGGCTACACGCTCGGCAAGGCCGACCTGCTCCGGCGGGCCATGGGCAAGAAGAAGCGCGAGGTCCTCGACGCCGAGTTCGTCGGCTTCAGCGCGGGCATGACCGCCAACGGCTACTCCGACGCGGCGATCAAGACCCTCTGGGACATCCTCGTCCCGTTCTCCGACTACGCCTTCAACAAGGCGCACAGCGCGGCGTACGGCCTCGTCTCCTACTGGACGGCCTACCTCAAGGCGAACTACCCGGCCGAGTACATGGCCGCGGTGCTCACGAGCGTGCGCGACGACAAGGACAAGTCCGCGCTCTACCTCAACGAGTGCCGCCGGATGGGCATCAAGGTCCTCCCGCCGGACGTCAACTCCTCCGCGGCGGACTTCACCCCGGTCGGCACCGACATCCGGTTCGGCCTCACCGCGATCCGCAACGTCGGCGCGAACGTCGTCGACGCGATCGTCGCGACCCGGGAGGAGAAGGGCAGCTTCACGTCCTTCGACGACTTCCTCAAGAAGGTCCCGGCCGTCGTCTGCAACAAGCGCACGATCGAGTCGCTCATCAAGGCCGGTGCCTTCGACGACCTCGGCCACACCCGCCGCGCGCTGCTGTCGGTGTACGAGGAGCGGGTCGACAACCAGGTCGGGGTCAAGCGCCAGGAGGCGATCGGCCAGTTCGACCTCTTCGCCGACCTCGGCGGGGGCGGTGCCGACGAGCCGACCCAGCTCGGCGCGGACGTCCCGGACCTGCCGGAGTTCGAGAAGAAGGAGAAGCTCTCCCTCGAGCGGGAGATGCTCGGCCTCTACGTCTCCGACCACCCGCTCTTCGGCGTCGAGCACATCCTGTCCCGGGCCGCCGACTGCTCGATCGCGACCCTCACGGGGGACGACGGCCGGCCGGACGGCGCCCAGGTCACCATCGCGGGGATGATCAGCGGCCTGCAGCGCAAGCTGACGAAGACCGGCAACCAGTGGGCGATCGCGACGGTCGAGGACCTCGGCGGCGCGATCGAGGTGCTCTTCTTCCCGCAGGCGTACCAGACGGTCTCGCACGTCCTCGCCGAGGACCTCGTCGTCGTCGTCCGCGGCCGGGTGAGCCGCCGCGACGACACGCCGTCGATCTTCGCGCAGGAGCTGAGCATCCCCGACCTCGACGAGGGCGACCGCGGCCCGGTCGTCGTCTCGCTGCCGGTGACCCGCTGCACCCCGCCCGTCGTCGTGCGGCTCAAGGACGTCCTCTCGACCCACCCGGGCCCGACCGAGGTGCACCTCAAGCTGACCCAGCCCGGCCGCTTCAAGCTCATGCGGCTCGACGACCGGCTGCGGGTCACGCCGTCCCCGGCACTGTTCGGTGACCTCAAGGCCCTCCTCGGGCCGAGCTGCCTGGTCTGAGCACCGCCCGGCCGGCGCTGCGCCGTCCGGACGATCCGGTGTCCGCCAGGTGGTGGGTGTCACGCCGAACCGGGCGTGACGTCAGCGGTGCCGTCCTACAGTGATCGACTGCGGTCGGCGGCGCGGGCCCGTCGCGGAGGGAGTCGGCGTGGCGGGCACGGGCTGGGACGAGCAGGGCGAGAACGTGCCACCGGCAGGCGGTCCCGCGTGGGGCGCGCCGGCGGCCGGCGCGCCGATCCCGCCCTCGCCCTACGGCAGCGGCCCGGCCACCGCCACCGGATCACCGTACGACGGCGGCTACGCCCCGCCCGGGTACGCGCCCGGTGCGGAGACGCTCGCGCACGGCCCGACCCTCCTGCCCGCACCGCGCCGGCGCCGGGGCGCCGTCGTCGCGGCCGGCCTCGCCGCGGCGCTCGTCGTCGGCGGCGTCGGGGTGGGCGGCTACGTGGCCACCGGCCTGCTCGGCGGCGGCGACCAGCCCGAGGACCACCTGCCCGCGTCCGCGGTCGCGATGGTCAAGCTCGACCTCGACCCGTCCGCCGGCCAGAAGATCGACGCGATCCGGTTCGCCCGGAAGTTCCCCGGCGGGAAGGACCTGCGCGAGGACGGCGACCCGCGCGAGTGGATGTGGGAGAAGCTCACCCGGGACGTCGAGGGGGCGCCGCCGTGGTCGCAGGCGAGCGAGTGGATCGGCGACCGGGCCGCGCTCGCGGTGCTGCCCCCGGCGGCCGGGGCGACCGACCCGGACGTGGTCGGGGTGCTCGCCGTCACCGACGAGAAGGCCGCCGTCGCCGACATGGCGTCGCTGGAGAACGCCGGCGTCGCCGCCGCGGACGGCTGGCTCGTCCTCGCCCGGACCGACGCCGCCGCGCGGGCCGTCGTCACCGCCGCGAAGGCGGCGTCCCTCGCGGGCGCGAAGACCTTCTCGGAGGACCTCGACCGGATCGGCGAGGACGGCGTCGCCGCCGCCTGGTTCGACGGGCCCGGGATCTCGGCGCTCGCCGCCACGTCGTCGCAGGCTCTCGGCGGGCTCCCCGGCTGCCCGGGGGCGACCGCGGCCGCAGCCCCGCGGGTGCCCGGCCACGGCGCCGTGACGCTGCGCTTCGACGGCCCGTCCCTCGAGCTGTTCGGCAGCGTCGTCGGCGCCGACGCGACGGTGGCAACCTCCGGCGCGGGCACCGGCATCGAGGCGCTGCCGGCCGGCACGCTGGCCGGGATCGGTGCGGCCGGTCTCGGTCCGGCCGTGACGAAGCAGTGGGACCAGATGCTCGCGCAGGTCTCCGCCGCCACCTGCCAGGACGCCGGCGACCTCGTCGACGTCGCCGCCACGACGGTCGGGCTCGACCTGCCGGGCGACCTCGCGACCCTCCTCGGCGACACCGCAGCCGTCTCCGTCGGCGGTCCCGGCGCGGACGGGACGCCGTCCGTGGGGCTCGAGGTCACGACCTCCGGGGCGGGCCTCGGCGACCTCGTCGACACCCTCTCCGGGCTGGCGTCGGACGCCGGGGTGCCGCTCACGGCGAAGGTCGTCGACGGCGGGTACGTCGCCGGCACCGACACCGAGGCCCTCGCGGCGCTGGAGGCGCCCGGCGCACGGCTGTCGGCCGTGCCGAGGTTCCGTGACGCCGCACCGGACGCAGTGGCGGCGTCCGTCGTCGCGTTCGCCGACGTCCAGGGGCTGCTCGCGGCCTACGGCGACACGATGCCCGCGGACGCCCGGGCCGACCTCGCCCCGCTCGACGCGCTCGGGGTCACCGTCGTCGTCGACGGCGACGGCGAGCAGACCCTGCGCGTGCGGCTGACGACGCGCTGACCGGTCCGGCGGCCGGCCCGGGTCCGGCGGCCACCTACACTTCCGGCGTGACGACGCACCACGTGGCCGGGTCGGCCCCGACAACCTCGGTCCGCGGCGAGGTGTGGGTCGGTGTCGCCTGCGTGGCCGGCGGGGTCGTGCTCGGGGCGCTGTGGGCGCTCGTCGGCGCGGCCGTCGTCGGCGCCACCGACCCCGACGAGCAGGCCGCCGCCTCCGACGGCACGTTCGCGCTCCTCGGCATCGGCTTCGGTCTCGTGTCGGCCCTGCTCCTCGCCGTGCTGCCCGGGCACCGCCAGGTCGTCCGGGCCGGGGTGGCGCTCGCGGGCAGCGTCCTCGGCGGGTTCGTCGGGCTGGCCGTGGGTCTCGTGCTCGGCGCCCCCGCGCTGCGCGCCGACGGGATGGTCCTCGCCTGGCCCGTCGTCCTCGGCGCGGTGACCACGCTGCGGCTGCTCGTCGTCCACCTGCTCGGGCGCGAGTAGCCGGCTCCCGCCGGACCGTCCCGGGTTCAGTGCCGCACGCGGCCCCAGATCGCCAGCAGCCGGCGCGCCGCCGGCAGGTCGTCCAGGTCGCCCGGCAGTGGCCGTCCGGCCTCGGCCAGGCCGGTCATGCCTCGCCGCACCTCCCACGCGTGGTCCAGCAGGTCCGGCTGCCCGAGGAGGGAGCCCGAGACCTCGTCGTCGCCCACCAGGTCCCATCGGTGCACCGCCAGCTCGCTGCGCACGTGGGTCTGAAGCTGCCGGGCCGTCATGCCCCATCCCGTGAACGGCACCGTGCGTCCAGGGTCCTGGAGGTGGAGCCGGCCCAGGGAGGCGCCGAGGCGCGCCCCTTCGGTGAGGAGCATCGCCCGCACGTCGGCGTCCGCGGCCTCGCGCAGCGGTGCCTCACGCTCCTCGAAGCCCCGGGTCGGCGGGACGGGCAGGCCGGCCAGCGACGCGTCGACGAGCCGGGTGATCTCCTGGGCGCCGGCCACCAGGTGCGCGAGCAGATCGTGAGCCGTCCACCCGGGGCACCATGTCGGTGCGCCGGGATCGACGCCGTTCAACGCCGTCAGGAAGGAGACGAACTCCATCGAGGGTCGCACCGGGCCGGGCGTGGGCAGGTCGTCAGTCATGCGCACTCAACGCGTCCGGACCCGGGCGTGTGAGGGCGCCCGCTGCGGGACGGCGACGGCACGGAACCGGATCCGTGCCGGACTTGCGATTCGCAAGCAGATCCGTCTAGCCGCATTCGATTCGCTCGGATACGGTGGCGTCATGTCCACAGACGTGACGATCGACCGCGGCCGGCTCGCGACCCTCCTCGACCGTGAGCGGTCGGCGTACACGGCCGCCCACCCCCGCTCGGCGGAGCTCTTCGGCGCGGCCGACCACCTCTTCGGCCGGGTGCCGATGACCTGGATGGCGAAGTGGAGCGGCGGCTTCCCGCTGTACCTCGACACCGCCCACGGCAACACGATCACCGACGTCGACGGCCGTTCCTACGTCGACTTCGCGCTCGGCGACACCGGTGCGATGGCCGGCCACAGCCCGGCGGCGACCGTGGCCGCCGTCCGCGAGCGGCTCGAGGTCGGTGGCGGCGTGACGACGATGCTGCCCACCGCCGACGCCGAGTGGGTCGCGGCCGAGCTGTCCCGCCGCTTCGCGCTGCCGCTGTGGTCGTTCTCGCTCACCGCGACCGACGCCAACCGCTGGGCGATCCGGCTCGCCCGGATCGCGACCCGGCGCCCGAAGATCCTCGTCTTCTCGTACTGCTACCACGGCAGCGTCGACGAGGTCTTCGCCGTCCCCGGCCCGGACGGCGTCGCCGTCGCCCGCCCCGGCAACGCGGGCCCGCCCGTGCCGATGGATCTCACGACCCGCGTCGTCGAGTTCAACGACGCCGAGGCGCTCGAGGGCGAGCTGGCGCACGGCGACGTGGCCGCCGTCCTCATGGAGCCGGCGATGACGAACATCGGCATCGTGCTGCCCGAGCCGGGCTTCCTCGAGCGGGTCCGCGAGCTCTGCACCGCCGCCGGCACGCTGCTCATGATCGACGAGACGCACACGTTCTCCGCCGGCTGGGGCGGGGCGACGACCGCCTGGGGCCTCCAGCCGGACATCTTCGTCATCGGCAAGAGCATCGGCGGCGGGATCCCCTCCGGGGCGTACGGGATCAGCGAGGACGTCGCCCGCCTCGTCGGGGCGGACCCGGACGCCGACCTCGTCGACGTCGGCGGTGTCGGCGGCACCCTCGCGGGCAACGCCCTGTCGGTGTCGGCGATGCGCGCGACCCTGGAGCACGTCCTCACGCCGGCGGCCTTCGACGGCATGATCGCCCTGGCGACCCGGTTCACCGAGGGCGTCCAGGCGACCATCGACCGCACCGGCGTCGCCTGGTCGGTGCAGCAGCTCGGGGCCCGCAGCGAGTACCGCTTCGCGAGCCCGGCACCGACGTCCGGCACGGCGTCCGCGGCGAGCGGGGACGACGAGCTCGACGAGTACGTGCACCTCTACATGGCCAACCGTGGCGTCCTCATCACGCCGTTCCACAACATGGCGCTCATGTGCCCGACGACGACCGCCGAGGACGTCGACCTGCACACCGAGGTCTTCGCCGCCTGCGTCGACGAGCTCGTGGGGACGGGCCCGGTCGCGTGAGCGGCCGGGCCGAGCTGGACGCCGTCGACCGCACCCTGCTGCGGATCCTCCAGCACGACGGCCGGGCCTCGTACGCCGCGATGGCGCCCGAGGTCGGCCTGTCGGCGCCGGCGGTCCGGCTGCGGGTGCAGCGGCTCGTCGACGAGGGCGTCCTCCAGGTCGTCGGCGTCACCGACCCGATCGCCACGGGCTTCCCTGTCATGGCGATGGTCGGCGTCCAGACCCAGGGCGACGTCCGGGCCGTCGCCGACGCGCTCGGCGGCATCCCGAACGTCGTCTACCTCGTGCTCACCTCGGGGGAGCACGACCTGCTCGCCGAGGTCGTCTGCCGGACGCCGGAGGAGCTCCTCGAGGTCGTCAACGACCGGTTCCGGGCCGTCGACGGCGTGCTCTCGACGCGCGTCTGGCAGTACTACGGCATCCACACGCACCGGTTCACGTGGGGCGTCCCGGACTGAGACCTGTGGACGACGCCCGGGTGGCCACTGCCTGTGGACGAAGCCGCTGCCCGTCCGTGGGTTCTGGCACGCTGCCGCAGTGGATCACGGACGACGTGACAGGTGCGGACCCGAGGGGGACCATGGCGACCATGACGGTGATGCCGCGCGGAGTCGGGGAGTGGACCGTCGATGACGTCGACGCCCTGCCCGACGACGGCCTGCAGTACGAGCTGGTCGACGGGATGCTGCTCGTGACGCCGGCTCCGACACCACGTCACCAACTGGCCCTGATGCGCCTGCTCGGGCAGCTCCATGACGCTGCGCAGACGGCGGACGCGCTTGTCCTGCCCGCTCCCGTCGACTGGCGACCGCACCGCCGGACGTCGCTGCAACCCGACATCGTCGTGCTGCGGCGGGCGGACTACGACCCTGAGCGTCTGACGCCGGACCTGCTGCTCGCGGTGGAGATCCTCTCTCCGTCCACTCGTCGCAAGGATCAGTTGCTCAAGCGGTCCGCCTACGAGGACGCCGGTGTCGCGTCGTACTGGATGGTCGACCCTGCCGTGCCGTCGATCGTCGCGCTCGACCTCGTCGATGGCCGGTACGTCGTCACCGGTGAGGCCCGCGGCAACGAGGAAGTGCACCTCGAGCGGCCGATCCCGGTCACCCTCGTACCGACGGACCTGCTCCGGCCCTGAGGTCCTTCATCCCGCCGCGCTTCGCAGCAGCGCGAGCTCGCCACCCCAGGCGTCGATCGTGCCGCCGAGCGTCGCGGCACCACGCGCGGCGTCGAACCGGCGGCACTCGCGCTCGACGACGGCGAACGCCGACCGCAACGCCGCTGATTCGCCGTCCAGGGTGGCGTCGAGCAGCGGGACGAGAGCGGCGGCCGACCACTCGGGGACGGTCAGCGGGTGCTCGGCGAGCTCCCAGGCGAGGTACTTGTTGTACGGGCGCACCCGCCCGGCCAGTGCGAAGACGACGTCGAGGAACCACGGCAGCGACTCCGCCGCGTCGAGCCGGCGCTCCCGCGGACGGCCGTCCCGGTCCGCCTTGAGCGCCCGGTAGGCGAAGTTCACGTAGCCGTCGAGCCGCGCTGCGAGGACGGCGTCCTGCTCGTCCGGGGTGAGTGTCGCCTGCCGCTGGACGGCGGCCGCGACCCGGCCGTCCGCGTCGTCGCGGAGCACCTGGGCCCAGGCGAACGACCACCGGTGCCACCAGCCGTCGGTGCCGAACGGCTCCGGTCGCTCGAGGTCGGCGAGCAGCACGGGGACCTCGTCGACCGCTGCGCTGCGCTGCACCTCGGTCGGGACGGAGCCGTTGCCCGGCAACGGGTCACGGACGACGTAGACGTCGACGTCCGAGCGGTGCGTGGCGAGGCCGCGTGCCGCCGAGCCGCTGAGCACGATGCCGACGACCGTCGGGTCGTCGCGGGCCAGGATCGCGGCGAGGGCGTCGCGGGCGGCGTCCGGCAGCCCGTTCACGCCGGCCGCACGCCGTCCGCGAAGGACGCACCGGGGGAGTCACCGAGCGCCACCGCGAGGCGCTCGAGGTTCGACGCGGACAGCGGCGGCAGAGCGTCCGGGGCGAACCACGCGACCTCGAGCGACTCGTCGTCGTTGACCCGGGCCTCGCCGGACAGCGGCGTGCACCGGAACGTCGTCACGACGTACGAGGCCCGGTCGCCGTTCGGGTACTCCATGGGCGGCACGGTCCAGACGCCGACGATCCGGTCCGGCCGCACGTGCACGCCGGTCTCCTCGAGGACCTCGCGGACGACCCCGGCGGCGACGTCCTCACCCGGGTCGAGGATCCCGCCGAGCAGTGCCCACCGGCCGGTGTCGGTGCGCCGGTTGAGCAGCACCCGGCCTGCGTCGTCCACGACGATGCCGCAGACCGCCGGCAGGAAGAGCAGGTCGGTGCCGACCTTCTCGCGCAGCCGAAGGACGTGCTCGGGCACGGCCACCTCAGTGCCGCGCGATCGGCGCGGTACGCGCGCCCGTCAGCCGGACGAGGTCGGCCGGCGCCAGCTCGACGTCCACGCCGCGCCGCCCCGCAGAGACGAGGACGCTCTCGAACGCCAGCGCGGACTCGTCGACGACGGTCGCGAGCCGCTTGCGCTGGCCGAGCGGGCTGATCCCGCCGACGACGTACCCGGTCGCGCGCTCGGCGGCCGTCGGGTCGGCCATCGCGGCTTTCTTGCCGCCGGCCGCGGCGGCGAGCGCCTTGAGGTCGAGGTGCGCGTCGACGGGGACGACGGCCACGGTGAGCGCGCCGTCGACGTCGGCGACGAGGGTCTTGAAGACCCGCTCCGCCTCGACGCCGAGGGCGAGCGCGGCCTCCTCGCCGTAGGAGAGCCCGCGCTCGTGGGCGCGCGGGTCGTGCTCGTACGCCCGGATCGTGTGCGGCACCTGCTGGGCCGTGAGCAGGACGGTCGCGGGAGTCCCCACGGCGTCCTTCGCCTTCTTGCTCAGTTGGAGCTCACGCTTCCCTTCGTCAGGTCGGTCGCCGGCAGGCAGCGGAACGCGGTGATGAGGGCGCGCTCGCGCTTGAGCAGCCCGATCTCGGCGGCGAGCCGGTCCGCCGTCGTCGGCTCCTCGAGGAGCCGCTGCCGCTAGGGCAGGTCGAGGATGACCGCCGCGGCGACGAGGGAGGAGACGACGCGCGGGTCGTCGGGGAGCTCGGTGACGTCGACGTCGAGGACGGCCCGGTACTCGGCGAACTGCTCGACGACCCGGTCGGTGAGGGCCTCGAGGTCGCCCTCGCCGTCCGGCTCGTCGATGAGCTCGACGAGCCCGGTGAGGTACGGCGTCCCGGCGGCCTCGTCGAGGCCGACCACCCGGAACCTGCCCTCGCCGACGGTGACGATGTCGAAGCGCCCGTCGGAGTAGGGGGTGACCTCGCGCAGCTCGGCGATGCAGCCGACGGCGTGCAGCGCGGTCGCGTTGCCCTCGCCGACCTCGTGCCCGGTGCGGATCGCGACGATCCCGAACTGCCGGGTCGCCCCCTCGGGCAGCGCCATGAGGGCCTCGACGAGCACCCGGTACCGCGGCTCGAAGATGTGCAGCGGCAGCACGAGGCCCGGCACGAGGACCGTGCCCAGGGGGAAGAGCGGCAGCCGCGTCGCCATACGCAGGAGGCTAGTGGGATCGGCTCCCGGGCTCGACCGGTGGGCCCTCGGCCGCGATCATGACCGGTCATGGACGAGACACCGGCACCAGGGACGGCGCAGCCCGAGCCGGAGGGCGTGCTGGCCCGGCTGTGGGACGCCTGGGTCGGCGGCGACAGCCCGGACGACGAGGGCCCGCCGTCGCCCGAGGGAAGCCCGGACGGGGCGGGGAGCTCCGACGACCCGGGCCGCGCCGACGCGGTCGAGGTGTTCGGCTCCGACGACGTCCTCTCGGACCAGCTCGCGTCGTACGGAGCCGTCGGCGACGTCTCGGACGGCGCGCTCCAGGACGACGGCACGTCCGACGTCGACTGGACCTGACCCGGCGGTCAGCGTGCGGCGCGGCGCGCGTCGACCGCGGCGCGCACGAGAGCGACGGCCTCGTCGTCCCCGATGCCCAGCGCCGCGACCGCCCCGGCGTACGTGGCTGCGGCCGCCGCCGCCCGCCGGCGCACCGCGTCGCCCGACGCGGCGACGAGGGTGCCGCGCCGTCCCGCGGTCTCGACGAGCCCCGCCTCCTCGAGCTCGCGGTAGGCCCGGGCGACGGTGTTCGCGGCGAGCCCGAGGTCGGTCGCGAGGGTGCGGACCGGCGGCAGCCGGGTGCCGACCGGCAGCGAGCCGTCGTCGATCCGGCCGGCGATCCCGGCCCGGACCTGCTCGTAGGGCGGGACGCTGCTCGACGGGTCGATCTCGACGATCACAGCGCCGATTCTCGCAGCCCGTCGGGCGACGGTGGCGCGCCCGCGAGCCAGGCCTGCGGCGGGGTCGCGTGGTGAAGCCGCCAGTCCTGCATCAGCGGTCTCGCCGACGAGGTGACCCACCCGTTGACGCCGATTCCCAGCACGAACAGCACCGTCAGGACTACGTCCGAACAGAACCATGACGGTGCACCGGTCCAGCGCTCGCCGTGCACCAGCCACCGGGCGGTGGCGATCGGCAGGACGGTCATGAGAGGCATCCCCAGGTCCTGCCGCGCGAGGGCTGCGTCGACGGCGCGCAGCACGGCCCCGTCCCCGATCGCCGGTGTTCCGATCACCTCCCGGACCGCGACGACGACCAGGCCTCCGAGCAGGAGCGGCACCAGCAGGGCGACAGCGGAGACCCACCCCGGTCTGCGCACGAGCAGGTCGACGGCGACCGCTGCCGAGACGCCGGCAGCCGCCGCCGGGACAGCGGCGATGCACCACAGCGCCGTCCCGGGCCGTCGTCGTCCGGCGTCGCCGTCGGTGACCGCTGCGAGCCTGACGCGGACGGCGTCGTCGATGCGGCGTGACGTCAGCAGGGCCGTCCCACCGACGCAGACGATCACCAGTGCCAGCACCACCGCGCCGAGCACGGCGGCCGTGTCATCGCGGGCATCCGTGAACATGTCGACGCCCAACGAGACGAGCATGACGGCCACGACCACGGTGCCCAGACCGGCGAACCGGTCCCAGCGCACGGCGCCCGGGTACCCGAGCCAGCCGCGATCGTCGACCCGGGCCCGGATCACCGCGAGGTCGAGGTCGGTCGGCGGCGGCAGGACCCGCGTCGTCACGAGGCGGCCGGTGCCAGCGGCTGCGGCGCCGCGGGCGCGGCCCGGGGGAGCAGGTCGCCGTCCCCGTTCAGCCCGACGAGCAGGGCGACCTGGACGGCGAGCAGCAGACCCGCGGCGACGACCGCGAGCGTGAACCACCAGCCGGGCAGGCCGTGCCAGGCGAGGAGGTAGAGCACCGGGGCGGCCGCGGTGCCGGTGAGCCGCAGCCGCAGGTCGCGGCGCAGCAGGGCCGCGTCCGCCCAGCGGGCGAGCAGTCCGGTGCCGACGACGGGCGTCGTCGCCCGCACGGCGAGCAGCCGGACGTGCGTCGCGAGCAGCCCGAGCGGCCCGACGAGGGCGAAGGCCGTGAGCACCCCCGGGCGCTCGAGGAGGACGGCGACGGCCGAGACCGTGACGAGCACGAAGGCGACGGCGACCACGGCGGCGAGCAGCGTCGTGCCGCGGCCGAGCCGGTCGAGCAGGGTCTGCGCCGCCGACCGGCCGGGCATCCGGCGCAGGCTCTCGAACCGCCGCGCGGGCGGTGTCACCGTCATCGGCTGCGCGGCCGGGGCCGGGGCGTCCGCCCGGTCGGCGGGGACGTCCACGGCGGGCACGAACCGGTTGCGGACGAGGACGTCGACCCGCGCCGTCCGGCGTTCGGCCCGGATCCAGGCCCGGGCGCACACGAGACAGCCGACGGTGGCCGCGACACCGGCCGGGGCCGCACCGGACGGGTGCGCCCCGAGCCACGCGGTGGCGCCGACGGCCGCGGCGAGGCCGACAGGGCCGATGAGCAGCCCGGACGACGACGGGCCCGGGCCGTCGGTGCGGCCGGCGAGGACGGCGCGGCCCTCCACGCGGGCCCGCGTCACCTCGACGTCGAGCGGCGCCTGGAGCGGCAGCGGGGCGGGCCCGCCGCTCACCGGCGGGCTCCGGCGCGACGGCGGTCCGCCTGCGCACCGGTCGCGGCGGGGGTGGTGGCGGACGGTGGCGTCGTCCTCCGGCGCTGCAGCATGCGATCACCGTAGAGCCGAACGGGGTCGGTGGCCCAGCCCTGCGGCTGCGGAGCGTGACGGGTCAGGCGGGTTCGCCCGCGAGCCAGGCCTTCGGTTCACGCGCGGTGACGAGCCGGTAGTCCTTGAACAGGGGTTCGTGAGCGAGTGCAGATTGGGCGCCGAGAGTCGCGGCGATGGTCGCGAGCGCGCAGAGGCGGAGCGGGAGCTCGTAGCGGGGCAGGTGGACGTCGGCATTCACCAGGAAGAGGAAGGTCGTCAGGGGGAGCGGCGTGAGGACGTCGAGCAGTCGGCGTCGCCGTACCGCCACGTCGACGGCATCGAGGATCTGTCCTGCCCCGACGGGCGCTGTCCGCAGCACCACGAGTCCCGCGACCGACGCTGCAAGGAGCACGGCGAGGAAGGCGATCAGGGGGAGCGGACCAGCGAGGCCATCCTCGCGCAGAGCAGCGGGCAGCGTCGTCATCAGAGCCAGCACGAGACCGACCGACCCGACCGCTCCGGCGGCGGCCACGGTGGCGCCGACCTTGCCCAGAGGGACCGTGCGACCGCGCTCTGCGGCCGCGGGCAGGTCGTCGGCCTCGAGTCGCGAGCGCACAGCGGTGTCGACGCGGCCCTGACGGACCAGGCCGACCAGGGCGACTCCCGTCCTGGCTCCGACCGCGAGAGTGAGCGCCCAGCGGGTCGCTGTCCCGGGCGGCCCGCCGGACACGAGGTCGACACTGAGGAGGGTCACGAGGACGGCCACGAGGACCACCGTCATGACGACCCGGCCCCGCGGATGACGAGCGGCCGGTGTGTCCAGGGCGTCGACCCTGGCCCGGATCGCCGCGAGCTCGGTCGGCGTCGGCACCGGCAGGGCGGGCCGGTCGGGCATCAGCCACCACGGGCGGCGCGGCGCGGCACCCCCCGCCGCAGGCTGTGACATGGATCAAGGCTAGGGCGGCGGCCCGGAACGCGGGGGGCCCCTTCGAGACCGCGCACCTAGACTTGCCTGCGTGATACGCCGACTCGACCTGCGTGGCCAGACCCTGCGTGCCCGGGCCCTGCGGGGCGTCGTCCCGCGGGCGGACGTCGACGTCGAGCACGCCCTCGACACCGTCCGGCCGATCGTCGCCGAGGTCCGGGACCGGGGCGTCGCCGGGGTGCTCGACCTGTGCGAGAAGTTCGACGGCGTCCGGCCCGCGCACCTGCGCGTCCCGGCCGAGGCCCTCGCGCGGGCGCTCGACACCCTCGACCCCGCCGTCCGGGCGGCGCTCGAGGAGTCGATCCTGCGGGCCCGTCGCGTGCACCGCGAGCAGCGCCGCGAGGACCACGCCACGCAGGTCGTGCCCGGCGGTGTCGTCACCGAGCGCTGGGTCCCGGTCGGCCGGGTCGGGCTGTACGTGCCCGGCGGCCGCGCCGTCTACCCGAGCAGCGTCGTCATGAACGTCGTGCCCGCCCAGGAGGCCGGTGTCGAGTCGCTCGCCGTCGCGAGCCCGCCGCAGCGGGACAACCCGACCGCCTTCGAGGGGCTGCCGCACCCGACGATCCTCGCGGCGTGCGCGCTGCTCGGCGTCGAGGAGGTCTGGGCGGTCGGCGGTGCGCAGGCGGTGGCGATGTTCGCCTACGGTCTCGCCGACCCGGACGCCGACCCGGACGGCGTGCCCGCGCTGCTCTGCGAGCCCGTCGATCTCGTGACCGGCCCCGGAAACATCTACGTCACGGCGGCCAAGCGGCTGCTCAAGGGCCTCATCGGGATCGACGCCGAGGCCGGCCCGACCGAGATCGCGATCCTCGCCGACGACACCGCCGACGCCCGGCACGTCGCCGCCGACCTCATCAGCCAGGCCGAGCACGACCCGATGGCCGCCGCCGTCCTCGTCACCGACTCCGAGACGCTCGCTGCCGCCGTGGAGGCCGAGCTCGAGGAGCAGGTCGCCCGCACCAAGCACAGCGAGCGGGTCACGACCGCGCTGTCCGGCCCGCAGTCCGGCATCGTCCTCGTCGACGACGTCGACGCCGGGCTCGAGGTCGTCGACGCCTACGCCGCCGAACACCTCGAGGTGCACACCCGGGACGCCGGCTCGGTCGCTGCCCGGGTGAGGAACGCCGGCGCGATCTTCGTCGGTGCCTACGCCCCCGTGAGCCTCGGCGACTACTGCGCCGGGTCGAACCACGTGCTGCCGACCGGTGGCTGCTCGTGCCACTCCAGCGGCCTGTCGGTGCAGTCGTTCCTGCGCGGGATCCACGTCGTCTCCTACGACGAGACCGCGCTGCGCGACGTCGCGCACCACGTCGTGACCCTGGCGAACGCCGAGGACCTGCCCGCGCACGGCCAGGCCGTCGAGGCCCGCTTCCCGGACGGCATCGGCTGACCGGCCTCGACGCCGAGCGGTCCGTGACCGCCCGGGTCGCCGTCCCCGCCGGGCTGCCCGCCCGTTGCCCCGCGGACGACGGCCGGCATACCCGGCTCGGCTGGCGGCCCCGGATGGTGCTCACCGAGGTCAACCGCGACCTCGACGAGACGCCGCCGGCCTGGGCGGCGCCCGCGGTCGCCCGTCGCCGCGCCCTGCGCGACCTGCGGCGCACCGCGAAGGCGTTCGGGGCCGACGGCATCGTCGGCGTGACCTTCGAGCCGGACGGCGACCACGTCGTCGGACGCGGGGTCACGGTGCGGCGCCGCCGGGTCCCGGTGGCCGGCCTCACCGACGAGGTGTTCACGACGCACCTGCCCCTCGACGCCGCCGACCTCGCGGTGGAGGCCGGGCTGGCGCCCCGCCGCGTCGTCCTCAGCGCCTGCCGCGCGGCGCTCCACGACCCCGCGGACGCCTGGCCGGAACCGGCGGTCCCGCAGCCCGGCGAGGAGCCGTCGCTCGACCACCTCGTCGGCCTCGTCCACGACCTCGCCGCCGAGGTCGGGCGGGCCGCCGGCCGCCGGCGCGGCCCGAGCACGGTCCTCGTCGGCGCGGTCGACGTCCGCTCCGGGCTGGAGCCGTGCAGCGGCGCCGGGAGCGAGCCGGACGCCGCCGTCGTACTGCTCGCGACGGCGACGGTGCTCGCCGGCTCGGTCGACCGGTCGCCGGCCGCCCGGGACGTCGCGCACGGTCTTGGCCGGTTCGTCGTGCCGATGGCCGCCGGGGCGGGGTCCTGGTGAGCCGCGCCCCGAAGGCCGCCGCCTTCGTCGCGGCGCTCGGCGTCGACGACCTGCTCCTCACCGGGCTGCTCGGGCTGCGACCGGTGGGCGTCGTCCTCGGCCACAGCCTGCACGCGGCCGACCGGGTCGAGCCGGCCGCGCTCACCGCCGCGCAGCAGGCGACGGACGACGCCGGCCAGCCCGGCGAGGACGTGGTCCGCACGACGGCCCTGGAGTCGGCGTGGGCGCTGGGCCTGGCGCGGCTGCTCGCCCAGGCCGAGGACCTCGGGGCGGACGGCGTCCTCGGCGTCGAGCTCACGGTGGCCACCGTCGAACGCGGCACCCGGGTCGCGGTGACCGCGCACGGCACCGCCGTCCGCACGGCCGACGACTTCGACGGCAGCTGGCGCACCGACAGCACCGCGCCGTTCACGACCACCCTGTCCGGCCGGGACGTCTGGCTCCTCGCGAAGACCGGCTACCGGCCGCTCGGCATCGTCCTCGGTGCCTCGACCGGCCCGGCCGAGGACCCGGGCGACCTCACGGCGGACGGCGAGCACGGGGCGGCGACCCAGGCGCTCTACGACGCCCGCGACCGCGCGCTCGCGCGGGTGCGCGCCGAGGCCGCGGCGCTCGACGCGGACGGCGTCGTCGCCCTGCGGTTCGATGGCGTCCCGCCGCCGCCCGGCGCCCAGGACGTCCGGGTCGTCGCGTGGGGGACGGCGGTCCGCCGGCTCCCCGACCACACCCCGCCGGGGGAGCCCGACATCGTCCTGCCGCTGCTCGGAGGCCGCCCGTGACCGTCGACGACAACGGCGCGGCGCAGGCGGCGACCGCCGCACCGGACGACGAGGCCGACCTGGCCGCGACCGTGCTGCGGCTCGTCGAGGAGCTCGAGACCCGGCTGCCGCCGGCCGTCGTCCAGGTCGGGCGCGACCCCGGCGTCGGCGACCGCCTCGCCGGCCGGCCCGGCCCGGTGACGGGCGTCGTCGTCGACACCGGCGAGGGCCGCCTCCTCGTCCTCGACGCCGGGCCGCGCGGCTTCGCGTGCACGAGCGCGACCCGGGTCGGCGGGGTCGTCGTGGCCCGCCGCCGGATGCGGCTCAGCGCCTGGCTCGCCCGGCTCGACGCGTTCCTCGCCGCCCGCGAGGAGGAGACCGCGATCGCCGAGGCCGCCGCCCAGCGGGTCCTCGTGACCCTCGGCTCCGCCGAACCCTCGGACGCCCTCACCGTGCACGCCGACTCCCTCGACGAGGACCTCGCCGACCTGCCCGCGCACGTCGAGGGCCGCGTCCCCGCGGACGTCGTCGACGCCGTCCGGCGGATCTGCGCCGAGCTCCGCGAGACCCACGACCGGCTGCCGGCCGGCGCCTCGCACGGCCACCTCGTGCACCGGGTCGCGACCGACTACCTGCCGACGACGCTGCGGATCTACCTCGAGCTGCCGCAGGAGTGGGCCCAGCAGTACTCCGGCTTCGGCGGCCGGACGGCGCTCGACATCCTCCGCGAGCAGCTCGACATCCTCGAGATCGGCGTCCGCGAGCTGCACCGCGCCGTCCTCGAGGACGACGGCGAGCGCCTCCTCGCGAACGGCGCCTTCCTCGCCGACCGCTTCGGGAACGCCGACTCCGACCTGCACCTGCCGGACCACACGGACTGACCCGCACCGGTCGTCCGGCCGCCGACACGCCGTCCGGGCGCGGGCGCCCCGCTCGGTAGACTCGACCGGTGCCTCCCACCACCTCTGCGGACTCCGCCGCGGACACCCTCGCGCGCCTCCCGCTGCGGGACGACCTGCGCGGCAAGACGCCCTACGGCGCCCCGCAGCTCGCCGTCCCGACGCGGCTGAACACCAACGAGAACAGCTACGACGTGCCCGTCGAGGTCGTCGCGGCGATCGTGGACGCCGTCCGCAAGGAGGCCGTCCACCTCAACCGCTACCCGGACCGCGAGTTCACCGCCCTGCGCGAGGACCTCGCCATCTCCCTCGGGCACGACGTGACGCCCGCCCAGGTCTGGGCGGGCAACGGCAGCAACGAGGTGCTCCAGCACATCGTCCAGGCCTTCGGCGGCCCCGGCCGGACGGCGCTCGGCTTCACGCCGTCCTACTCGATGCACCCGATCATCTCGACCGGCACCGGCACGGCCTGGGTCGACGGGCTCCGCGGCGCGCCGTCCGGCGTCTTCGACCTCACCGCCGAGCACGCCGCGGCACAGGTCGAGGAGCACGACCCCGACGTCGTCTTCGTCTGCTCCCCGAACAACCCGACCGGCACCTCGGTCGGCCTGGACGTCGTCGAGGCCGTCTACGAGCGCAGCCGCGGGATCGTCGTCGTCGACGAGGCGTACGTCGAGTTCTCCCGGCCCGGGACGCCGAGCGCCCTGACCCTGCTGCCCGGCCGCGAGCGGCTCGTCGTCTCCCGGACGATGAGCAAGGCGTTCGCGCTCGCCGGCGCCCGGGTCGGCTACCTCGCCGCCGACCCCGCGGTGTGCGACGCGTTCCGGCTCGTCCGGCTGCCCTACCACCTGTCGGCCCTGACCCAGGCGGCCGCACGGGCGGCGCTCTGGCACGCCGACGTCCTGCTCTCGACCGTCGAGGCGATCAAGGAGCAGCGCGACCGGATCGTCGCGACGCTGCCGTCGTTCGGCCTGCTGCCGGTCGCGAGCGACGCGAACTTCGTGCTCTTCGGCGGGCTGGACGACGAGAAGCGGGTCTGGCGCGCGCTGCTCGAGTACGGCGTGCTCGTGCGGGACGTCGGGATCGCCCACCACCTGCGGGTCACCGCCGGCACCCCCGAGGAGACGACCTCGTTCCTCGACGCCCTCGAGTCGGTCATGGAGGCCAGCCGATGAGCAGCCCGACGAGCCCGACGGGGCGTACGGCCCGCGTCGAGCGCGCGACGAAGGAGAGCAAGGTCCTCGTCGAGCTCGACCTCGACGGCACCGGCCGGGCGAGCGTCAGCACCGGCGTCGGGTTCTACGACCACATGCTCACGAGCCTGGCCAAGCACGCCCTGCTCGACCTCACGGTCTCGGCGGACGGCGACACGGACGTCGACGCGCACCACACCGTCGAGGACGTCGCCATCGTCCTCGGCCAGGCGCTGCGCGAGGCGCTCGGCGACAAGGCCGGGATCCGCCGCTTCGGGGACGCCCTCGTGCCGCTCGACGAGTGCCTCGTGCAGGCCGCCGTCGACGTCTCCGGCCGGCCCTACTGCGTGCACGACGGCGAGCCCGAGGGCCAGCAGTACGTCGTCATCGGCGGCTCGTTCGTCGGGTCGCTCACCCGGCACGTCTTCGAGACGATCGCCCTCACCGCGGGGATCGCCCTCCACGTCCGGGTGCTGTCCGGCCGCGACCCGCACCACATCGTCGAGGCCCAGTTCAAGGCCGTCGCCCGCGCGCTCCGCGCGGCCGTCGAGGCCGACCCGCGGGCCGAGGGGATCATCCCCAGCACGAAGGGCACGCTGTGACGGGCACGGCCCCGCGCGGGGAGACCCCGTGAGCCGCACGCCGAAGGTCGTCGTCCTCGACTACGGCTCGGGCAACGTCCGGTCCGCCGTCCGGGCGCTCATGCGGGTCGGCGCGGACGTCGAGCTCACCGCCGACCGGGAGCGCGCCGAGGGCTGCGACGGGCTCGTCGTCCCCGGCGTCGGTGCCTTCGCGGCCGTCGCCGCGCAGCTCCGTGCGGTCCGCGGCGACGTCATCGTCGACCGGCGCCTCGCGGGCGGCCGCCCGGTGCTCGGCATCTGCGTCGGCCACCAGGTGATGTTCGAGCGGTCGACCGAGCACGGGCAGGAGCACGTCGAGGGTCTGGGGGAGTGGCCGGGTGTCGTCGAGCGGCTGCCCGCCGAGGTCGTGCCGCACATGGGCTGGAACACCGTCGAGCCACCGCCGGGCACCGTGCTCTTCGCGGGCGTCGAGCAGGAGCGGTTCTACTTCGTGCACTCGTTCGCCGTGCAGCGCTGGGAGTTCGTCGAGCGCCAGGGCGAGCACCGGCAGCGGCCCCCCGCGGTGACCTGGGCCGACCACGGCGCCCGGTTCGTCGCGGCCGTCGAGAACGGCGTGCTCAACGCGACCCAGTTCCACCCGGAGAAGTCCGGGGACGCCGGGGCGCACCTGCTCGAGAACTGGGTCGCCACGCTGTGACCGCCGGCGGGCGGGACGGCGGCCGATGAGCAAGGACCGTGCGAAGCCGCGCGCCGAGCGGCAGGCCGCCCCCGCGGTGGAGCGCGAGCCGCGGGCACGCGCCCAGGCCCGGGCCGCCCGGCGGCGGTCGCTGAGCGGGCTCCTCACCGCGCCGTTCAGCCGCCGCGACGAGCCGAAGAGCGCCCTGCAGCGGCAGCGCCGCCGGCAGAACGGCGTCCTCGCCGCGGCGCTCGTCGCCCTGAACGCCGTCCTGTGGCTGCTCGAGCCGTCGTGGGTGTGGCGCAGCGCCACCGTCGTCGGCTCGCTGCTCGCCTGGCCGGTGCTCGCCGTCCTCGCCTTCGACCGCCGCGCGAGCCGCTGACCGCGGTCCGGACACCACGCCGTCCGCCGCGACCCGTGCGCTAGCGTCGGCGCGTGGCCACCCGACGCCGAGCGAGCACGCGGACGAGCAGCAGCACCCGCCGCCGCACGACCCGCCGCCGGACGACGGGCCGCGGCACGAGCCGCACCCGCAGCACGGCGACCCGTCGCCGCAAGGGCACCGCGACCTCGTTCGGGAGCGCCGCCGGCCTCCTGCTCGTCTGGGTGCTCGTCCAGGGCCCGTGGTGGCTGAAGATCCTCACCGTCGTCCTCGCCGTCGCGGCGTTCGCCGGGTACGTCGTCGTCACCCGGCGGGGTGCGGACGACGCCGGCGACTCGACCGCCGACGGGACCGGCGACGGGACCGCACCCGACGCACCCCCTTCGGAAGGGACCAGCACCCCGTGAGCACCGCCCCCGTCCTCGAGCTCCTGCCCGCCGTCGACGTCGCCGACGGCCAGGCCGTCCGCCTCGTCCAGGGCGAGGCCGGCAGCGAGACCTCCTACGGCGACCCGCTCGACGCCGCGCTCGCGTGGCAGTCCGCGGGGGCGGAGTGGATCCACCTCGTCGACCTCGACGCCGCCTTCGGCCGCGGCTCGAACCGCGACCTACTCGCCCGGGTCGTCGCAGCGCTCGACGTCCGGGTCGAGATGAGCGGCGGCATCCGGGACGACGAGAGCCTCGCCGCGGCGATGGCCACCGGCTGCGCCCGGGTCAACCTCGGCACGGCCGCCCTCGAGGACCCGGCCTGGACCCGCAAGGCGATCGCCGAGTACGGCGACCGGGTCGCCGTCGGCCTCGACGTCCGCGGCACGACGCTGGCGGCCCGCGGCTGGACCAAGGAGGGCGGCGACCTCTGGGAGACCCTCGCCCGCCTCGACGAGGACGGCTGCGCCCGCTACGTCGTCACCGACGTCACCAAGGACGGCACGCTCCGCGGCCCGAACCTCGACCTGCTCCGCGAGGTCGCCGCCCGGACCGACCGTCCCGTCGTCGCCAGCGGCGGCATCGCGGAGCTCGCCGACCTCGAGGCGCTGCGGGCGCTCGTCCCGGCCGGCGTCGAGGGCGCGATCGTCGGGAAGGCGCTGTACGCCGGGGCGTTCACGCTGGAGCAGGCGCTCGACGTCGCCGGCCGGCGATGACCGACCCGGCCCTCGAGCCGGGCGGGGAGACCGACTCCTCCGGCGTCCCCTGGCGCGGGCGCACCCTGAACCCGCAGCCGTTCACCGGCGACGAGGGCGGTGCGGACGCCGCGCTCGCCGCGGCGCTCGCCGGGCACGCCGCGGGGGAGCGGACGGCGGCCGAGGTCGTCGCGGCGCTCGCACCGGCCCGGGTGCTCGTCGCGGTCGTCGCCGTCCTCGGCGAGGACCACCCCGTCGTCGGCGGCCTGCGGGCCGACAAGGGCGCCGACATGGCGCTCGTCACCCTGACCGGCCCGGACGGCGTCCGCGGGCTGCCCGTCTTCACCTCGACCGCGGCGCTCGCCGCCTGGGACGCCGACGCCCGGCCGGTCCCGGTCGAGAGCGCACGGGCCGCGCTCTCCGCGGTCGCCGAGGGCTGCGACCGGATTCTCGTCGACCTCGCCGGGCCGCACCCGTTCGTCGTCCGGCGACCCGCGGTCTGGGCGCTCGGCCAGGGCCGGAGCTGGGTGCCGTCCCCGCAGGACCCCGTCGTCGTCGCTGCGGTCGAGCGTGCGACGGCCGGCGTCACCGGGGTCGTCGGCGTCCGCTGCGAGCCGGGGGGCGCTGCCGAGCTCCAGGTCGTCCTCGGCGTCCGGGCCGGGCTCGACCGCGCCGCGCTCGACGACCTGGTCCGGGTCGTCGGTGCGGCGCTCGGTCGCGAGGAGGCCGTCGCCGACCGGGTCGACTCGATGGAGCTCGTCGTCCTGCCTGCGTAGCCCGTGACCTGCGTCGCACCCGGTGACACGGGGGTGCGGACCTGGTAGACAGCGATCACTGCGCACGACCGGACGGGCCTTGAGGGGGGCTCGGACGTCAGGCACGCGCGCGTCCACCCGCACGCAGCCCGACATCCGGAGGTCGCTCATGCGCCGAACACGTCCTCGTCATGCCCGCCTCGTCGCCGCGGGGGTCGCCGTCTCCGCGAGCCTGATCGCGCTCGGGTCGCTGCCCGCACAGGCGGCCGCGAAGCCGGGACCGGTGAGCATCCAGCTTCTCAACGTCTCCGACTGGCACGGTCAGCTCGACCCGGTGACGCCGACCGCGGCCGGGGCGATCGCCGCGGTCCCGACCGGCGGCGCGCCGGCGCTCGCCGCCTACTTCGCGGCCGACCGCGCCGCCAACCCGAACACGCTGACGCTCACCGCCGGCGACGCCGTCGGCGCGACGCCGCCGGTCTCGGCCTTCTTCGAGGACACCCCGACGATCCAGGCGATGCGGCTCATGCGGTTCGACGCCGACACCCTCGGCAACCACAACTTCGACGCGGGCCTGGCCCGGCTGCAGCGCCAGATCGACCTCGCGCGCAGCGAGGACCCCACGGTCCCGGGCAAGCGTTTCCGGTACCTGTCGGCGAACCTCAAGAACGTCGACGACAACCTCGACCACGTCGACAAGATGCGGATCTTCACCGTCGGCGGCGTCAAGGTCGCCGTCATCGGGCTGACGAACCCCGAGGCGCCGGGCCTGGTCTTCCCCGGCAACTTCGGCACCATCACGATCACCGACCCGGTCGTCGCCGCGAACAAGCAGCGCCTCGCCGCTCGCAAGGCCGGGGCCCAGGTCGTCGTCGGGCTCATCCACGCCGGCATCGAGGGCGTCAACGCCCAGGGGCAGGCGTTCGGCCCGCTCGTGCAGTTCGCGACGAACGTCACCGGCTTCGACGTCATCCTCGGCGACCACACCGACTTCCAGTACAGCGAGACGATCAACGGTGCGCTCGTCACCGAGAACCGCAGCAAGGGCGTGACGTACAGCAAGGTCAACCTGTCCGTCGACCGCAAGCGCGGCGTCCTCGCCAAGAGCGCCACGTTCGTGCAGCCGGTCGTCAGCGGGGTCACGCCGGACCAGACCGTCGCCGACCTCGTCGCCGGCTACCGCACCCAGCTCGCGCCGATCCTCAGCACGCAGCTCGGCTCCGCCACCCGGGCCGTGCCGCGCTCCGACTCCTGCGGACGCGCGGACGGGCGGCTCTGCGAGTCCCTCGTCGGGGACATCGCCACGGACGCGCTGCGGCTGCGCTACGGCACCGACTTCGCGATCACGAACGCCGGCGGCCTCCGGGCCGACCTGACCTGTCCCGCCGTCGACAGCGCGACCGACTTCTGCCCGGCGTTCACGCCGCCGCCGTTCACGATCACCCGCGGGCAGGTCCTCGGGGTGCTGCCGTTCGGCAACGTCGCGACGACGACGACCGTGTCGGGGGCCGAGCTGAAGACGTTCCTCGAGAACGGCGTGTCGGTCATGCCGGGAGCGAACGGCAGGTTCCCCCAGGTGTCGGGGCTGTGCTTCACCTACGACATCTCCGCCGCTGTCGGCAGCCGGGTGACGTCCGTCGTCCGGCAGGCCGCGGACGGCACCTGCACGGGTCCTGCTGTCGACCTCACGGCCGCAGCGAGCTACACGATCGCGTCGAACGACTTCATGGCGAACGGTGGTGACGGCTACCCGAACGTCATCGGGCGGTCCGTGACCCGTGAGCTCCTCGACCAGGTGCTCGCCGACTACGTCACCGCGGCGTCCCCGCTGGCGCCGTCCATCCAGGGCCGGATCGTCTGCACGACGTCCGGTGCCGTCCCGTGCCCGGTGGTCACCGCGCCGTAGCGCGGGCGCGCCGTCCGACGACCGAGGGCCGCTCCCCGTGGGGGAGCGGCCCTCGTGGTGTCCGGCACCCCGGGAGGTCGGTGCCGGGCACGGCACCAGGACAGCACGGCGCCGGAGCCCGGCAAGCGCAGCCGTCGCGGGGACCGCGCCGATATCGGCAGGCAAGTTGTCGGACCATCCTGCAACCATGGGACCGTGCCCCTCGCTCCCTACCGTGCAGTGCTGTCCGTCCCCGGTGTCCTGCGCCTGCTCCTGTTCGGGGTGCTGGCGCGTGTCCCGCAGACGGCGGCCGGCATCGTGCTGTCGCTGCACGTCGTCGGCCCGCTCGGCCGTGGCTGGGCGGCGGCCGGGCGCGTCGGGACGGCGGCCACGGTCGGGATGGCGATCGGCTCGCCGTGGCGCGGGCGCGCCGTCGACACCCAGGGCCTGCGCCGTGCGCTCGTGCCGTCGGTCGTCGCGTCGGCGCTCGTCTGGGGCACCGCCCCGTTCGTCGGCTACCGGCTGCTGCTCGTGCTCGCGGTCGTCGGCGGCGTGCTGAGCCTGCCGATCTTCACCGTCATGCGGCAGTCGCTCGCCGTCATGGTGCCGGCCGAGAGCCGCCGGTCGGCGATGGCGCTGGACTCGGTGGGCGTCGAGCTGTCCTTCATGGCCGGCCCCGCGCTCGGCGTGCTCCTCGCGACCCAGCTGTCGACGTCCGCCGCGATCCTGTCCGTCGGCGGCTGCATCGTCGTCTCCGGGCTCGCCCTCATCGCGTTCGACCCGCCGACCCGCAGCGCGGACGGCGTCGCGGCCGACGCGGCCGAGGCGGTCGCCGCGCGCGAGCAGGAGGCGGCCGGCGGGTCCGCCCCGGCCGGCGTTCCCGGGCGCTCGCGAGGGCGGCTGACCAGCCCGGCGATGCTCGCCGTCCTCGGGGCCACGGCGGCCGCGACCGTCGTGCTCGCCGGTACCGACGTGTCGGTCGTCGCCCACCTGCGGGCGGACGGCGCGCTCGCCCTCACCGGCCTGATCTTCGCGGCCTGGGGGATCGGGTCGATCCTCGGCGGCCTCGTCTACGGCACCCTGCACCGGCCGGTGTCGCCGCTGCTGCTGCTCCTCGGGCTGGGTGTGCTCAGCATCCCGGTCGGGCTGGCGCCGTCGCCGTGGTTCCTCGCGCTGACGATGCTGCCCGCGGCGGCGCTGTGCGCACCGGTCATCACCTCGACGTCCGAGGCGATCGTCCGGCTCGTGCCGGAGGCGGTGCGCGGCGAGGCGATGGGCTGGCACGCGTCGGCGCTCCAGGTCGGCAGTGCGATCGGCGCCCCGCTCGCCGGGGTCGCCATCGACGCGGACGGCGCCTGGGCCGGGTTCGCCGCGGTCGGGGCAGCGGGTGTCGTCCTCGCCCTCGCCGGGCTGGGCGTCCTGCGGCTGCGCCGGTCGCGGGCGGCGGCGCTCGTCCCGGCGTGACGGCCGGTTCGGACCCTGCCCCGGGTGCTGCTAGTCTGTGGGACTGACCGACCAGGTCTAGGCCTGGTACGCAAGTGGAGTCTCTCCCACCTGTCACCGCAGCACCGAAGCGGTCCGGGTTCCGGTCCAGGCCACTCCTCCGGGAGGGGTCGTCCTGCCGTGGTCGGCAGGGCCGAGTCACGGCGTCGCTGCCGTGGCCGTGGTCCTCGAGGCTCCCGTGCGTCCGCGTCCGGGAGCCTTTCTCGTGCGCGGTGGTCCCACCGACGTGAGAAGGAGCACCACATCAGCGAGCCGAGGATCAACGACCGTATCCGTGTCCCCGAGGTGCGGCTGGTCGGCCCCAACGGGGAACAGGTCGGGATCGTCCGCATCGAGCAGGCGCTGCAGCTGGCCCAGGAGGCCGACCTCGACCTCGTCGAGGTCGCCCCGCAGGCGCGCCCGCCGGTCTGCAAGCTCATGGACTTCGGCAAGTTCAAGTACGAGTCGGACATGAAGGCACGTGAGGCCCGGCGCAACCAGGCCAACACCGTCCTCAAGGAGATCCGGCTCCGGCTCAAGATCGACCCGCACGACTACGGCACGAAGAAGGGCCACGTCGAGCGGTTCCTCCGGGCCGGCGACAAGGTCAAGGTCATGATCATGTTCCGCGGTCGTGAGCAGTCCCGCCCCGAGATGGGCGAGCGGCTCCTGCAGCGGATGGCGGCGGACGTCGCCGAGCTCGGGTTCGTCGAGAGCTCGCCGACCCGGGACGGCCGCAACATGGTCATGGTCATCGGGCCGCACAAGAAGAAGGCCGAGGCCAAGGCCGAGATGCGGGCCCGCAAGAGCGAGGACCGTGCCGACGCGCCCCAGGGCGCCGAGGAGCACGTCGCGGACGTGACGGTCACCGAGTCCGCCGAGGCGTGAGCCCGGCGGCCGGCGGCCACCGAAGCAGCACGACGCACCACCGGAACCATCCCAGCACCACAGCACCATCGAGCCGTGCGCCGAGCGCGGCCCGACCGGACGAGGGCGCCCCCGGGGCGCCCGGACGAGGGAGTACGGCAGCCATGCCGAAGATGAAGACGCACAGCGGCGCGAAGAAGCGCTTCCGGGTCACCGGGAAGGGCAAGGTCATGCGCGAGCAGGCCAACCGCCGCCACCTGTTCGAGGGCAAGGCGTCCAAGCGGACGCGTCGCCTCGCCCAGGACGTCGCGCTGGCCCCGGCCAACGCCAAGGGCATCAAGCGCCTCCTCGGCCTGTGAGCCGGCCGGGCGCGGCCGCGACAGCGGCTGCCGCCCGATCCGCCGACACCTGCCCTCAGCAGCCTTCCCCGCTGCAGCACTGCAGCTGACGTACCAAGGAGAATCGACGTGGCACGCGTCAAGCGGGCGGTCAACGCCCAGAAGAAGCGCCGGGAGACCCTCGAGCTCGCCAGCGGCTACCGGGGCCAGCGGTCCCGGCTCTACCGCAAGGCCAAGGAGCAGGTCACCCACTCCCTCGGCTACGCCTACCGCGACCGCCGCGCCCGCAAGGGCGACTTCCGCCGGCTCTGGATCCAGCGCGTGAACGCCGCTGCGCGCCAGAACGGCATGACCTACAACCGCTTCATCCAGGGCCTCAAGGCCGCGGGTGTCGAGGTCGACCGCCGCATGCTCGCCGAGCTCGCGGTCAACGACGCGGCGGCCTTCACCGCGCTCGTCGCGACGGCGAAGGCGGCCCTGCCGGCGACGCCGGCGGCCGAGCCCGCGGCCTGAGCACCGTCGTCGCGCGCCGTACGGCACAGCACTGAACAGCACCATGCACGTCCCGGAGCGCCCGGGGCCTGCGCCGCTCGCCAACCCCCGGTCCGACCGGGTGAAGGCGGTGCGCAGGCTCTCCGGGCGCTCCGCGCGTGTGCGTGAGGGCCGGTTCGCCGTCGAGGGGCCGCAGGCCGTCCGGGAGGCGGTCGCCGGTCCGGGGGTGCTCGCGCTCTACGCGACGGACGACGCCGCCGGGCGGCACGCCGCAATCCTCGACGCGGCCCGCGCCCGCGGGGTCGAGCCGGTCCCGGTCACCGACGAGGTGATGGCGGCGATGACGGAGACGGTCACGCCGCAGGGCCTGCTCGCCGTCTGCCGGCTCGTCGACGTCCCGCTCGCGGACGTCGTCGCCCGCGCGCCGCGCCTCGTCGCCGTCCTGGCGCACGTCCGCGACCCCGGCAACGCCGGCACCGCGATCCGCGCCGCGGACGCCGCCGGCGCCGACGCCGTCGTCCTCACCGACGCCAGCGTCGACGTGCACAACCCCAAGTGCGTCCGGTCGACCGCCGGCAGCCTCTTCCACCTCCCCGTCGTCACCGGCGTCCCGCTCGCCGACGCCGTCGCCGCCCTGCGCGCGGCCGGCCTGACCGTCTACGCCGCGGACGGCGCCGGCGACCTCGACCTCGACGACCTCCTCGACGCCGCCGAGGAGGTCCGCCGATCGGGCGGCCCCGACGAGGGTGCGCCCGCCGGCCTCGCCGGCCCGGTCGCGTGGGTCTTCGGCAACGAGGCCTGGGGCCTGCCCGAGGCCGACCGGGCCCTCGCCGACGCCGTCGTCAGGGTCCCGGTCCACGGCCAGGCGGAGAGCCTCAACCTCGGCACCGCCGCGACGGTCTGCCTCTACGCGGCCGCCCGCGCCCACCGCCCGCTCTGACCGACCGTCCTCGGGCGGGATATCGACGCGAAAACGCGCGGGAAGCGTGCGTACCCCGCCAGAGGACGGACGCCGCAAGTTCGCCAAGCTCCAGCCCGCCCCCGGTAACCCGTGCGCGAGCGACCCCGCACATCTGGGAGACTCGGGGCAGCCGCCGCCGAGCCGTCGGTCCGGCCGGCGGACGCGGATGCGCGGCACCCGAAACCTGACTGACTGGACGACGACACGCCATGTCTGGACCCAACACGCAGTACGACCCGGTCGAGGTCGCGACGCTCGGCGACGCCGAGATCGAGCGCTTCGTCGCCGACGCGCTCGCCGCGATCACCGCGGCCGGCAGCCTCGACGCGCTCAAGCAGGCCCGGCTGGACCACGCCGGCGACCGCAGCCCGATCAGCCTGGCGAACCGCGAGATCGGGGCGCTGCCCCCGGCGGCCCGGGCCGACGCCGGCACGCGGGTCGGGCAGGCGCGCGGGCGGGTCAACGCCGCGCTCGCCGCCCGGCAGACCGAGCTCGAGGCCGAGCGGGACGCCCGCGTCCTCGTCGAGGAGGCCGTCGACGTCACGCTGCCCGTCGAGCGCGCGCCGCGCGGTGCCCGGCACCCGCTGCAGACCCTCGCCGAGCAGGTCGCGGACGTCTTCGTCGCGATGGGCTGGGAGGTCGCCGAGGGCCCGGAGCTCGAGGCCGAGTGGTTCAACTTCGACGCCCTGAACTTCGGCCCGGACCACCCGGCCCGGCAGATGCAGGACACCTTCTTCGTCGACCCGCCGAGCAGCGGTCTCGTCCTGCGCACGCACACGTCGCCGGTGCAGGCCCGCACGCTCCTCGAGCGCGGCGTCCCGGTCTACGTCTGCGTGCCCGGCAAGGTGTTCCGCACCGACGAGCTCGACGCGACGCACACGCCGGTCTTCCACCAGGTCGAGGGCCTCGCCGTCGACGAGGGCCTGACGATGGCGCACCTGCGCGGCACGCTGGACCACTTCGCCCGCGCGATGTTCGGGCCGGACGCCGTGACCCGCTGGCGGCCCTCGTTCTTCCCGTTCACCGAGCCGTCGGCCGAGTTCGACCTGCGCTGCTTCGTCTGCGCCGGTGCCGACACCGGCTGCCGCACGTGCGGCGGCACGGGCTGGATCGAGTGGGGCGGCTGCGGCATGGTCCACCCGAACGTCCTGTCCGCCTGCGGCATCGACCCCGAGCGGTACCAGGGCTTCGCCTTCGGCATGGGCCTCGAGCGCACCCTGATGTTCCGGCACGGCATCGAGGACATGCGCGACATGGTCGAGGGCGACGTCCGCTTCAGCCTCCACTACGGAATGGGTCTGTGATGCGAGTTCCGCTTCCCTGGCTCGCGGAGTACGCCGCGCTGCCCGCGGGTGCCACCGGCGAGCAGGTCGCGGCCGACCTCGTCCGGGTCGGCCTGGAGGAAGAGGGCATCCACGGCGGTGGCGTCACCGGTCCGCTCGTCGTCGGCCGGGTCCTCGAGTTCGTCGACGAGCCGCAGAAGAACGGCAAGGTCATCCGCTGGTGCTCCCTCGACGTCGGTGACCTCAACATCGAGAACGCCGACGGAACGCGCAGCCCGCGCGGCATCGTCTGCGGCGCGCACAACTTCCTCGTCGGGGACAAGGTCGTCGTCGTCCTGCCCGGCGCCGTGCTGCCCGGCCCGTTCCCGATCGCCGCCCGCAAGACGTACGGCCACGTCTCCGACGGCATGATCTGCTCCGCCCGCGAGCTCGGCCTCGGCGACGACCACGACGGGATCATCCGGCTCGTCGAGTGGGGGCTGGACGACGCCCCCGTCGGTGCCGACGCCATCGCCCTGCTGGGCCTGGGCGAGGAGACCGTCGAGGTCAACGTCACGCCCGACCGCGGCTACGCCCTGAGCGTGCGCGGCGTCGCCCGCGACTACGCGCTGAGCACCGGCGCGGCCTTCACCGACCCGGCCGCTGTCGACGTCCCGAAGCCGACGGACGACGGGTTCGAGGTCCGGCTCGCGGACGACGCCCCGATCCACGGCGTCCCTGGCTGCGACCGCTACGTCGCCCGGGTCGTCCGCGGCGTCGACCCGACCCGGCCGTCGCCGGCGTGGATGCAGCGCCGCCTCGAGCAGGCCGGCATGCGGCCGATCTCGCTCGCGGTCGACGTGACGAACTACGTCATGCTCGCCGTCGGGCAGCCGCTGCACGCCTTCGACCTGCACCGGCTCACCGCCCCGATCGTGGTCCGGCGGGCCACGGCGGGGGAGAAGCTCACGACGCTGGACGACGTCGAGCGCACCCTCGACCCCGAGGACCTGCTCATCACCGACGACGGCGGGGCCCGCGTCCTGGCCCTCGCCGGCGTCATGGGCGGCGCGAGCAGCGAGGTCACCGACGCCACGACCGACGTGCTTGTCGAGGCCGCGCACTTCGACCCGATCACCATCGCCCGCACGGCGCGCCGGCACAAGCTCTCCACCGAGGCGAGCCGGCGCACCGAGCGCGGGGTCGACACCGACCTCGCCGACCGGGCCGCGGAGCGCGAGGTCCGGCTCATCGTCGAGCAC